>JBLHNG010000080.1:0-17345 GCA_047621685.1 Myxococcota bacterium | reverse complement strand
GGGCACCAGTCACCGGGCCGGACAGTATCCGGCCCGACTGGTGCGATTTTGTCTGAAACGGGGGCTTCACCCCCAAACCCCCCGCTTCGCGCAGGCATCCTTTCACACAGACTGTCCGCCAGAAGGGGGCGACATGACTGGTGCCACATTTTGTTGCCCGAGACTGCCCACAACCGCGGCGTCAGATGGAGGCCTGGAGGGGAAAAGCACTGCTTATTCTGCATACCCGCTTATTTGGCTTACCCGCAGCCCAGGCGAAGACCTCCTCTCGGGTGCGGTGTGCCACCTGGTGCGCTCCCTCCTCTCAGGGAGGGGTACGGAGGCGACGTCCGAGGGTTGGGGCAGGAGGCTGCTTTGAGTCTTTTCGATCGCGGGCCGCCGAGGCGGCTACCGCGCCGGCACGAACACCATCGTGGTCGAGAGGCTCTCCTGCTTGGTCTGCGGGTCTTCCTTGATCGTGATGGTCTGGTACAGCATCCCGCCGTCGACCTCGGCCCGCTGTGTGATCATGAGGATCCGCTCCATCATGGTCGCACCCTGGATCACAATGCGGCTGTCTTCGATCCAATTGCTCTGCATACTGCCCTCCGCGCTGATGCTACCACCCGGCTCCGGCGACCTGTCTACCTCTGGGCATGCGCAGGACAGGAGGGCGACATCGGCCCCTGGCAGGCGTTCGGCGCAACCTCACTGACCTTCCTGGAGTACCTGCTCATCGGGGTCACGAGTTCGGTCTTTCCCGATCTGCTGAATGATGAGGGCGTGAATCGCTGAGCCGACACATCGGGGGAAGATGGCCGAAGCCCAGGCGTTGTGGATGGATGCAATCCCACCGATCATCCCGATGAACACGACCCGCCATCCGTCCTGCGGAATTTACCAGGACCGATGTCACCCCACCGGCTGAGCGCGGAGTACCTGGACTGCGGGCTTTCTGACCTCACGCCGCCTGCACCCGAACCGTCATCCAGGCCAGCAGGCAGCACTGACGCCCAGGCCTCCCCACCTCCCGGCACACCACCCACAGCCGAGGCCGTCCCGTTCGCGCCCACCTCGGCACCGAGAACAGCGCCACCTGCGCCACCTGCATTAGACCGGCTTGAAAAGAGCGAGCAGAGCGTAGATCTCGTAGAGCCCTTGCAGAACTGGAGTTCGTTGAGCCGGGGGACATTTTCCTACCCGGAAAGCCCCACCAGCACCCGGTGTGGAGCACGCCTTCAGACGAGGCCAAGAGCCGAAAAACGCTGCTTGTTTTCCTTACCCACCTCCACAGTTCAGTGACGGTGGGCGGGGTGGTGGTGCAGGCGAGGAGGAACAGCATGAGGGGAAAGTAGTCCGGGGTCGGTTTGGTATCCGAGCACTTCATCCTGAGCGGTCTACCTGCTCCATTCAGTGGTCAGCGCATTATCCTCAGCGGCAATGACGAACGATCACCCATGCCCAACTCGGCCATGCCGACGGACCAGCACCTGGAGATAGATAACCCTCACGATTCTTCGGTATCCTCACGATTCTTCGGTATGAGACCCCAGTCTACTGCCCTACACCGGGGCGCGCTTCCCCAGCGCAGAGAGGTAGAGGACCGCCGACTCGCGGGAGGGGGCGTCTTCGAAGATGCGGTTGGCGGCAGCGAGCAGATCTCGGCGGCTCACCTGTCCGATCAGCTCTCCGGTGTCGGAGACCACGGGCAGCCGCCGGATGGAGCGGGTGATGAAGATGTGGGCGATGTCCATGAGGTGGGTGCCTTCGCGAATCGTGATCAGCTCCCGGGACATCACATCCGCGACCGCCGAGGGCGGCATGCGATCATGTACGGCCCGCATGAGCGCCTTGATGCAGTCCTTCTCGCTGATCACTCCAATGAGCTTGCGCTGCTCGTCGATGACCGGGGCCCCGGAGATCTTGTACTTCAGCAGCACCTTCACAGCCTGGTAGACCCGATCATCGGGGCGAACCGTTCGCAGGCGGGTGGCCATAATGTCTCGGGCGGTGAGTCCGCTCTTACCGGTCTTCTTCTTGACGGAACGGTTCATTCGACCTCCTTAAATTCAAGATACCAGGGGTCATACCGACAGTGATGTCTTTTCTGAGTCGTGCTGTCACTTTTGTTAGTAGATCGTGAACTCATCGGGATCCCTGCCCCGAGCGAGGCGCGGTGAGTGCGGCTGGGGGGCTATAGAAGTTGTGCCGCTATATCGCCCGTCCTCCACTTGCCAAAGAGCGTTTGAGCCTGAGGTCTGAGTGCCCGCCCTGCGGTCGAGCGCCTGGCAGCCATTGTTCCTTCTCCGATGAAGAATATGGTGCATACCCGGTGTGGAGCACCACGGCGTTTTTGGGCACCAGTCACCGGGCTGGACAGTATCCGGCCCGACGGGTGCGCTTTTGTCTGAAACGGGGGCTTCACCCACCCCCCGCTGGCGCGAGAAGCCCCCTCAGCAGTGATGCCGAGGGTCGGGCAGGCGACCTCGGGAGAATCGACTTCGGGGCCGTCGGCGTCGGCGTGTTCTGGTGAACATCGAACACCTCAGGGTGACCGCTCCAGGCTATCAGCCTCCAAAGACACCGCTGACGCGGAGTAGACTGGCCCCATGTCGAACCGCAACACAGGCCTCTTCCTTCCAGGCCACATCGACCCCGCTGAGATCGCCCGCGTCTTCGCCGAGCTTCGGTCCATGGAGCCGGGGGTCTGGTCGGGGGCGGAAGCGCCCCGGGTGGGCCACGGCACCCACGCGGGCCACGACTACACCCTCGTGGCTCTTCGCTTCTTCGAGATCGCGGGCCTGCCTGTGCTCAATCTGGACGCTGTTCCCGGGACCGAGTCGGTGGATGTCGAGCTGGGGGAGGTCCTGTCGCGCATCGCCGGGAGTGCGGTCTATCTCTTCTACGACGAGGAAAATGCAGCCGGAGGCGCGGCGCGATTCGAGAGCGGGGAGTTGGTGGACCGGGAGTGCTGGGACGGCCGCAAGTTGGTGCCCATGCATCGCCACATGCACGGAGCGGAGGCCGTCGAAGACCTTGATCCCAGCGACTTCATCTGGAAGCCTGCCTCAGCCGCCATGGCGCGAATGTCGATGCCGCTCCTGGGCCCCGGAGTCATCACCGACGATGAAATCGAGACCCTCATCGAGGGGGCAGGTGCCGAGCCCGTGGTCGTGGTGTCCGGGGTAGAGGACACCCCTCCCGCTCCCGCTTCCAAGACCAGGCCCTCCGGGCGCAGGGAAAAGCTGCGGGGCCTGCTGCGTCGCTTCAAGGGCCGCTGATCGCGGGATCAGGTTGGCCAGACGATCTCAGAGCCGAGGGCCATTTTCCTACCCGACAACCCCCACCAGCACCCGGTGTGGAGCACGCCTTCGGACCGGGCGCGGAGGGGAAAAACGCTGCTTGAATGTGATCCCACCCTCCGCATCGATCAGATCCTGCCAGACGCACTCAGACCGTGCAGGCCGCGGAGGGTCTTGAGGCCACCCGAGACAGCACGGCCTGGATCGCTTCAATTCCAGGCTCTCCGAGGATGGTGTGTGTCGCCAGATAGATCGGCAGCGCCCGATCCCGTCAGTCCTGCCGCCCGGTGCTCAGATCGGTCACGACCCGCTCGCACGCCGCAGCCTCTACCTGGAGCGAGCGGGCCAGCTCCAGGGCCTGGAGCACCCTCTCTGGCTCCGAGGCGCTGAGCAGCTCAGTCAGTCGCTTCTGCCTGTCTCGATTCATCCGGGCATTATGCACGCTCATGCCAGGAGGAACTCCGCAGCGGGGAGAATGACCCCGCCGAGCCACCCAGACCACCAACCGATCCTCGCGATCCGCCTGTGGTCCGAGGCGGTCACCATCACCAGCCGACGACGCTGATTCAGCTCACGACTTCGAGACGACAATGCTCTTGGAGAGCTTGCCTGAGCCGCACATGAAGTGGCTCAGCTGACCCGGCCGCGAGTGAGACTTCACCCGGGAGGCATCTGCATCAGTGACGTCGGTGCCGTGGAGGACGAGGTAGTCCAGCGCCGGGAGCCGGTCGCTGCTCAGCAGCGCCAGGACCCCCTCAGTGCCGATGGGACCGGAGAGCACGAGGCGCTCCAGGGTGTCGACGTTGAGCGCATCGGCCAGGGCACGAACACCAGCGGAGGTGAGCGAGCGACCGGACAGGTCGAGGTCACGCCAGCGGCGGGGATCCACGGCCATCTCACAGAGCAGCGCATCGCTACAGGAGCTGCCGCCCAGGTGCAGGGTGGTCACCCCGGCGAGGTGAGGTGCGGTGAGCACCGCCTCCAGCAGCTCCTCCCCGGCCAGCAGGTTCAGCCGCAGGTCGCACAGCTTAGAGAGGTGGGCGGCCCCCCGCAGCAGCACCGCGGCCTCGGGCTCGTGCCTGCTCCAAGACTGCATGAAGAACCGGTGATCGAGGTTGAGGCACTCCAGCTTCGTCAGCCAGGTGGCCTCCGCGACCGCTCGAAGGCCAGAGAGCCCCAGCCCACACGACTTCAGATCCAGGGTCTGAAGCTCGGAGAGCACCGAGCTGCTTGCGAGCCCCTCCAGGAGCGCCCCCGACAGCTTGTCGTACCCCTGCAGGGTGAGGTGCCGGATCCCGGTCATCGACGGGGAGGTCAGCAGCCACCGGATCTTCGACACGGTGAGATTGACCGGGGTCGGTCCGGAAATGTGCCGGTAGTGCACTGTCCGAGCCAGCGACCAGTACGCGGGCGGCTTCTTTCGACGGCTCGAAGCGATCAGCCACGACTCCGGTGCAGTCCGCAAAGTGTCCGGCCAGTGCGCCAGCGCCGCATCGATCAGGGCAACCTCGCTCTCCAGCGGTGGGTGCTGCTCGATGCGAATGGCCAGCGCGTTCCAGGTGATCGCGCCGGGATCTGCCAGCGGTGCCCCCTTCAGCCAGTCGGTCCAGATCGCGCGCGGCGTGGTCGGGGCGGACTTCTTCTTTGCGCGGGTCTTCTTGACCGGCGCGAGGGGCTTCGCTGCGGCGAGCTGCTCGGGGGTGTAGGCGGCGAGGGCCTGATCCAGCGCGGCCTTGTTGGCCTTGGCGCGCTCCTTCTTCCGGGCGGCCTGGAGGTGGGGGATGGCAGCGGGACGCGGGCACTGCTGGAGCAGGCTGGCGACGACGAGACGAATTGCTTTGTCCTTAGAGGCCAGCAGCGGCAGGGCGGCGGTGGGGTCGGAGTCGGGCCGCTCCAGCAGCCGCTTGAGGGCCTGCGCGCGGACTTCCTCATTGGCATCGGAGAGGGCCTCACAGAGCAGGTCATCGGCACCGACGAGCCGTGCATCGGAGAGCCACAGGGTCATCCAGGGACTCCGCGGACGGGCCGGGGAGCGGACCAACGCCAGCCACTGCTCCGGCAGCATGGGCAGGGTCTCCGCCAGCGCCTCAAGCTGCTCTGCCAGCTTGCTGTGCTCGTAGTGATCGTTGGCCGGGGCCAGCGACAGCAGCGACAGCGTCAGCCAGCCGGTCGCTGGGTGATCGGCATGGACGGAGAGGATCTCAGCCCACACATCCCAGACGCCGAAGAAGGTCGACGACTCGTCCACCATCATTCGACGCACCCGCCCAACCCAGTGGACCATCACCGCCGGCCCGACCGCCAGCACCGCCGGGAGGTGGGCCGCGCGGTGCTCCTTGTCCCATCTTCGCGGCCACAAGACCGCAAGCTGCGGCGGAACCGGGACTGTGCGCAGAGCCTGCACCGCCTCAGGTGCCTCCAGGTGCCACAGCAGACGACCGAGCGCACTGCGCGTGACGGGATCGGACTCGGAGGCCGCGGCCGTCTTCGCCAGCGCGAGGGTGGCGGCAGAGGGTGTCATGCTCACCAGAACCGCAATCGCACAGCCCCGGACGCCGGCATCCGAGTCCGACAGCGCGCCCTGGAGGGCCGCCAGCACCTCGGCCTCAGGCACGACCTGGGCGAGCTGTGCGAGACCCTTCACCGCGATCTCGGGGATGTCATTGACCGTCTTCGTCTCCGACTCAACCCGGGGTCCGGTGTCACCAAAGGCACGCACCAGGGGCGCAATCCCCCTCGAATCCCCCAGCTTCACCAGGCAATCCAGCAGCAGGTGGCGGTGCAGTCCGCCGCCTTTCTCCAGCGCAGCACAGATGCGCGAAACCATCGGCTCACCGAGCCTCACGATGGCCTCCGGGAGGTCGTGGGACTCCGCCCAGTGTGCCCGCCCGAGCAGCCCGACCACACAGTCGACGAGGTGCTGCTGGACAGCAGGAGTCGGGCAGAGGTGGGCGTAGGTGTAGGGATAGGAAGGCATGAAGTCAGGCGTGAGCAGCAGCACCTGGAGCCGGTCCTCCGGAATCGCGCTGAGCACAGACAGCAGCGGGCCCCCTGCGGTCCACATCGCGTGGCGAAGCAGCAGATCGAGGCGCGGCTCCAGGGGCGGCCTGCCGAGGTCGAGGTGGATGCCGATGATTGCGGTCATCAGGATGTTCAGCGAGCTGCCGTTGCGACCGTTGGCGCTGCGATCATCGAGCCAGTGCTCTGCCAGAGCATGCAGAGACGGCAGGCTCGTCTCGCCGCGTGCCCGCAGGATCGTTGCAGACTCGTCAGCGTGCTTTCGATCCATTCGATGGAGCGCGACGTGCATCAGCTGGACGTCGGTGAGGTGCTCCTGGGCGGGACCGATGACGCTGTAGTCCTCGATGTCCTGGGTGACCTCTTCCGTCGCCTTGCCGACCGCCCGCCCCCAGACCGCGTCGGACCACACCGCCTGTCGGTGGGCCAGCAGCTTCTCCAGATAACCAGAGTCGTTCTTGGTGCTCACCGCCGACCACACCACCCAGGAGAGGGTGCCCGGTTCGAGATCCGCAGCAGAGATGCGGCCATCGCTGAACAGGATGTAGCCAAGCACCGGCCGCAGCCGCTCGTCGGCCTCCTTCCAGCGCAGGATCAGCGGTCCAATCCCGCCACGGACCGCCCCCAACAACCCCTGAAGCCCCCTGAAGATGAAGCCGCTGTTCCCCTGCCGCCAGCTGGTATTCAATGCAGCAGCCGCGCCGGGGTTGTCGGCAATTCCGCTGAACAACTTCAGCAGATCCGTGGCATCAAAGCCGCCCGGTGCCGCCTTCAGATCGTTGAAGTAGCCAGACGGCCCGGGCTGAAATGCCCCCTCACGAAGCGCTTGCCACAGCAGGTCACCCAGGGCGATCTTTGGGGGCCGGTTCTCCTTGATGGCAACCAGCTGCCAGAACGGATCGCGCTTCTTCCTGGCTTCAACAAAGACAGCTTCAAGTGACATTCGGACTCCATGAGGTTGATGGAGTCTAATCAAGGATCCGCCCCCGCCGTGCGGTCGGATCGCTATTGCACCGTGAGTCGGTCAGATCCTGGCCCTACGCCATGCCCAGCCGGCCCATGATCGGCTGGGGCACCGGGATCCCTTCTTCTCAGAGAGCCCGGTGGTGTCGGTGAAGAAGTCGCGGATTCGCTCCGCGAGCGCTTGATCGTATGCCACGGGCGGAGTCTACCTGTCATACGATCAGACCATGGACGACTCGGAGTACCTCGACGCATTCGGTGCGGTGAACATCTCCGCTGGCATGGACGGCTGGCAGGCAGAGATCCCCGGCGGCTACCGCCCGCTGGTGGCGGCTGCGATCAGCCTCGGCATGCCCCTGGTCGGGCTGCTGTTTCTGATCGGAGCCTGGATGAGCAGCCCCATCGGCGCGGTCCTGGTCCTGCCCATCCTCCTGATCATCCTGCTCGGGGCCGCCCGGCACGGCCTCCGCAGCATGCAGTCCACCCACCTCTCCGTGCGCCACGGCGACCTGCTGCTCCAGCGACGTCTGCTGGGACTCGACCGCGGCGAGCCCATCCGGATTCGGCTCTCAAAGACCCCGCCGGTCGCGATCGTCGGGGTCAAAGGGATCAAGACGATGGCCATCGGGCAGACCACCGTGCCGGTCCACGCCGCGGCCGAGGACCTCGATCACCTCACCGCGCTGCTCAACGAGAGCCGACAGCTCGCCGCCACCGACCAGGAGCGCGCGCCCATCCCCGAGGCCCTCCGGGTGCTGCTCGCCACCCAGCACCCGTCCTGAGCGTCAGCCCTGATCCGGCACCTTTGGCCCCACCAGGAACACAAACACCGACTGCCGATACCAGCTCTCTGGGAAGTCGTCCATCATGCAGCTCCGCGAGAACCGGTAGGTCGTCCGTCCTGGCACCAGGGCGTCGTAGCCAGTCGGGCTCTGCGCCAATCGGACCGTGCGGACCGAGCAGACGATCTCGAAGCCACCCACCGGAGAGAACGCCAGACATCCCAGCGTCCCTGCAACCGCCAGACAGACCGCCAGCACGCTGCTCGACACGATCCGCCCCCGCAGATCTGGCAGCGCAGCCCACCGCTTCGAGGCGTTGACCCCGACCAACACCACCCCGGCCAGACCTGCCGAGGCGATGATCGCCTGGCGGATCACCGTGAGGTCGGGGATGAGCGGGAGGAGGGTGAAGACGATCAGGGCGGCGACGAGTGCCACGATCACCAGGAGAGGTCGCATGCAGACACCCTACCGGGTGTCACACGAGTGTTCACCCACAGTCACGCCTGACCGTTATCTTGGTCGGCATGGAGACCACCCTCACCACGCCCGAAGAGACCGCCACACCCGTCACCACCGATCCGGTGGTCGATCCGCTGGAGGAGAGCGCTCCGATGGAGGGCGGCCTCCGGGTGTCCACCTCCAGCAGGACCAGGGAGTTCGCGAGGGACTGGAGCTACTCCCAGGAGCTGGCGCAGTGGATGGAGAGCATGCCGGGCCAGGACCTCCAGCAGTCCCTCGACCGCATCGATGGCATGCGCTTCAAGGCCGGTCATAATTTCCAGACCGCCACCGACAAGACTCTCAATCCGATGCGTTCTGATGGCAGCGGAGAGTCCCTCGGGGTGCTCATCGCCAACGCCCACTACGAGCACCTCAGCGATCTCGCTGCACCCATTGCAGAGACCCGCGCCCTCTCCGGGCAGCTGGCTGCGCGTGGCTACGAGCCCACGGTCAAGACCGACCAGAGCGCCTCCCAGATGCTCTCTGAGTACAGCGCCCCGCTGTCCGATTCCCGGCTCGGTGAGATGGATGAGGTCATGCTGTACTACTCCGGCCACGGCTCCACGACGGGCATCCTCGGGGTCGAGAGCGAGTCGGTGAAGGGCGAGTCAGAAGATGGCGGTGAGAAGACCCTCGGCAGCACCGACATCGTCACCGCTGGGACCCTGCTGAGCATCGCGCGAAAGATCAGCGCACAGGGTGCGGACGTCAACGTGGTCCTGGACTGCTGCCACTCCGGCGGAATGAACGAGACGATCGGCAAGAAGACCCCGAAAGAGGCTGCCCAAGAGGCGGTGTCCTGTCTGGATGAAGAGGGCGCGGCTCGGTTCAGAGAGGCCTTCCAGTCCTTCTCCACGCTGTTCTTTCGGTTCCGACAGACCAACGAGCAGAAGGCTGCCGTTGATGCCGCCACCGTCTCCACCACCGCCGCCATCGAGGCCAACGACGACCAGCGCGATGCCGCACGAGCCCAGCTCTCCGAGCACGAGGAGCGGGTGGCGTCCGAGGGCGGGACGCTGACCGACGCCATGATCCACGCCGTGCTGTCGCAGAAGGTGGAGACCCTCTTCAACGAGCGCAAGAAGCTGAAGGCCCAGAAAAAGGCCGAGACCGAGGCCGTGATCATCGGCTTGTGGACCGAGAACTACCCCGAACTTCTCGCGCTTCTCGACGTGTTCCAGACCGAGACCGGCAACGCCCTGACCGCCCCGATGGCCAACCCGCAGACCCCCAGCGACCTCGCCAAAGCCCGAAGCCAGCTCTACGTCATTCTCGGCGCCCTCGGCGACCGACTCAGCGCGCTGCAGGAGTAGACCGTGATCACCCTCTTCGCACTCCTCGCCTCCTGTGCCCGCTCCAGCCCGCCGATCATGATCCCGACCGGCGAGCAGCCCTTCTTCTACGGCCCGCCCGCCGAGGCTGCCCGCACCGAGTCGGGAATTTCCTGGACGGTCCTCACCCCCGGCACCGGCACCACCCACCCCACCGCCCAGGACACCGTGACCGTGCACTACTCCGGCTGGACCGGGGACGGCGCGATGTTCGACTCCTCGCACTCCCGGGGCAAGCCGATGACCTTCGGGCTCAACCAGGTGATCCCCGGCTGGACGGAGGGCGTGCAGCTGATGGTGGAGGGTGAGACCACCCGGTTCTGGATCCCCGCCGATCAAGCGTATGGCTACTCCGGCTCCGGTCCAATCGGTCAGCTCGTCTTCGACATCGAGCTGATCGAGATCAAGTGATCCTCAGTCCAGCGGCGTGAACAGCACCGGACTCCCGGTGCCCTCCGAGATCGTCACATACCCGGAGCCGTCGGGGGTGTAGGCGATCGCTTCGCCTTGATCCTCACTGGGCGCGTCGGCATCGCACGCCTCTCCCGCCAGCGCATCGGACAGACTCTCCGAGCCATCCCGCAGCCACATCCAGGCGTCGCTGTAGGTGCGGATGAGCAGCTGATCCCCCAGCGGAGAGAACGCCCCGGCAGTGGTGCTCTGCGAGCCGGTCAGCGGATCGGTGCCGAATTGCAGGGTGGTGAGCCAGGTCAGCTCAGTGGTGGTGCCGTCTTCATGGGGCGCGGGCTTCTCGAAGACGTGGCTCTCACCGTCGGAGGACTTGGTGACGATGATGAGCGCGCCGGTGCGGGGATCGTAGGCGAGGGTCTCGCAGTTGTGGGCCGTCTCGTCGGGGTAGGTCAGGGTCATGGAGGAGAAGCCCTCCAGGGTCTCACTGACTTCGGACTGATCCGACTCGACAGCGGGCTCGGGCAGGATGACCACCGACAGCTCCTCGCGGCTCGTCGAGTTGTCGCCGATGTCTCCGATGTAGAGCACCTCCGCGCCAAGCTCCGCGTTCCAGCCAGCAGTCAGATCCTCCCAGTCCCGGGTGGAGACGTCCAGGGTGTAGATCCCCAGCAGCGTGCCGTCCTCCGAGATCGCGAACAGCCGGGCGTCGTCGCCGGAGTCGTTGTGGACCCACAGCACCCCGTCGCTCAGCCCGCTGACCACCACACCGGAGGTCTCGGTGAGCTCCGTGCTGTCCAGCTCCCCCCAGGTCTCCGTCTCGCCGACCACCGGGCAGGACTGCCGACTGAGGGTGATCGCGGTCTGCACGGTGGCGCTGTCTCCAGCGGTGTCGGTCACCTTGAGGGTGATCGGGACCTGCCCGGCGGTGAGGAACTGGCGGGTCGGGGCAGTCTCGGTGATGGTCTCGCCGTCGATGACCCACGACACCGAGGCAATGCCCTCCGGCACACAGTGCGGATCGGCGGAGAAGGTGACCTCGGCGGGCACCGTGAGATCACCGCTGGTCAGCAGCCGCGCTTCGAGCCCGGAGCAGGGGGTCTCCTGGTGAAGATCCGTCACCCAGACCGGCTCATGGGCCTCCTCAGAGGTGGTGACATAGCCGCTGCCATCCGCGAGGAAGTCCACCGACTCACCGCGAACCTCCTCGGCAATCGGCACCGAGCATGCCTCAAGTCCCACCGAATCCGCGAGGTCGAAGCTCGCATCGAGCAGCCAGAGGTGCCCGGCATCCCCGGTGCGCAGCAGGAGCTGGTCGCCCAGCGGGGAGAAGGCACCGCCGGTGGGGTAGCTCATGTCGAGGGTCGCGACCTCTTGCAGCACGGTGTGGGAGTCGGGCGTGTGGGGGGCGAGCTTGCGGAACAGCACCGGCACATCATCGGCATCGGCGGCGACGAGGTAGAGGTCGCCGGTCTGCGGATCGGCGAGCATGGTGTCGGCGTTGAGCATGCGCTTGTCGGGGTAGGACAGGGTCAGCGCGGTCCAGTCGGTCAGCGCGGTGTCAGTCTTGGCATCGAGCAGGGACGCATCCGGCTCGGGGACCATGAAGATGGTGATGGACTCGCGGATCTGACTGTTGTCGCCGATGTCTCCGATGAACAGCGTGGTCTCACCGGTATCGGGCTCGACATAGAGCGCGGAGTCCTCCCAGTCGCCAGCCTCTGCGTCGGTCAGGGTGAACACCCCGCGGTCCCGCCCGTCGAGCCCGATGGCGAACAGACGAGCGGAGTCACCAGAGTCGTTGTGGGTCCACATCAGGTCCGCAACCTGGCGGCTGACCATCAGACCGCTGGACTCATCCAGCTCCTTGTGCCCCAGCGTGCCGGCCTCCCAGACCCCATCGATCTCCGGGCAAGCCGCGGAGGAAGCAGTGATGGTCAGGCTGCTGGTTGCGGTCTCACCGTCGGTGTCGGTGACGGTGAGGGTGGCGGTGGAGTCGCCAGAGCCCAGCCAGGTGTAGTCGGCAACGACGCCCGATATCGCGGTGTCTCCAGCGGCATCTGCGAAGGTCCAGGCGTAGGTGTTGATTGGGGCGGGACCGCAGGAGCTGGAGGCGTCGAAGTCCACCGACAGCGGCAGCGCTCCGCCCACCCGGCTGGCCTGAATGGTGGCGGTCAGCGCCGGACAGTCCACCGGCTCGGCCGTGTCTCCCGAATCCAGCACCGGCCCCAGGGCCGCGCCGGTGTCCGTCTGCGTCGGATCGGCCTCCTTGAACGGCTCTGAGCAGCCGAAAAGCAGCATGGACAGTCCCACCAGTCGCATCACTCCCCCCCACAGCGTCGCCGCAGCGTCCCCGATGGAGTATCGCACCGGGCGGGCAGACCATGCTCATCCGGTTCTTATGCCGGGGCAATGCATACAGTTAACAAGCGATGCGCATACTGTTTGCACACACCGCGAAAACCCGCTACATCTCAGAGCGTCAACCCTGGAGACGTGCCGATGCTCTTCGCCGCCGTGATGCCGCTTCTCACCCTCATTGGATGTGGTGATAAGTCCGACGACACCGCCACTGAAGCCTCCGATGCCTCCGACGCATTGTGGGCCGACTACGTCATCGAGGCCCCAACCGCCGAGATCACCGCTCAGCTCACCGCGACCCCGTTCCTCTGGCCCGAGCAGGTCTGTGTGGATGTCGAGGGTCTGGAGGTCAGCGAAGGCACCGAGCTGTCCGAAGACGGCGAGCTGTGTGTCTGGGACAACTTCAGCGGCAACGTGCCCGATGGCATGCAGTTCACCGACGTTCTGACCTGCGACATCTCGTTCACGCAGGGTCCGCCCTGGTTTGCCCCTCCCAGCCGGGTCTACGAGTCCGACATCGTCCTGCTCGATGATCCGGAGTACGCCGCGGATCTGGAGTGGGTCAGCGATCAGGTAGGGGCTTCGGGCTGCGCCTGCTGTCACGACTCCTCCACCAGCTCTGGCCACACCTCGGGCTTCGACGTCAGCGCCCCGGGCGTCTGGACCGACAGCATGACCAACTCCCAGCTGTCGATGGGGGCAGGCATGTTCCCCGAGCACCAGCTGTTCGGCCACTACGACGCCAGCGCAAACCACGGCTTCGACCGCACCGAGACCTTGTTCGCCTCCACCGATCCCGAGCGCATGAAGGCGTTCTTCACCGCGGAGCTTGAGCGGCGGGATGGCAGCGAGGAAGACCTCGAAGAGGCCCAGGGGCAGTTCGACGCCCTGTTCGGCCGGCTGTTCGAGGACGTCTACGACTGCATCGATCCCTACGAGGGCATCGTCGAGGGCGCCGTCACCTGGAACGGCGACGGTGTGCGGCAGATCTACATCCTCGAAGAGGGCGCCGACACCCCCGGCTTTCCCCCGAACCTCCACCTCCCACAGGGCACGGTCTGGGCGATCTTCGCGGAGGCCGAGTCTGCCCCGATGGCGTCAGGCACCGTCGTCCCGGGCGTCGTCCCTGACGGTGCAGTCCAGGCCTGGCCCGAGGATGGCTCCGTCCCAGCGATGGTCGAGGGGCAGAAGTACCGGCTGTATACCAGCCCCGACGTGATGATTCCCCGCGAAGCCAACTGCACATTTACCTGGAATTAAACTGACATGCGGTCTGCAAACCTCCTCTCTGTGTCCTGCCTCGCCCTGCTCATCGCATGCGGCGACAAGGACGATGACACCGGCGTCGTCGACGCTGACTCCGGCGTGACCACCGACACTGCCGAGGGCACCGACACCACCGACTTCACCTGTCCGCCTCCCGAGGCCAGCGCGTGCACCGAGGAGCTGGGCTTCTGCGGCAACCTCAAGGTGCCCGACGACTTCGCCGGAGTCCCCCGCTCCCTGGCGATCGCGCTGTACACTTCGATCCCGCCTGCCGGTCCGCCCAACGCCACCCTCCTTGAGATCGACGGCCCTGACCTGGTCCCGGGGAGCTGCTACACCATCGAGGTCTCCCCGATGCTGGAGCAGGGCGAGTACTACATCTGGGCCAACCTCTACATGGAGGGCGGCGGCAGCTGGGTGCCGGTCAACGACGTCGACTACACCGCCAACAGCGAAGCACCGGTGATGATGGTCAGCTCAGGCATGGTCTTTGAGGATCTGACCCTTCAGCTTGCCAGCGGCTGGTAGCTCCGCTCCATCGCGCTGCCGGAACTCCAGCGCATCGGCCAGGGCGAGGGCATCCTCGACGGCCTCGGTGATGAGCCCGTGGAGGGCCAGACACTGCTGGGCGGCGGAGCGGGGGATGATCCTTCCCGCCCTGGCGAGGCACCAACCTCACCGGCTCCTGCGGTGCAGCAGACCGGCGCCGGTGGGGATCATCCATCCCCGATCTCATCGCCGAGGCGGGAACCTACTCGCGACCACCTGGTTTGTCCGATGGCCGCCGACGACGACGACGACGGCGCTTCTTCGCCGCCCCACTCTCACCAGAAGACTGCGACGAACCCTGCTGCGACGAACCCTGCTGCCCACCTTGCTGGTTGCGCTGCTGCCCACCCTGCTGGTTGCGTTGCTGCCCACCCTGCTGGTTGCGCTGCTGCCCACCCTGCTGGTTGCGCTGCTGCCCACCCTGCTGGTTGCGCTGCTGATTGCCCTGCCCACCACCACCACCACCACCACCAGACCGACGCCGACGTCGCTTCGAGCCACCCTCCGACGGTGCTGCCGGTGCCTCTTCCTCAACCACCTCCTCCTCCCGCACCCGCGGCGCACGAGCCGGGCGACGGGGTGGCAGACCGAGGGCCTCTCGACGCTTGAGGTCTTCCTCATTCGCCGAAGCAATCTCCGCCATCAGCGATTCAAGATCGATGTTGCCAGACTTGCGCTTCACCTTGCCGGTCAGCTTGGTGGTCGGGGTCAGCTCCCCGCGCTCATACAGCTCCCACATCTCCTCGCCGTACTTGGTGCGACGGAGGTTGGGCACGAACCGAGAGAGGAACGTGGTGAGGTTGAACACATCGCGGATGAGCAGCTGACGGGCGTTGCGGTTGTGGGCCGGATCGACCGCCTGAGGAAAGTCGATGATCACCGGGCCGCTTGGGGTCAGCAGGACGTTGAAGTCCGACAGGTCGCCGTGGACCACCCCCACACAGAGCATGCACTGGACCCCGTGGAGCAGAATGAAGAACAGCTCCCGGGCCTCGTCGGGGTGGAGGTTGACGTCGGCAAGGCGGGGCGCGGGCTCTCCGTTGTCGTCGACGATCATCTCCATCACCAACACGCCGTCGATGAAGTCATACAGGCGGGGCACCGGAACGGTGGTCTCCTGGAGGCGCTCGAGGACGTCGACCTCCTTGGAGCGCCACGCCTGCTCCTCTTCACCCCGTCCATACCGGGTACGCCGCGACATCGCGCGTTGATCGCGGCTGTTGCGGGTGTTGCGACCCTCGGTGTACTGAGAACGGTGCTTGAATGATCGAGTCTGGGTGTCTTTGTACACCTTCGCGATGCACCGCTCACCCCGGGAGATCACCAGGAACACCTCGGCCTCTTTCCCACTCTGTACCGGTCGGATGACCTCTTCGATCACTCCCTGGTCAATGAGCGGCATCAGGCTGCTGGGCACCCGCATCGTAGATCCTCCCGGTCTTGCGGTTGTGCTGGGCCTCATCAAACGAGGAAACTCGCTGAGAGGCTGCTTGCCCCCAACCTACCACCTCCCCTCAACAGCGGCACCGACTCAGTCCTTCTTGAGTCCCGCAAACGGGCTGAATCGCAAGGCGTCCTCGCCATCTCCCAGCAGCTTCGGGTCGATGTCCGGGGTTGAACGAAGCTGATCACAGGCGGCCCGAAAGCGACTCCACAGGGCATCAGACTGCGCCCTGGGGACGTGGCCGATTCGCTTCCAGCGCAGGTGGAGCCGATCGATCAGCTCCTCAGCGTCCTCCACACCCTCCGCCGCCTTCGCTTCCGCCTCCGCGATCAGGGCCTCCCGGGCGACGAGGTTGGTCTGCTCCTCGATGGCAACGGCCTCCCGTCGGGCAGCGAAGATCAGATCGGCGGCGGCCCGAAAGCGGGTCCACAGGGCATCGGCCTCCTCGCCTCTCGGAGAGCCGGTGGCCTTCCAGCGGGCCTGGAGTCCCTTCATTGCCTCGCCAGCCCGCACCGGCTCGGTGGTCTTCACCATCAGCTCGGCCTGAACCACCAGCCCCTCCAGCTTCTTCAGCCGCTCCCCCCGCTCGGCGTCCCGTCGGGCGTAGATCGCATCCATCGCCGCACGCCACTTCACGTTGAGCGCGGTGTGCTCCGCCTTGGAGACCCGGCCGCTCTCCCGCCACGACTTCTGGAGTGTGCGGGCGGTGTTGACGGCACCCTGGATGTCTGGCTCAGTCGCCAGCGCCTCCGCAGAGGCGAGCAGGGCGTGCCGGGCGGCGAGGTTCTTCGCCTCCTCGACCTGCCGGGGATCCGGAATTGCTTTGATGCGGGCAGAGAGCGCGGCGATCCGGGTGTCGAAGCCCGCCTGCAGGCGTCCCTCCCCAGACGGCACCGGCAGCAGCGCCCGCCAGTCCCGATCCAGCCGGGAGCGCGCGGAGACCAGCACCGTGCGGGGCGCGTCCTTCTGAGCCAGCACCCCGTCCAGCTCCGTCAGCACCCCGTCCATCTTCTCGATCACGATCCAAGCCCGGGTGCTCGCCCGGTGCTTCCCGGCACTGACCGGACGGGGAGCCGCCTCTGTGACGGGCTCAGGGGACTCCGCGACCGGTGGCGCAGTGACCGGTGGCGCAGTGACTGGTGGCGCAGCGACCGGCGTCGGCTCCACGATCGGCTCAGGGGCCGCAGCGACCGGTGCAGCCTCAGCGACCGGTGCCGGCTTCGGGGCGATCAGCTTCGGGACGGGTGGCTTCGGCGCAGCAGCAGGCTTGCGAAGTCGCGGATCGGTGTGGAGGTTCTTGCGCTTCTTCTTGTTCTTCTTCTTCCGTGGTGGCTTCGGGGAGCGCTCCTTTGGCGCACGCTCCGCCCGGGACTTCGCCTTCGCAGATGGCTTGGACTTCGCCGTTGGTTTCGCCGACGGCTGTGGAGCGGGCGCTGAA
>JBLHNG010000079.1:0-17527 GCA_047621685.1 Myxococcota bacterium | reverse complement strand
CCTCATCGGCGGCCTCGGCCTCGCCGGAGGCACGGTCGCAGCGGTGATGCTCGGCGGCGACATCTCGACCCGTCCGCTGGTGCTCACCCCGAACGGTATTCTCCTCCGCGGACAGTTTTAGATGTTGTTCCTCCTTCTGGGCTGCTCGCTGGGTCGGTTCGAGTACGACACCTGCACCTCCAACATCGAGTGCCGCGAGGCGTTCGGCTGGGGGCAGGTCTGTGGAGAAGAGGGCCTGTGCGAGACCACCGAGGTCCCCGCCCGCTGCACACAGACCTGGCCCGACGACCTCCTCACCAGCCCCGAGGACTACGCCGACAACATCGTGCTCGGTGTGAACTACGACCGCACCAACTTCGCCTACGAGGTCCTCGCGATGCGCCTCGCGATCATCCAGGCCAACGAGCAGGGTGGGCTGGACGGCCAGGACTTCGCGCTCATCGAGTGCGACAACCAGGCCAGCGACGCCTTCGATGAGATGACCCAGGACGACGCCAACACCTTCAACACCGAGTGGCTCGCAGACTCCATCGGCACCCCCGGCATCATCGGCCCGGCAACCAGCGGTCGCAGCGAGGCCGCCTATCAGGTCGCTGAGCCCCTGGGCACCCTGCTGATCTCCCCCTCCGCGACCTCCCCGGCCCTGACCGACATCGACGGCCTCACCTCCACCGACGCCGACCCGGGCCTGTTCTGGCGGACCGCACCCCCCGACTCGCTCCAGGGCGAGGTCATCGCCTCGTACATGATCAACGAGCTGGGCGCGAGCGTGGTGAGCGTGGTCTACGAGACTGGCCCCTACGGCGAGGGCCTGGCAGACGCGTTCATCGACAACTTCGAGGGCACCGGTCGCACCGTGGTCAAGCGCTCCTACGCCTCAGGCTCCGAGCGCGACGAGGGCATCGCAGCAGCCGGCGGCGGCGGGTTCGACCAGCTCCTGTTCATCGGCTCAGACAAAGACGATCTCACCGCCCTGTTCTACGCCGCCGGTCAGCTCTCCGCGTTCACCGACGAGAAGGATCCGGTCGGCATCTTCCTCTCAGACGGTGCCTACTACATCGACATCTTCGAGGAAGTCGCCGACTACGACTTCCTGTTTGATCAGGTGCGCGGCAGCCGGCCCACCACCATCCCCGGCACCGTCTACGACGCCTTCTCCGCCTCCTACGCCGGAGCCTTCGGCGGCCAGGACCCCGCCGAGGCCGGCTTCACCGCCTACGCCTACGACGCCGCATGGTTGCTGCTGTATGGCTCAGCGTGGTCGAGCTACCAGGAGACCAGCATCACCGGCATCGGCATCGGCCGCGGGCTGCGCCAGATCAGCAGCGGCGAAGAGGTCGACATCAAGCCGAGCACCTGGATCAGCGTGCGGGCCAACTTCGAGGCCGGCATCAGCATCGACGTCGTCGGTGCCTCCGGTGGGCTCGACTACGACCCCACCTCCGGCGAGACCACCAGCCCCATCGAGGTCTGGGGCGTGCAGCCCGACGGCAGCGGCGGCTACGAGTTCACCACCGAAGACATCATCGAGCCGTAGGTCCGCAGGCGCTCACCCCCCGGTGGCCGCGCCGGTCTTAAACGTCGTGGAAACAACCACCTCATCAAAGTCCGATCGCACCCGGATGCCGATGGTCTGTGTGCGCTGGAGATCGGCACTCGGGGGAACCTGGATGACCAGGGGAACCTTCACCACCTCGCCAGTGGCCAGCGTGATCGGCGGCATCATAATCTCCGCATCGTCCAGGCCGTCCACCGACACCGTCAGCGATGCGGTGTCCTCAAGGTACTGACGGTTGGTGATCTGAAGCATGAAGGTGTTGCGGGTGGTGCCGTCTGCGTCCTGCGCAAACAGGGTGCCCGGCGCCCGGTTGACCGTGACATCGAGGGGGTGGCGGGTGGCCAGGATCCCACCGGCAGCCAGCAGGGTGATGGCCATTCCAGCGACGTAGATCATCGGTCGAGGGCGAAGCATCGAGGTCTTTCCACCAGCATCCTCGACGACGGTGCTGTAGCGGACGAGGTTCTCCCGCCCCAGCTTCGCCATGATCGGCGCACAGGCATCCACGCACTTCGCGCAGCCGATGCACTCCAGCTGGTAGCCGTCTCGGATGTCGATACCAGCCGGGCAGACCGTGACGCACTTGTTGCAGTTGATGCAGTCGCCCTGCTCCGACTTCGCACGCTTGACCCCTTTCTCCCGCCGGGGCTCTCCCCGAGGCTCGTCGTAGGTGATGACCAGGCTGTTCTCACCCGCGATGACGCCCTGGAAGCGGGCGTAGGGGCAGAGGTAGTTGCAGAACTGCTCCCGAAACCAGGCAAAGTCGAGGTACATCACCGCGCCAAAGAAGGCGACCATCCCATACGCAGTGGTGCTCGCCTGGCCCATCCACAGCGCCCGGGTGCCCGCAAACCAGCCCACGAAGCTCATCGCGACCAGCACCGCCGCTGCAACGAAGATGGCGTGCTTTATGGTCTTGCGAGCAATCTTCTCCGGCCCCCATGGTGCGCGGTCCAGGGCCATGCGCTTGCCGCGTGCGCCCTCAACACGACGCTCGACGGCGTGCACGAAGGTCTCCAGGAACACCGTCTGTGGGCAAGCGTACCCACACCAGATCCGCCCCCACATCGCGGTGACAAAGAACAGCAAGAAGGTGGAGAACAGCAGACCGAAGACCAGGAAGATGGTGTCGGCGGGGGTAAATATCGAGCCGGCGAGGATCAGCTGCCGGGTGCTCAGATCGATGTGGATGATCTGATGATCGCGGACGTGGATCCAGGGGGTGACGAACAGGATGATGTGAAGCACCGCGAAGGTCCACCGCCTCCGCTTCTGGAAGACGCCTTTGACCCAGGCGGGGTAGACCCACTCGCGCTGGCCTGTGGTTTGCTCCATTGTCCTGCTCCGATTCAAGGGAGGGACACCCAGGTCAGCAAGAAGCGGGCCACTGGCAAGCGCACGTTGATGGTCTTGTGTGGCTCAGGGTGGCTCAGACCACCTGCTTCAAATCACACAGCGGTGTGTTCGCGATCACACAGCGGGCTCACCCCGTCGGGAACGTCTCCCACTGCTCCATCGCCTCGGACACCGTGCTCGGGCGGATCAGCAGCGGGGTGGCCAGCAGCATCTTCCCCCACCCCTTCGGGGCCTGCTCGACATCTGCGAACAGTGCGACGGCGGCCTTGAGACCGAGCTGGCTGGCGAGTCGACTGCGGCGGGCGGTGATGGCGTCGGCGGACTCCTCCCCCGAAACCTCCAGCATCCAGCGGGAGATGGGCAGGCCATCGAGGGCACCGGCGGGGATGTCCTCGTCCAGCTCCACCACGATCGCCGGCCACCGCCCGGGGGGCTCGTCGCCGATGCGGCGGTTCTTCCAGCGCACCACCACCACCAGCTCCCGGATGTTGGCCTGGTCCCGGATCGCGCGCAGGGACAGCCCGGCCAGCCAGCCCATCTCGGCGTGGACCGTGCCGAACAGGTACGCCCGACTCCACTCCCGGGCGCTCATCTTCTCAGGGGACAGCCGCAGCAGCCAGGCGACCTCTCGACGCTGGAGCCGGCAGATGATCCAGGAGATCGGAGCCACCGGCGTGGGCTGCTCGGGGCGGTCTAGGTGCTGCTCCACCCGCTGACGAAGTGCGGCCCACAGCTCTCCTTCGACCGAGAACTCCGCGAGGCTGTCCAGGAACGCCTGCATCTCCCCCCGCAGCGCGCGCGCCGGCTCGGTGATGGTGTGCAGCGGTCCGTTGGCCGCCAGCACAGACTCGACCGCTTCCCAGGTCGCTTCGGCGGGGAACCAGCCCTGCACCCGCAGCCGGGAGAGCCGCAGGAGGTCCTCCAGCTCTGCGACCGTGTGCTCCTCGAATCGCCACGCCCGCTCCATCGTCCGCAGCACCCGGACGATGTTGGAGGTGGACTGGAGGGCGTCAAGCACCGTCGCCCAGGTCAGCGCCAGGGACAGCGCTCGGCGACGCTCGGTGAGGTGGGCGTCGAACCGGGTGAGCACCGCGATGTCCCGCTCGCTGGGAACCTCTGTGACCAGTGCGGCCTCGACCTCTGACCACCCTGGCCGATGGGGCAGCAGGCCGGCCTGCTCGGTGAGGAACACCGGATCCACCCCCGGCCACGCCTCCAGGGCATCGACGAACGCCCGGATGCGCTCGATCCGGGCGTCGAGATCGTCGGTGTCCGCGGCAGACTCCTCCGGCGCAGGCAGGCCGTCGGCGGTCACCCGCCATCGATACCGGTCCTCCCCCAGCGCCACCAGCAGGGCATCGTCCGCAGAGACCGCCCCCCGGATCCCCGGCACGGTGACCAGGGCGGTGGGGGTGAGGAGCAGCTGAGCCATGTGGGCGCGAAGCCGGGCGATGATCGCCGGAGCGGTGGGGGACAGGCCGCGCTTCTCCGACCACTCCCGCGCCGCAGCGAGGCTGACATCGAGGAAGGGCTCCCCGGCCTCCCAGCGGTTCAGCGGGTGGTAGAGGGCATCGAGCGCGATCTGACGCCAGCGGCGGTGTGGCTGAGCCCCGAGCACCGCGATCATCGCCTGCTCCAGAGCGACCTGGGCGAGGATGCGACAGAACGCCCGATCGCTGGGCGGATCGGGGGTCGGGATGGTGCCGTCGTCGTCCTGGAGGGCGCGCAGGATGCGGGTGAGGTCGCCGAAGTGCTGCCGAGAGCGGTACAGCAGCAGGTGGCTCCAGGCGGCGAGCTGGTTGCGCTGAGGGCGCTGCCGCTGGTGGAGCAGCTCGGTGAGATCCTGGCTCAGGCGCTGCTCCAGCTGGATGCGCTGTGCGCCAGCCCCGACCGCGTTCACGAACACCTGCACCGCCGCCTCCGGGGAGACCCCGCTGAGGTCCACCTTCTCCACCGGCCCGTCGAGCACCGCCGCCGCGGTCTCCTGGAACCGCTCCCCCAGCTCACTGACCGGGACGGACTTCTCCGACAGCGGCAGGATCCGGCGGATCCAGGCCCGGAGATCATCGGGAGTGTAGGAGACGAACACCCGCCGACCGAAGTAGGTGTGTGCCGCCGGATAGGCGCCGCCCTCTGACTGCTGGGCGAGGCGCTCGAAGTAGCCGGGCTCGGTGAGGAAGAAGAAGCAGCTGCGCTCGGAGATGAACGACTTGAGCTGCCGGATGAGGGCATGCATGTTGGTGTCGAGCCCGTCGACCTTGTCCAGCTCGTCGACCACAAACACCGGCGCGAGCCCCACCCGATGCAGCCGCTCGACCAGCCGACTCAGCAGCCTCGGCAGCGCCGCCGGCCCCGACTCCGGCACGAAGCTGTACTCCCGCTTCCGGGTGATGCTGAAGCTGGACAGCGAGGAGATGTTGAGGGTGACCGCCGCCAGCAGCGCGGTGAGCAGCGCCCCGGTCGCACTCAGCAGCGCATCCTCTCCGGCCACCCGCAGCCCCGCTCCAGCCAGCGCCCCGGTCAGCAGCCCCCAGAACGACGGCAGGAGCTTGTCGAGGGTGGTGTTCAGGGCGGTCTTGATGGTGCGCTCGCGCTGGTTCTTCTGATCGATGCGATCGGTGACCGTGCGCACCCCGGCGATCTGGTGGTAGACCTCCTGGGTCTGCCAGAGGGTGAGGATCTCCTCCGCCCCACCGACCGGGCTGCTCCGAGGGAGGATCACCCCGCTGTCGAGCACCCCCAGCTGCTCCCACAGCCCCTCCATCTCCGGCAAAGTCACCACCCCGCCCAGGGTCAGCTGCAGCTGCACGATCATCTGGCGCAGCTCCTGGAACCGATCCTCGCCCAGCGCATCCCGGCTGCGGAGGGTGTGTCGGTGGAGGCTGGCGATGTACTCGTCACAGACCGCCCGGGCCAGAGACTTCGCCAGCTCCTTGAGCACCCGGGCGTGGGGTGGCTCGTCGTCCTTCGCCTCGGCCAAGAACAGGTCCGGCCCGTTGATGCGCACGACCAGCGGACGGGTGAGCCCCTGGCGCATCGAGAACCGAAGCACCGCCTCGATTGCCCCATGGACCATGGTGGTCTTGCCGCTTCCCCGGTGCCCGGAGACCAGGAACGAGGTGCCCGAGACCTCCCCGCGCACGTAGCGCTTCAGGTCGCGGATCACCGACTCCAGCGGGCCGGATCGGGCCAGCTTCAGCGGCGGGGGCGCGTCGAGGTTGCGCTGCTGCTCGGCGAGGGGGCTGAGCGGATCGACCCCCCACTCCAGCCGCATTCGGCTCATGGATCGACCGCGCGGGGGTTGAGATCGCGGATCTCCTCCGCAGGCTTCTCCGCAGCCGGGGCCTCGACAGCGGGCTTCGCCTCAGCGGGCTTCGCCTCAGCGGACTTCGCCTCGTCCTCTCCTGGCTTTCCCCACAGAAGCTCCAGCGAAGAGACCGCGGCCTCGTGGCTGGCGAGGGCCATCTTGAGCTGCGCGAGTGCGGCGGCCTGCTGGGGCTCGCTCTGTGCGGACTCCAGCGCGGCGAGGGCGTCCTGGTGGCTGCTCACCGACCGGCGATGGACCTCCAGGACCAGTCCATCCCGGCGCGCCTCGGTCTCAGCAGCGCGGTCTGCAGTGGCGCTGATGAGCACCCCGGAGAGCGTCACGAAGAACAGCGCGAGCAGCAGCCAGGTCGCCGGTCGGGTCAGTCCCCAGCCCCCACCGCCGCCGCCGATGCCGCCCCAGCGGCTCTCCACCCCGACCCGCTCGGCACCTTTCAGCGCCTGGACGAGCAGGTTCGTGAACAGGATCACCGGGGCCAGTGAGACGAACGAGAACAGGAGGAGCAGCTCAGTGGAAGTCACCCCACCAGTCTACCCCCACTACCCCCCGCAGCCGGTCGTGAAGGTCACCATGATGTCCGCGTCGTCCGCGGGCTCCTTGTCGAACACCACCGAGTTGCTGATCGCATTGTAGACCCAGCCCTCGACGACCTCGCCGTTGACCGTCACGGAGAGCGTGCTTGGGTCGGGGTAGTCGGAGAGGTCGAAGGTGTCGGTGATCTCGCCGTCGATCTGGGTGGAGACCTCAGAGATCGACTCCAGGTGCGGCGACCAGTCCTCTGCACAGATCGAGTGGTAGACCCCGCCGGTGGCCTCGACGGCCTCGTAGTAGCCATGGCCGGGCTCTGCGGTCTCGCAGCCGTCGGGGTAGTCCCCGGCGATGGCTGAGATGATGGCGTCGGGAGCGAGAGCCTCGATCTCAGCGAGGGCCTTCTTCCAGCCGTCCGGAGACTGCTCCGGCTCGTCAGAAACCAGGATCACCGAGAGCGGAGTGTCCTGGCGCCGGAACCCGGCGTTGCAGTCCCCTGCCCCCGACTCCTCCAGTGCAGCGACCACGATGGACAGCCCTGCCTCGGTGAACCCACCCGGCGGACCGTCCAGTGCATCGGCGAACGCGCTGACCGGATCGAGGGTGGAGCCAGTGATGATGGTGTTGTTGTGGCAGCCAAAGTCACTGGTGACGACCATGACCTGATAGTCCGCAGCAGAGGCGTCGAGATCAGCCATGAACAGCTCGGCTGCGTCTTTGAGACGGGACTTGTCATCGGCCATCGAGCCGGACTGGTCGATGTAGAAGAGGATGTCGACCGTGTCGAGGATGTACGCACCCTGGATGAACAGCTGCTCCTTGAGTGCTGGCTCAGCCCCGATACCCGTGACCTGGGCCGTGGTGTCGCCAGAGGAGTCGCTGCTGGCGACGGTGATCAGGCCCTCGGCGGTGCCGGGGGTCGTCGGGGAAAACCACGCCGTGCCCGCTACGGAGTCGCCCGGGGCCAGCGCGGTCGCGAAGTCGCCGGTGAGGCTGTAGGCGGCGCCGGTGAGCAGCGCGGCGTCGATGTTGAGGTCTGCCGTTCCGTCGTTGTGCAGGGTGACCGGAAGCTCCCAGTCGCAGCCGGTGGTGCGGCTGCCGAAGTCGACCGGATTCGGCTCGATGGCCAGCAGCGGCGTGAGCGCCTCTCCCCACAGCGCGACGTCAACCTCCGGGCTGTCCGGGTCGGTGCTGTAGAGACGCAGGGTGCCCGAGTCCTCAAGGACGACCGACTCGAAGTCTACGATCAGCTCCGCCTGCTCTCCCGGCGCGATGGTCGCGGGGGCGCCTTCCACGGAGAAGCGGGTGGAGTCGAGGATCTCTGTGGCGGTGAGGGAGAGGGTGGCGTTGCCGATGTTCTCGATCCACACGGAGCCGGTGGCGGTCTCGCCGAGGGCGGCGGAGAGGGTGAGTGTGGCAGGGGTGACGACGATGGTGGCTGCTGCGTCGTTGTCGGGCAGATCCTCGTTGAGGCCGGTTTCGATCTGACATGCGGCGAGGAGGATGAGCATGGGGGAGGATAGCGCGAAAGTTGATGGATTGGTGCTGCGATCGGTGAGTGGCATCCTTGTGAGCATGCGGCGCTCTGAGATGTGCAGGACGGGTCGCGGAGTAGGCCGACGTGCGGTGGGTGGCGGGTGTCAGGCTGGGGCCACAAGGTGGGTAGCCCAGGGGGCGGGGAGCCGGAGTAAGGCGCCGGAGGCGGCCGCTGGAGCGGGCACTCATGCAGGTGAGTGCAGCCCCCTTGAGCGCAGCGCCATAAGCCGCTGGAGCGGG
Source organism: Myxococcota bacterium (assembly GCA_047621685.1). GTDB lineage: Bacteria > Myxococcota_A > UBA796 > UBA796 > UBA796 > JAQXDW01. The sequence continues at coordinate 8,984 of JBLHNG010000079.1, read as the reverse complement.
CACGGCCGAGAGGCCAGCGTTGGGGCGGAGCGGCCAGAAAGAGAATGGCGCGGGCGATGGCACACCTCAGCGCATGGGTGAGGGAGCACCCTTCGGAATCGAGATCCACGACGCTGAGAAGACCGAAGGGCGAGCAGGACAGGTCAGCAACATCCAAAGCAGAGAGGGGCGAATCCTCAACTGGCGGCGATGATTCCAACCCCGTCTGAGGCTCCAGATCAGGCGATCCAAAACAATACTCATGGGCGTGCTGGCGAGTGCTGCGCGGCGAGAGAGGAGCATGTGTCATGGGTATCTCGACCGGTGTGAACGAACGCACCGGCTACTTGATGATCACATTCCCAAGCCGCTCATAGAAGCCATCGGAGTCCGGATCATCCACGGTGTAGGTGTAGGTCAGGGTCTGCCCGCTCAGCTCGGCCGCCGCAGCGTAGTACCAGCTGCCGTAATACGACCGCACCCAGGAGGCCCCGTAGCCCTCAAAGTCGGGGCTGTAGGCGTACTGGCCACCGAAGCCCTCGGTGTAGCCCAGCGCCTCACAGGTCACACTGTCGGTGGTGCTCTCGTCCGTGTCGAGCACGTAGGTCACGTTGAAGCCAAACTCACAGCCCACGCAGAGATCATCGACCAGGGTGGCGCCGGAGAGGTCGAAGAACAGCTCGCAGTTGAGCGGCTGGACAGCCTTCGGCTCCTCGCTGCCCGCGTAGTAGCGAAAGCGCTCCACGCCAGTGAGGGTCAGGTCTGCGTCGGTGTCCGCATCCGTGTCCGCATCCGTGTCCGCATCGGAGTCGGAGTCGGTGTCCGCATCGGTGTCGGAGTCGGTGTCGGCGTCGGACTCCGGGTTGTGAGCGGAGCCCTCCTGACCCCCGAGGTCACGATCCCCAAAACATCCAATCAACAGTGCAAGTGGCAGGGCTCTCATGCGTCTCTCCTCGCCTTCAATAGTGGCCGATCCTTTGCTCGTATTCAATGCGGAATTGCACAAACCATCGTTCAGATATCCCCATCCGTGTGCAGTTCTGCTAATACATACCCATGGTTACTGAAGAACTCGACTACGAGCAGATCGCCCGGGAGCTGCTGATCTCGCTGCGGGGGAAGCGCTCTCAGACCGCATGGTCAAGGCGGCTTGGATACAGGAGTAACGTAGCATACGCCTGGGAGTCCGGGCGGCGCTGGCCGACGGCGGCGGAGCTGATGCGGGCGGCGGGGCGAAGCGGGCTGGACGTCGCGGCGGCGCTGACCCGGTTCTATGGCCACGAGCCCCCGTGGCTCGAAGAGCTGGCAGTGGACTCCCCGGAAGCGGTCGCCCGGCTGCTCGACGACCTGCGCGGCAACACCCCGATCAACGACCTCGCGGCGGCCTCTGGCATCAGCCGCTACTCGATCTCCCGCTGGCTGTCGGGGCACACCCAGCCGCGGCTGCCGGACTTCCTGCGGCTGGTGGAGACCGCCTCGGTGCGGCTCATCGACCTCCTGGCGGTGCTGGCGAGCCCGTCCTCGATGCCCACCGTCGACCCGATCTGGAAGCGCCTGGAGGCCCGGCGACAGGGTGCCGACAAGCTCCCCTGGACCCAGGCGATCCTGAGGGCGCTGGAGCTGGCCGACTACCTCGCGCTGCCGGCCCATGAGCCGGGCTGGATCGCCCGACGGCTGGGCATCTCGGACGAAGAGGAGGCCCGGTGCCTGTCGTTTCTGCGGGACACCGGGCAGGTCCACTGGCAGGGGGTTCGCTACCGCATTCAGAAGCTGGCGGTGGACACCAACCGCAACCCCACGGTCAACCGGCGGCTCAAGGCCCACTGGTCGCGGGTGGGGGCAGAGCGGGTCGAGCAGGGGGCGCCGGGGCAGTTCTCCTACAACGTGTTTAGCGTCTCTCGGGCGGACTTTGAGCGGATTCGAGAAGCGCACCTCCGCTACTTCTACGCCCTGAGGGCCATCGTCGCGGAGTCCGAGCCTGATGAAGTTGTGGCGGTGGCGAATGTGCAGCTGTTTATGCTGGGAGATGAGCCGTCGGGCTGATCGGCACCAGCGACTTGGTGACCCGGGCGCTGGCGACCGGCTTGCCCGCCACAGTGGCCACGACGTCAATGAAGAACAGCGAGCGTCCTGGCTTGACCACAGTCGCGGTGAGTCTGAGATCCGCGCCATCGGGGGTGGGGCGCATCATGGAGACGTGGATGTCGTGGGTGGTGGCGTTGGTTCCGTCGGGCAGGAGGGTCAGGGCCGCACAGTAGGCGCAGACGTCGAGCAGCAGGTACATGACGCCGCCGTGGATGACCCCGCCGTAGTTGAGGTGGGGCGGGCCGACCGTGCAGCGGGCCTCACAGGTGCCGTCTTCGGCGCGGATGATCTCGAAGCCGAACTGCTTGTGGAGCGGGAAGGCCGTCATCGCGGCCAGGATGTCGTCGCGGCTGAACATGGGCGTGCCTGTGGGGTTGGGTGATTCAGTAGCGTACTGGATGTACTCGGTGCTCTGAGGTCTGCAGGACGGGTCGGTGAGCTGGCCGACGTGCGGTTACCCGCGGGTGTCAGGCTGGGGTCCGCTGGGCGAGCACTCCCGGGCGAGGATGCACTGCCCGCCATCCCCTACCTCCGGGCGCTGCGTTGGGTCCACGCAGAGGCGGCAGAGGTCGATGCGGTCCTCTGCGTCCTGGAGGCACTCGCCCAGGCCGGCGCTCCACCGCCCGCGCTCCTGCTCGAAGCCCTCGACCACCCCGACGTCCTTGTGCGCTGGACTGCGGCCCGGCTGACTCCCGACGGGGCTGCGTATGACACCGTTCGGGCGCGCGGTGAGGGATCGTGAGGAGCGGGTCCGGAACCGGGCGCGGCAGTAGGCGCAGGCTACCGCTCCACCCCGGCAATCCACACCGCCTCGGGCTGCGCGAGGGTGAGCGGCTCGATGGTCGGATCGGCGGTGAGCACGAGGAGGCTGGCAGGGCTGCCGATGTCGATGCGGCCCATGTCCGACAGCCCCCACCAATCAGCGGGCACGGAGGTCCCTGCGGCCAGGATCTCCGCCCCGGACATGCCTGCCTCGGCCATCAGCATCAGCTCGCCGCTGATGATCCCAGCGGTGGTGATGTTGCCGAAGTCGGTGCCATACAGCACCGTCGTCCCGGCCTCGTGGAGCCGGCGGAGGTTGTCCACAGCGGTGGTGCTGCCACCAAACGCCGCGAGGGTGGGGATGACCGCCCGGTCAGACAGCGAGGCGACTGTGGCATCGGAGAGGCTTCCAGTTGGGGTGTGGGCGAGCACATCGACGCCAACGGACACCGCGAGGGCCACGTCGTCGTCGGACATCGCGTGGCTGGCGACCTTGAGGCCGAGGTCGTGGGCGGCAGAGGCGGCCGCAGTCAGGGCGTCCTCGGTGAGCACTGCGGAGCCGGTGATCGGCAGCTTGATGACGGCGGCGCCGGCCTTGTGCAGCAGGCTGACGGCAGCGACGGCGTCGTCTTCGTCCGCGCACTCCACTCCGTAGCCATTGCTGCCCCAGGACTGGGTGGGGTAGCCGCCGACCGCGGTGACCATCGGCCCGGCGAGCAGCAGGGTCAGCGGGGAGAGGTCCTCGGCAAAGAACGCCATCGGCGCAGCGAGGTCCACCGCGACCGCCACCCCGCCGTCGAGCATGCCCGGCCCATCCTCTCGGTAGGCGAGGTGGACGTGGGAGTCGATGAACGCCGGGGACAGCCAGCGCCCCTTGAGGTCCACCACCTCCGCACCATCCAAAGAGACCGCGCCGATCTCAGTGATGATCCCGTCCTCAAAGCGCACGTCGGCGACGGTGCCAGACATCGGACCTTCACCAGCGAGGGTCGCGTTCCGCAGCACGATCACGTCGGTCTGGATGGGCGCAGTGTCAGTGGTGCCGTCGGTGGCGGTGTCGGTATCGGTCGTGTCGGGACTGGTGTCGGTGAGCGCGTCGGAGACGGTGTCGCCGCAGCCCCCCGTTCGCGCACAGCCGATCATCACAAGCGATAGCAGCATGGTCACCTCGTGGGGTGTACGCGGGAGGGGGCAGGGCGGATCACGGCACGCGGGTCATTGACGCCCGGAAGCACGAGGGGTACGCCACCGCAATGCCCACCTCCCGCGCCGATCTCTTCCTCGCCGGCTACTACCAGCACCGGGCGCCCGACACCGCCGCTGCCGCGCTGGAGGTGTTCTTCGACACTCCTCCACACAACGTCCGGCAGGCCGCTCGGATGTTTGTCCGCGCCGCCCAGGTCGATCCCCGCATTCGTGCGGTGTTTCAAGACCTCTCACGGCAGCGCCCCGACCTCACTGAGCGCATCGACGGCCTCCTCACGACCGCCGACAACCCGGCGTTCCCCGATCCAGCGACCGCTCCCCTCTCCTCACCATCCGATCTTGATTTTCAGTGGGCCGAGTTCCTGCTCACCGGGTCGTCAGCCCCTGTCGAGCGCATCGCCTCGGTGCTCCAGCGACCGGACCGCACCCTCGCAGCGTTGGTGGACTGGGCTGGCCGGAAGGCACGCCTCCCCTGGTCGAAGAAGGCCCGCCGCGACTCCACAGCGCGCATGACAGACATCGGCATCATCCTGAACACCGAGCGGGCCAACCTCGGCAACGCCTGGGACCTCGACCTGACCACCTGGAAGCGCATGTCTGAGGGCGTCAACATGCCGGAGGTGCTGCCGTTTACAGTGGATGATCACTTCATCGATCACTTGATGATGAAGGGCAGCGCGTGCTGGTCACTGCAGAGCAATGCCCGCCCCCATGACACCGTCCAGGCGATCTACGCGAAGCTCGACGCCTCCCGACTGCCCCGGTTTGCCTAACAGCGGTACACTCTGCCAGGAGGTCCCCATGTCCGCTGACACCACCCCCACCTGTGCCCGCTGCGGCAGCGACCGAATCATCGAGGATGCGAAGGTCGAAGATCGCATCACTGCAGACCGACGGGTCTCGCTGGAGGTGATGATCGGCTACCGAAAGGCCGGCTCCCTGCTGCCCGAGAAGCCCCAGCGCTTCCCCCTCACCGCCCGGATCTGCGGCGCCTGCGGGTTCACCGAGATGTACGTCGCTGATCCGGAGAAGCTGTGGAAGGCTGCAGGAAAGCTTACCCGTAAGGCTTAGTTACGCGACTGCTGCTGGTTGGGTGTGGCTGGCGATTGTCGCAGCCCGATGATGTTTGGCAGGTGCCGTCCAGTGTCGGGGTCGGGGTCGGGGTCCGTCCAGGTGTCGCCAGAGTCGGACTTCGTGTCGAGGCCACAGGCGGTGTTCAGCAGGGCGGCGAGCAGTGTGGTCTGCTTCATGCTCTCTCCTCCAGGAGTGGGGAGGGAGACCGTAGGGGGCGGAGGTTACACAGCGGTAACAGCAGGGATTAATCGGGGTCTGGCAAGACTGGGCTCGACCATTCGCTGATCTGGCACGAAAAAACAGGACATCAACCATGCAGGCCCGACTCGCTCAATACGACACCGCCATCGCCGGCCTGAACCGGGCCGTGGTGCTGTTCGCACTCCAGGAAGTCGGGGCCTTTCCCGCGCTGCTTGAGGGCCCGCTGACCGCTGACGCGCTCGCGCAGAAGACCAAAACCGACCTTAAAAACCTGGTCATCTTCCTCGATGTCGCTGCTGCAGTGGGCTTCCTGAGTCGGGAGGGTGATCTCTACGGGCTCATTCCTGGCGACGAGTCGATCTTCGACGCCAGCGAGGACATCGTCAATCCGCTGGCCGCGCCGCCGCTGATCTACTGGCTGCCGCGTCGGGCCATGTTTGCCGACGTGCTGCGCTCGGGAAAGGCGATCCCCTCTGCTGGCGGCGGCGGAGCAGTGAGCGAGGCGACCCGGCGGGAGTTCCTCCTGCGCCACGACGCCCACTCCCGCCCGGTGGCCGGAGAGGTCGCGGCGCTGCTGTGCGATCGGGCTCTGGAGCGCATCGTCGACATCGGCTGCGGCCTGGGCACCTACAGCTTCGCGGTGCTCCTGCTCTGCCCCGAGGCCACTGCCGTGCTGGTGGATCGGCCCAATGCCGCCGCGGTCGTCCTGGAGCGGGCGGCAGAGCTGGGGCTCTCGGATCGGGTGACGTTCTGCGGAGAGGATCTGTTTGACGGACCAGTGCTCTCCGCTGAGGAGAATGCGGACCTCGTCTTCCTCAGCAACATCCTGCACGACTACCCGGCCGAGGCCGCCGAGCGCGCTGTGGCGCGTGCCGCATCGTGTCTGCGCCCGGGGGGCTGGCTCGCGGTGAAGGACTACGACATCGACGAGGACTGCCGCGGTCCGCTGAGCGCGCTGGACTTCCGGGTCAGCATGGCGGTGTTTACCGGCGGAACGTTGTGGTCAGAGGGCACGGTGCGGAGCTGGCTGCCCGGTGCAGGGCTGCGATGGAAGCGCACTCATGCGCTTCGCGAGGAGCACACGTCGTATCTGGTGCTGGCGGAGAAGGTCTGAGACGGAAGCCCTGGGATATACCCACTGCCATGACCGACTTCCCCGCGCACCTCCGCCGCATCGGCGACCACCTCGCCGCCTACCGTGATGGTGGAAAGCGCATCTTCGCCACGACCTCGTGCCAGACCAACAGCGTCGTGCTGCTGCACATCCTCAGCACGGTCGCCCCGGACACCCCGGTCTACTTCCTCAACACCGGCTACCACTTCCCCGAGACCCTGGCGTTCAAGCGCGACCTCGCCGCCCGGCTCGGCCTGTCCATCCACGACCTGTTCTCCGTGCTGCCCCGCAGCCAGCAGCGGGTCGGCGGTCGGTTCCTGTTCACGTCCGACCCCGACTACTGCTGCCACATCAACAAGATCCTGCCCCTGAAGCCGATCCTGAGCACCCACGATGTCTGGATCAACGGCATCCGGGCCGGGCAGAGCGCAGTCCGACAGGCAATGGGCGAGGAGCGGAAGACGGGTCAGGGGGTGCTGCGGTATCACCCGATCCTGTCGTGGACCGATGAGATGGTCGCGGCGTACATCGAGGCGAATCAGCTGCCTCGGCATCCCCTGGAGGCCGCCGGGTATCGCAGCCTGGGTTGCCGACCCTGCACCCGTCCGCCGAGCCCGGGGGATGAGCGGGACGGGCGATGGGTGGGGATGAAGAAGACGGAGTGTGGGCTGCACACGGATCTGGGGTAGGGATTTAGGTTGGAAGGTGGTTTTTGGATGGGTGTGCAGGGCGGAATTTCTGAAGATTGGGGGGATTTTGTACAGATCCATGCACACTTTCCATGCACAGTCGGGGTGTACTGCGCCGTTCTTGAAGAACTCGTGGAGTGGGAGAGTGTAAGGAGGGCGTCAAGGCTGGGAACCAGCTCTTTTTGTCTCACATCATGCTGGCCAGATGGTGGCTCCGGGATTTTGGATAGATCGGCAGCGTCACTGCCAGTGGCTTCCACTTCAGAGAAGCCCCAACACGAGGAGCAGTCCTTGCGGTTGAGTACAACTGACACCAATCAAGGAGGACCGGGAGTCCATTGAGAGATCCCTATCGTGCTGGGTCGGGAACTCACAGCGTGCTGGGCTGGGACACCTCACGGGAATGCACAGCCCCCACCCAAAGGTCTCTGAGGCGACAATTTCCACTGCACAAGCTCACGCGCTGACCAACGATACTGAGGCGCAGAGCAATCGTCGGTGAATGCGTAGACCCTCTGGGAATAGAACAGGAGGCCTACATGACCATGAACAACAAGGTGCCTGCCCGGTGTCAGTGGGAACACCCGACCGACAAGGACCGGGGAACTCACTTCGAGGGTTTGGTGTCCTTGCCGATGAAGAGCAATACTGGATGCTCTGAGGAGTTCGCTTTGCAAACGAAGACCGCTCTCTGGCTCGACGACATGCGAGATCCCTCTGTGGGGCAGTGGAAGCAGTTGATTCAGCTTCGAGCACCTGAGGCTGATAACGTGCGCTGGGTGAAGTCCTACGATGAGTTTGTGCGTGTGTTCCCCGAGATCATCGCAGAGACCAACACCCAGCTGATCGCAGTGTTCTTCGACAACGATCTGGGTATCGGTAGAGAGGGGCGGCATGCCTTTTCATGGATGGAGGAGTGCGTTCGTGAGAGTGGGCTCGATGTGTTTGGCCTTTACGCCCAGACCGCCAACCCAGCGGCCCGCCAGGAGCTGATGCTCGGCTTTGGATCTCTTCGTCGATATTGGAGGAGATAACAGAGATAGTTCCACGCGGCGTGTCATAGACAATTTGTGTGGCGCTATAAAAAACCAATATGTACCCAGAATGAGTTCGCCCCCATGGGGTTTGCTCAGACGCCACACCGTTACGCGGTTCCATTCAACGACGCAGATTATTCTGCGCATAGGATCTCGAAGTGAGTCACCTTCTGATGTTGACCATCCACCTCACAGCTGGCCTGGGCTATGCTGCCACGAGCACAGATGACGTTCTGCGGGCCGCTGTGGATAGCTGCAACGCGACCCAGGAGTTTGCACAAGCACAGGTCGTGTTCATTCCCCTGCGTAACACCGCAAACCTCTGCCAGAGCTCAGGCAGTCTTCGCTGTAATTTCGCTGTAGAGGAAGCTGAGGAGATGGTCGCGGCGCTCAAGACAGCCCGGGCGCAATACTCCGAGTTCGACAATTTGGCTGATAGCTTAGAGAGAAACGGAGACAGTGCAACCCGTGAATGGCTTGAGAGCCTCCGAGGTAAGATCCTCATTCCTTCGAACACTGAAAATCTCGCGTTCTCTGCATATGAGAGAATTGCAGCGACTCGCTGTGAGTTGAAATAGCCAAACTGAAGGTGGCTGTGTTGCCATTGTAGTGTTCCAGTCGGAATCGGACCTGGGAGATACTACCCGAGCCCCTGAGAATTCCATACCTCGACGAAAATACTGATCGCTCACAGCCGCCCAGAAGACCGCCATCCTCCGCGAACATCTGCTGATGAAGAAGAAGCAGATGTTTGCGGTATGCCGCCCACAACCTTCAGCCCCTTGTCTCCTATGACTGGCAGCGAAAGTTCTTCAAGAACAGCCTGCCGCCTTCAAA
>JBLHNG010000078.1:0-17580 GCA_047621685.1 Myxococcota bacterium | reverse complement strand
TCAGCCACCCGGTCATCGCCGGGTTCACCTCCGCCGCCGCGCTGATCATCGGCCTGTCGCAGCTCAAGCACCTGCTGGGGATCGACATCGCCCGCAGCCACCACGTCCACGAGATCCTCCTGGAGGCCGCGGCACACATCGGCGAGACCAACCTGATCACCGCGGCCATCTCCCTGGCTGCGGTGGTGCTGCTTGTCGGCCTGAAGCGGCTCGCTCCCAGGTTTCCGCGCTTCCTGGTGGTGGTGGCCGGCGGGGCGCTGCTGGTCTGGGGGCTGGGGCTGGATGAGCAGGGGGTCGCGATTGTTGGAGTGGTGCCCAGCGGACTCCCCCGCCCCGCCCTGCCGACTCTGGAGACCAGCACGATCCTCAGCCTCCTGCCCATCGCCATCACCATCTCCCTGGTCAGCTTCATGGAGAGCATCTCGGTGGCTCGGAGCTTTGCCCGTCAGAACCGCTACCCGGTCGACGCCGACCAGGAGCTCAAAGCGCTGGGGCTGGCCAATGTCGCCAGCGGACTGCTCCAGGGCTACCCGGTCACCGGCGGATTTTCGCGCACTGCAGTCAATGCCCAGGCTGGCGCACAGACCGGTCTCGCAGGACTGGTCACCGCGGGCATGGTCGTGCTGACGTTGCTGCTGCTCACCCCGCTGTTCACCTTTCTGCCCAAGGGCGTGCTCGCCGCGATCATCATGACTGCGGTGTTCGGTCTCATCGACATCAAAGAGGCAAAGCACCTCTGGCACATCAGCCGCCCCGACCTCGCGCTCATGGGCCTGACCTTCGCCGCGACGCTGACCCTGGGCATTGAGCCGGGCATCCTGCTCGGGGTCCTCGCCAGTCTGGTGTGGTTCATCTGGCGCACCAGCCGCCCGCACGTCGCCATCCTCGGTCAGCTCCCGGGCACCAACATCTACCGCAACATCAACCGCTACCCCGACGCTCTCCAGCACCCTGGCGTGGTCGCGATGCGAATCGATGCGCCGCTGTACTTCGCCAACACCGCCTTCCTCAAGGACCAGATCGCCGCGCTGATCACCGAGCCCCCCACGACCGTCCGCCACCTCATCCTCGACGCCATGGGCATCGGCAGCATCGACGCCCAGGCCCTCTCCACCCTCGATGAGATCCTCGACGAGCTGCGCGATGCGGACACCACCCTGTGGCTCGCCGGAGTCCGGGGGCCCGTCCGAGATGTCCTGGCCGCCTCTGGCTTCACCGACCGGATCGGCCCGAAGCACATCGTCGAGCGGGTCGGCGAGGCGGTGGATCAGGCTGATCTCTCCCAGCACGCAGACCTCTCCCAGTGAGATCGGGGATAACCAGTGGTTATGCTTTGCATTCTTTTAATGTCTTGGATTTATACATACGAAAACACAAGAATGTAGCAGGGGAGCGGCCCTGGCAACCTCAGAGCCCCGACGGTCTGGCCTCGTCCCCCGATTCAATGAAAGACAGGAGAAGAGCATGACAAGCGAAGGTAAATGTCCGGTGATGCATGGTGCGAATGCCCACAAGGCCGGCGCCTCCACCTCGAACCAGCACTGGTGGCCAAACCTGCTGAACCTGCGGATCCTCCACCAGAACACTCCCGCATCCGATCCCATGGGAGCGACCTTCGACTACGCTGAGGCATTCAACCGCATCGACTACGACGCGCTCAAGAGCGACCTCGAGACGGTGCTGACCACCTCGCAGGACTGGTGGCCCGCCGACTGGGGCCACTACGGTCCCCTGATGATTCGCATGGCATGGCACAGCGCGGGGACCTACCGAATCAGCGACGGTCGCGGTGGTGCGGGCTCTGGCACTCAGCGCTTCGCTCCGCTGAACAGCTGGCCCGACAACGGCAACCTCGACAAGGCCCGCCGGCTCCTCTGGCCGCTCAAGCAAAAGTATGGCCGCCAGATCTCCTGGGCGGACCTGATGATCCTCGCTGGAAACGTCGCACTGGAGTCGATGGGCTTCAAGACGCTCGGGTTCGCCGGAGGGCGCGCCGATGTCTGGGCACCCGAAGAGGACATCTATTGGGGCCCGGAGTCCGAGTGGCTCGGTGACGAGCGCTACAGCGGCGACCGCGACCTGGACAACCCCCTCGGCGCGGTCCAGATGGGGCTGATCTACGTGAACCCGGAAGGCCCCAACGGCAAGCCGGACCCGGTGGCATCCGGGCGCGACGTCCGAGAGACCTTCGCGCGCATGGCGATGAACGACGAGGAGACGGTGGCCCTCATCGCGGGCGGACACACCTTCGGAAAGGCCCACGGCGCTGGCGATCCCACGCTGGTCGGGGTTGAGCCAGAAGGTGCCAGCATCGAAGAGCAGGGCCTGGGCTGGAAGAACGCGCTTGGGTCTGGCAAGGGCGTGCACACGACCACGAGCGGCATCGAGGGGGCCTGGAAGCCCAACCCGACCCAGTGGGACAACGGCTACTTCGACACGCTCTTTGGTTACGAGTGGGAGCTGGTCAAGAGCCCGGCTGGTGCCTCGCAGTGGCTCGCTAAGGACGTCGCTGACGCGGACATGATCGTCGATGCCCACGACCCGACGAAGAAGCATCGGCCCATGATGACCACCGCCGATCTCTCGCTGCGGTTCGACCCGGCCTACGAGGCGATCTCGCGGCGCTTCCACCAGAACCCCGATGCCTTCGCCGAGGCCTTCGCCAGTGCCTGGTTCAAGCTGACCCATCGCGACATGGGGCCACGCTCCCGCTACCTCGGTCCGGAGGTCCCCGAGGCCGAGCTGATCTGGCAGGATCCGATCCCTGCGGTCGACCATCCCCTGATCGATGCCAGCGACATCACCACGCTCAAGGCTGCGATCCTCGGCTCGGGTCTGTCCGTTGCGGAGCGGGTATCCACAGCCTGGGCCTCAGCGTCGACCTTCCGCGGCAGCGACATGCGCGGCGGAGCCAACGGCGCACGCATCCGCCTTGCACCCCAGAAGGACTGGGCAGTCAACCAGCCGTCCCAGCTGGCCCGGGTGCTCTCGGCCCTCGAAGCGATCCAGGCGGACTTCAGCAGCGCCCGATCCGATGGCAAGCAGGTCTCGCTCGCTGATCTCATCGTCCTCGCCGGATCTGTGGCGGTCGAGCAGGCCGCGAAGAGCGCTGGCTTTGATGTGGTGGTTCCCTTCACACCGGGTCGTGCAGACGCCTCACAGGCGCAGACCGATGTAGACTCGTTCGCCGTGCTTGAGCCGACCGCGGACGGCTTCCGCAGCTACCTTGGCAGCGGGCACAGCCGCACCGCCGAGGATCTGCTGGTGGACAAGGCCCAGCTTCTGACCCTGTCTGCACCCGAGATGACGGTGCTCGTCGGTGGCCTGCGGGTGCTGAACGCAAACGTTGACCAGTCTGCGCATGGGGTCTTCACCGACCGGCCGGAGCAGCTGACCAATGACTTCTTCGTCAACCTGCTCGACATGGGCATCGCCTGGGAGCCCACTGGGAAGACCACCTTCGCGGGTCGTGACCGGACGACCGGGGCGATCACGCGGACGGCTACGCGGGTGGATCTGGTGTTCGGATCGAACTCACAGCTCCGGGCCATCGCTGAGGTCTATGCGGCGGATGATGCACGGAGGAAGTTCGTCGCGGACTTTGTCGCGGCGTGGGTGAAGGTGATGAACCTCGATCGCTTCGACCTCGTGTGAGGGAGGTGGTGACCGGAACTGCGGTTCCGATCACCACGCGGCCACTTCGGGGTCCAGGTGATGCTCAGGACGGTTCTTTGAGGTTGAGGATGAAAGAATGGCGCCGACGATGGCGGACCTCGGGCCATGGGTGAGGGAGGGCCCTTCGGTATTGAGAGCCGTGAGGCTGAGAGCGCCCCTGGCTGAGAAGACCGAAGGGTGAGCAGGACAGATCGGCAAGATCAAAAGCAGAGATGGGCGAATCCTTGAAGTCCGGCGGTACTGCAAACCCCGTCTCCGTCCTTGGGCGCTGATCGCCACGGGTCCCCTCCGCGGTCCGCGCTGCACTCCCTGTCGGCCAGCATTCTGAGTGGATTGCCCCTTCTCTCAAGCCTCGGGTCACTTGCTGCCTCCGGGGCCGCCAGAGAATCTGGCGTGCGGCCCCTCCAGCACGGCCCACTCCGGTGTCCCCTTGCGCGCGCCCGGGCGAACTGAGACTCCAGATCAGGCGATCCATAAAAATACAATCAACAAAATTGGGGGGAAGGCAGCCACCTGACCGGCTTCGTAGGACTCACCCCGTCCCCGTGCCGCTCCCCGAATCAGCAATCAGCCCGTCTTACGACCGGCACTTGCTGAACTCAGCGGCGGGGACACTGAGGCAGCCACCTGACCGGCTTCGTCGGACTCACCCCGTCCCCGTGCCGGGTCACAAATCGACAATCAGCCCGTCTGCGACCGGCACTTGTCGAACTTTATGGTCAGTACAGAGAAGAAGGCAGCCACCTGACCGGCTCCGGCTGTCTCCGCCCGTCTCCACGTCAGCTCGCCGCGTCTCAAGCAGAGCACCGAAGCCCGCAAGAAGCCGGTCGCCTCACTGAACCCCCGCCGCCTGCCTCAGCGCGGCCTGTCGCAGCTGAGCATCGGCCTGAGCGGTGGCGAGGTACTTGCGGACCTCAGCGAGCTTGTCCTCGCGCAGGATGATCTTGAACAGGTCGCTGCCGCCGAGGTCGTAGCGGGTCTGCTCCATTCCGAGGACCCTCTGAGCCTGCTCGACAGTCTGCGCCATCAGGTCGGCCTGCTGTCGGGCGGCCTCGGCGGACATCCAGGCCGCCGACAGCTCAGCGTCGATCTGATCGAGCAGCCACTGCCGCTCGGCCTCCAAGCGGGTCTGCTCGGCCTCGGCGGCGCTCCGGCTCCCCCGGGCCTTGCGCAGCAGCAGCGGCATCTTCACCTCCGCGCCGATCAGCCACTCCGTCTTGCCCAGCGCCACATCCTCTGCGACCTGTCCCACCACCGTCGCCCCCGGGAGCAGGGCGAGCTGCTGCTGGCGGAGGGCGATCCGGGCGGTCTCGATGGCGTGGTCCAGCGCGATGAGATCGGGACGGCTGCGGGCCTGCTCGATCAGCGCGGCAAGCTCGGGGCTGGACTGCGGGGTGGTCAGCTCAGGGAGCTGCTCGGCGGAGGCCTTGATCGGGATGCCGCGGTCGTCGCGGTAGTACAGGGCCAGCCGCTGGGCGGCGATGTCGACCTCGGCCCGGGCGTTGATGACCCGCGCCTGACGCTCCAGGAGCGACTGTCGGCCGTCGATGAGGTCCATCTCAGCCGCACTGCCCTCCTCGACCTGCCGGGTGAGCGCGGCGATCCGACCCGAGGCAAGGTCGAGCTGGGACTGCTCGATCTCAGCCTTCTGACCAGAGATCACCCACTTCCAGTACGCCGAGGAGGCCTTGTAGCGAAGCGCCAGGCGCTTGTCGTCGAGCACGCTGCCGGCGATCCCGACGGCCTGCTGAGCGGTGAGGAGCCGCGCACGGCTGTCAGAGAGGATGAGCCCATCAAGGGGAACTTCTGCACGGGCGAACCACTCCCCGTCTGCGCCGGTCTCCAGCTCCGTCTCATACGGCTTGACATACCCCTCGCTCTGCCGGATTCCCGCCGACCAGCGCGGCCCAAGAACAGTCTCGCCGCCCACCGAGAGCACCGAGAGGCTGCGGGAATCGCTGCCGTCGTAGCGGCTGGTCTTGCCTGACAGGGTCGGATCAAACGCACCCCGGGCGGCGAGCAGCTTCGCCTCGGCGGCCTCCAGCTTTGCGGCCTGAGCGGCGAGCGCGGGCAGGTGGTCGTCGACGGCGGTGAGCACCGTTTCGAGCGGAAGCGGCGCGGCGAGTGCGAAGAGGGACAGGAGCAGGGCAAACATCATCAATCCAGGGAGGCCGGAGCCCGCGGCTTCTTGTTGGAGGGAATGGTCGGCTTGGTGCCCTTGTCGGTCGAGGGGAGTGCTGGGAAGCCGTTGACCTGACGCCACAGCTCGTAGCCAAGCGACACCTGACCCAGCAGCACCCAGCCCTTCGCCCGGGTCCCCTGACGCAGCACCTCCGCATCGGGCCAGCTCTGCTCATCGGTCGGCTTCACCACGATCCGGAACTTGCCGCTGCCGTTGTCGGTGGCGTCGACCAGGGCGACCTCGCCGGGGAACGTGCCGGGGCTGGTGAAGCCCTTCAGACCGACGAACTGCAGCGCCGGCCAGCCCTCGAACACCACCCGAACCGACTCACCAGGGCGGACGAGGGGGGTGTCGTTGCCGTCGATGTACAGCTCGACGGCGCGGGAGGTGGTCTGAGGGACGAGGGCGACGAGCGGATCGCCCTTCTTCTTCCAGGTTCCCGGCCCGCCGTAGACCTTCAGCACCGTGCCGTCCTGCACCGCGAAGACCTCCTGGGCGCCCTGCTGGGTGAGCTTGACGGTGGCGGAGATGCGCTTCTGGGTGGACTCAGCGAGCTTGGCGCGGGCAGCGTCGAGGTCGGCCTGGGCAGAAGCGGCCTTGGCCTGGGCCTGGGCCTGGGCCTTGTTCCGAGCCTGAACTGTGGCGGCGATCTCCTGCTCAAGCGCGCCGAGGGCGGCCTCGGCCTTGGCCTCCTTCATCCGGGCGACGTCGAGGGTGCGCTGGGAGGAGATGCCCTCACCGGCGAGGGTCTCCTGGCGGTCGAGGTTGAGCGCCTCGGCGTCCCGGGTGGCCTCCTCGCCGAGCTGCTTGCGCCGCAGCGAGGCGATCTTGCGGTTGTACTCCGCCACCACCATGTCGATCTGTGCCTCTGCGGCGACGAGCCGGGCCTCGTAGCTTCGGATCTGAGCTTCTGAGGCGTTCTCTCCCTCCTGGGCGGCGGTGAGGGTCGCGAGGAGGTTGTCCCTCAGGTCGGGGTCGTTGTCCTGGAGGGTGGCGAGGAGGTCGCCTGCGGAGACGGACTGCCCTTCCTGGACGTGCCACGCCACCAGCCGGGCATCGATCCGGGCGTCGATGACCTGCTGACGCTCTGCCGGATTGAACGCGATGACCTTCCCGCTGCCCGGCGCGGCCTGCTGCCAGGGAGTCAGCATCAGCAGCAGGGCGAGCAGGGGAATGAGGACCACCAGCGCGCCGGACATCCAGCGCAGCGGGAACGGGGGCTGGATGGTGGAGAGGAGGCTGGAGGGGTCGCGCCGATCCCGGCTGGGGAGCCGCCGGACCCTCGAGGTGAGGTCAGGCGTTTGCATGGAGTCCGTCCGCGGTCAACGCAAAGGTGTGAGTGGCGAACGACGCCGGGGGGAGATCGGTGGAGAGGACAACGATGGTGGTGTTCGGCTGGCTGTGCAGCGCGGACATCAGCTGATCGGAGATCACCTCCGGCAGACCGTCGAGCAGACCGTCGATGACCAGCAGGCGAGGGCTGCCGAGGAGGGCGCGGGCCAGCAGCAGCACCCGGGCGTGCATCCGGGACAGCGGCGCACCGGTCGGAGCAAGCCGGGTGTCCAGCCCGTGGGGCAGCGCCCCGATGATCCGATCCATCGACAGCATCTCCAGAACCGGCCACACGTTGGAGAAATTGAGGCCGGAGCGGCCGACCAGGAGGTTGTCCCGAATGGTGCCGTCGAACATCCCGTCCTCCGTGACCAGAGCGACAGCGCCGTGGACCACGTCTGGACGCAGCAGCGACATCGGGGTGCCATCCCGAAGCAGCACCCCGCTCGATGGCGACCGGAGCCCGACCAGCAGCTCCGCGAGGGTGGTCTTCCCTGCACCAGCGTCTCCGGTGATCAGGACGCGCGCCCCGGGGGGGATCTCCGCCTCCAAAGTCCAGGGCAGCGCGGGGTGGTCGGTGTAGCTGTAGCGGACTCCCTGCAGCCTCAGCCCTGTCGGCTGAGTGGCGGACGAGCCAGCGAGGCCAGTCATCGGCTCATGGGGCAGATCCATCAGCGTGCCGAGCTTGTCCACGCCCGCCAGCAGGTCGTAGACCGTCTCCAGCTTGTCGGTGAACTTCGACATGCCCGCCAGCGCGGAGGTGACGATGAACTCCGCAGCGACGAGCTGACCGAGGGTGAGCTGCCCCTCCAGCACCAGCCAGCCACACAGCAACAGCAGGACGCTGGGGATGGCGACCTGGATGAGCTGGAGGCCGACGTACTGGCGAAAGAAGACCTGGAAGTGCCTCTGGCGGGAGGAGATGTAGCCCCGCAGGAGGGTCTCCGTTCGGGACTCGCCGAGATCGCCGCCGCCCAGCTTGAAGACGTGGGGGTGCCGTGCGATCTCCTCGATCCAGCTCGCGATGCGGTACTTGGCCTTCGACTCCTTGATCGCGGTCTTCTGCGCGCCGTAGCCCAGCGGGATGAGCAGCAGCAGCAGGCAGATCACCGCCACATCGAACGCCAGCAGGACCGGGTGGTATAGCGCCAGCAAGGTCAGGCCGACGAAGGCCTGAAGGGCCGCGGAGAGCCCGTCGAGCAGCAGGGCGCTGGTGGCCTTCTGGAGGGTGAGGACGTCGAAGTATCGGTTGACCAGCTCGGGGCCATAGTGGCGGTCCAGGGCGGAGATGCGCACCCGGATGAGGCGGGTGGTGATGTCCGCGACGGCACGGACCAGCAGCCGCCGCTGGATCAGCTCGACGAGGTGACGCTGAGAGGCTCGGAGGGTCGCTGCGGCGAGCATGCAGAGGATGAGGATGAACGCAACAGCGATGATCGGCTGGAGCAGCACACCGAATGCCAGCCAGTTGATGATGACCTGGATCGCCAGCGGCGGCGCCAGGGCGAGGATCCCGATGGTGAACGAGAAGACGACCACCATGCCGATGGAGTGGCGCTCGGCGTTGAGGAGCCCGAGGAGTCGACGGATCGGGGGGCGGGGCCGGCCATCGGCGCGGGGCCCCATGGCGCTGGCAGGCAGGGCGGGCTCGGCGCGGGCGATGCGGCGGATGGCAGCACCGAACAGGGCCTCCAGCTCCCGGGCGTTCATCCAGCGTGCGCCCTCAACGGAGTCAATGCGCCTCACTCGGACGCTGGTGGGCCGCGCACCATCGATGATCCACCAGCCGTCGGGCTCACTCAGAATCCAGGGCGCGAAATCATCAGAGATCCGGCCGGCCTCCCAGGGGGTGAGACGGGACCAGCGGAGCCTCAGCCCCACACCGACTGCGGCGAGATCAAGCACCTCAGACCAGTCGCGACCCTGGCTCTCATTAGCGACGCGATCGATGGTCTCGGCATTGACCACGACCTCAAGCTGATCGCACAGCTCCCGGAGAAGCTCAGGAAGTTGGCTGTTCAGATGCTGATCATGAAGATTATGTTTCACTTTTCAAGAATCCTAATACCGGAATTCAATTTCATACTAAGTGCCGCACATGTTATCGACAAGCGATGAGCTGGACCTTTCTGACAAATCACGCCCACGTCCTCGTCTGTCTGTCGCGAGATCCGGACTTGAGACTTCGAGACATCGCCACCACCGTCGGCATCACGGAGCGTGCAGTCCATCGGATCGTCGGTGAGCTGGCTGCTGATGGCTACCTGGAGGTCACTCGGGAGGGTCGCCGAAATCACTACCGGGTGGTCACTCAGGGCAAGATGCGCCACCCGGTCGAGTCCGGAACGTCGGTCGCCGCGCTCCTGAAGATCGTGCGATAGCACGCCAGGCCCGCATCCTTATGCTCTTCACCCTCAGTGAAGCGTTGCCCGCCGGAGATGTGCGCAGCCGGCTGCGAGCCTCAACACCCTGCCGACGGACGGCCTCCTCCGGGCTGCACAGCAGCGTCCCCAGTCGCTCACCCAGGCTCACGGCAACCAGGGACTGATCCGAGCCGGCATCCCGCTCATGCGCAGCCAGCCCTGCATCTCCACCGCCTCATCCAGCGGCAGGCACTTCAGGTTGTCGTCCATCAAGGCGTCGAAGAGGTCCTTGGCATCTCGCAGGGAGATCGCGATCTGACGTCGGAGACCCTTGATCGCGCCGAGTCTTGCTGTGGGGTGGGGACTCCAGGGTGAGCTGATGGCAAAATCCCTTCGCCCACCAGTGCTCCGAGGCACGCTGAAGGACTTCCGCCCACCGCTTCTCCTCGGTAAAGGGCGCCCGATAACGCTCCCCAAGCACCATCCGTGTCCGCTCAGCACCGGGCACCCAGGCTGGAGAGTAGCTGGAGATCCGGGTGTCTCTGTGGCGGGGCAGGGTGACGTCGAGGAGCGTGGGGTGACTGGCGAGGACGGACAGGCTGGTCAGCTGCTGGGCGGTGTGCTCCAGGATCCGCAGCGACCGCAGCGCGGTGAGGCGGCAGACCGCTTCCAGGTCCGCGTCGCTTCGGATGATCAGCTCCAGCTTCGTCACCGGCAGCCCGATGAGACGACCGGCATCCTCCATGCCCTCCACCGCCAGGTCCGCCAGCTGCGGCAGAATCGGTCCGGCGGCCTCCAGCTGGCCCGCGTGCAGCTCCAGGGTGCGAAGGGGAAGCGTGGTGAGGCTGGAGAGGTCTGCGAGGCCGGGTGCCGAGAGGATCAGCGCCTCCAGCCCGGGGAGGCGCTGAGCGAGGCGAGCGAGCAGCTCGGGCGGGTTCGGACCACAGAGGATGAGCCGCCGGATTCCCGACAGCCGCGCCACAGGGGCGTCGAGCAGCAGGGAGAGCACCGCCACCGACAGCCCCGGCGGACGCCACAGCAGCCCATCGGGCTCCAGCACACACGACGCCAGCACCCGGTCTGTCGCCGCAGGCCCCAGCGCACGCGCCAGCTCCATCCCCTGAGTCCGGACCGCCGGATCAGGGCTGTCGAGCAGGGTCAGCAGCGGGTCGCTCACCCCACCCGGTCCTTGATCACCACGAAGCCGACCACCCCGAGCCGCTCGGCCAGGGGGGTGAGGACGTCAGACAGCTGGCGGGTGGTGAACCGCTGCCGCACACAGACCCGGAACGTCGGCACCCCATCGGCGACATAGAACAGCCCTGCGCAGCCAGCACCCTGGTGATCGCGGGAGAGCATGCTGCGGAGCTGTCGGCGCATGGACGTCTTCAGCTTGTCATCGATCGTGATCCCGTCGGACGTCTCGGCACAATGAAACCGGGAGACATCGAGGACCTCCTTGCCGCCGAAGGTGCCAAATGCGAACATCCGCCCCCGTCCGGCCCGGGTGGTGGTCAGGGCGTCGTGGGATTTGCGTACCGTCTTTCGATCCATGCCCGTCGCTTATCGTGAATCGCACCTGCTCTGCGATAGGGAGCCTGCATGTTCCGCCGCGCCCTCCCTCCTGCCCTCGGTGCTCTGGGCTTCGCGCTGTGGGTCGCGCTCACCGCGCCGGGCATCCCCGCCATGCTCCTGGGACTCGGCGTGCTGGTGATTGTGCCGCTGGGGGTGTCCACTCGGATCGCCTGGCTGGCGCTGGTCTGTGGCGTGCCGCTGATCGCCGCCCTGGGGATGCCGCAGGGCACCCTCGCTGGGATGCTGGCGGTGCCCTGGCTCATGCTGACCATCGGGCTGGCTGTCGCTGGGATGGGCCGCATCCTCCGACGCGGCGGCCAGGAGCCCTCCGAGCTGTGCGTGGACACTGGGCACGTGCTGGTCCTGGTCGGCGGGAGCTGGGCGCTGCTGGACCGGCTCGGCGTCCGTCCGTGGGACTACGATCCGCTGCTCGTCCAGCTCACTGCGGTGCACTTCCACTTCGCCGGTTTCGCCCTGCCCCTGCTCGCCGGGATGGTTGGCCGCCAGCGTCCGGGCGGCACACCGCGCTGGATCGTCACTGGAATCCTCGCCGGGATGCCGCTGGTGGCTGGCGGGCTGCTGATCTCCCAGATCACCGGCTGGCATGGCGGGGAGTGGCTGCCGTCCTGGCTGCTGGCGGCGGCGGGCATGGGGGTGGCGGGCTGTCAGATCGCCGAAGCATGGCGCAGACCGTCCATCCGAAGCCTCCTGCTGGCGCTGTCGGGCGGGGCGCTGCTGGTGGGCATGTTCATGGCCGGATCCTGGGGACTGGCCCGGGCCTGGGGGCTGCCCTGGCCGACGATGATCGACATGTTCAAGCTCCACGGCCTCCTCAACGCCTTCGGCTTCTCCCTGCTCGGCCTCCTCGCCCGCTTCGGCGACACCGACGCCGCCCCCCTGCCCTCCCCGCCGCTTCAGCACCTCAAGGGGCGCGGAGCCACCATCGGCCGGGGGTGGTTCGCCGCCCAGGGCCTCACCGACTCCAATGCCACCCCGCCGCCCGGTCAGCTCGACCGCCTCGAAGACCTCGCCAGCCCCGAATTCGATGCTGCTCTCGTCGATCCAGACATCCGCCACTTCTACGAGCACACCGACCAGTACGCGCTGCTCGTGAGACCCCGGTGGGCGCCCCTCATCGCCCCGCTGGCCCGGCTCATCGTCGCGGGAGCGGGTCGGGTCGGCCAGCTCGTCCTGCCGCTGGACACCGGCGACTGGCAGCGGGTGGAGGTGGAGATGCTCGCCGCCGCGCCCCAGGATGGGCCTTCCAATCTGCGTCTCTACGAGCGCCACTACGCCGACGGCCGCGCCATGTTCATCGCCGCCTATGCCACCCTGCGGCGCGGGGATCGCGGCTGGCTCGCCGTCGCTTTGCCGCTTCCATGTGCCTGCATCGTCAGCGTCATGGCGATGGAGAACCTCCCCGATGGCGGGATTCGGCTGCGCACGAGGCCTGCTGTTGGTGGTGATGAGGCAGGCTTCTACCTCTCCACACCGCTGGTGACGATTCGCCTGCCCGGGCATGAGGATCTTCGGGTCATGCGCGGTGAGGATGGGCTCATCGCACAGCATCGGGTGGCGGTTTTTGGGCTGACGGTGATGGTGATGGACTACCGGCTGCCACACATCGCCTGAGCTGAGGCAAGGACACGGCGCTCATTGAGGCGCAGGAAGCTCCTCTGAGCGTGCGGATAGGCGATCCAAAACAAGACAATCAACAAAATCAGGGAAGCCAGCCACCCGACCGACTCACGCCCCCCTTCGCATCTCTCCCCCGGAGCCTCCCTGGCGGGGGTTCAGCTACGCCCCGCTCAGCCGTCGCAGCTGCCGGTGTTCGTGTACGTGATCGAGACGCTGTCGCCCTCTCCAGGCAGATCGCTCGCGAAAACCACCGAGTTGCTGGCAGCATCGTAGGACCAGCCCGAGGTCCGGCGCTTGCTGTTGACCTCCACCACAATGGTGGCTTCCTGGGCGGGCTGGGACAGCTCGAAGGTGTCCTGGTTGACCGATGCAGAGGCGAGCAGGCCGAGGTTGCCGGTGGTGGCCCAGCTCTGGCAGATCGAGAGGAAGACGCCGTTGGTGGCGTTGACCGCCTCGTAGTAGCCGGTGCCGGCAGAGGCGTCGTCGCAGCCGCTGGGGTAGTCCCCGGCAATGGCGGAGATGGTGGTCAGGGCCAGGGAGCCCTTCTTGGTGACGATGTTGTCGACGATCTCATCCCAGGGACGAGGGGACTGCTCAGGCTCATCGGTGATGTCGATGATGTGAAGCATCGCCTGGGGACGCATGAAGCCGGAGTTGCACTCGCCGGAGTCGGTGTTCTCGACAGCGTTTTCGTTGACCGTCAGCAAGGCCTCGGTGTAGTCGTTCTCCAGGTTCCAGGCGAACAGCGCTTCCTGGAACTTCTCGGTGTAGTTTGGGGTGTTGGGGGTGAGCAGCCCGGAGTTGTTGCAGCCGGAGTCCTCGTTGGCGACGATGATGTGCCAGTCTTCTGAGTAGCTCTCCAGCTCGTTGATGAACGCATCGAAGTTGTTGTACATCTCCCAGATGTCCCAGGTCATCGAGCAGGAGGAGTCCAGAGAGAACAGGATGTCGGTGGGCGGATCGACCGGCATCTCCCAGGTGTCGGTGACGTCGCTGCCGTCGATGGTGCCCTCGCCGAGCTGATCGGCGAGGCGGGTGCCCATCGGCTCGGTGGAGTCGACCGAGATGGTGCCGGAGAATGCGGTCTCAGAGGCGGGGGTGAAGGTCACCCGGATGCCGGTGGACTCGCCGGGGGCCAGGTCGAGGGGCAGGGTCGGCACGGTGCTCAGCGCGAAGCCGGAGCCGGCGGTGTTGATGTCGTGGATGGTCAGCGACTCGGTGCCGACGTTCTCCAGGGTGACGTTCTCCAGGGCATCACAGCCCACCCCGACCGCGCCGAAGTCCAGCGGGCTGGGGGTGATCGCCAGCTCTGAGACCAGCCCCTCGCCGGAGAGGTTGACCGGGACTGTCGGCTGGAGGCCGGCGTTTGAGGAGATGATCGCGACCGCGGACTGATCGGCGGCGCCCATCGGCAGGAAGGCGACCTCGATCTCCTGCTCGCTGCCAGGGGGCAGGACGAAGCTGGCGGTGTCGGTCAGCAGGGTGAAGCTCTCCGCGCCGTTGCCCGAGACGGTGATCGCCTCGACAGTCAGGTCCGCGATCCCCACACTGCGCACGATGAAGGTCTTGACCGCCGCATCGTCGTCGCTGGCCAGCTCGCCGAAGCTGAGGTTGCCCGGGGCGACCTCGATCTCCGCACCAGACCCGGCTCCGGCGTCTCCGGCAGTGGTGAAGGCCTGCTCGATGCAGCCGGTGAGGAGGAGGAAGACGGCAGCGGAGAGGCGGAACATGACAATCTCAGGGCGGGAGGCTGTGGGAGATTGTACCACCGGAGGCGTCAGTCTTTGTCCTCGATCTGCCGCGCGGCAGGCACCACTTCCGCCTTC
Source organism: Myxococcota bacterium (assembly GCA_047621685.1). GTDB lineage: Bacteria > Myxococcota_A > UBA796 > UBA796 > UBA796 > JAQXDW01. The sequence goes on along the minus strand of JBLHNG010000078.1, from coordinate 2,989 downwards.
TCCATGCCCAGCCATCCCCGGATCCGCTGTCCCAGCGTGCGGCGCTGGACCGGGGGTGGGAGGGACTGAAGGTAGGGCAGCCAGGAGCCGAGCAGCTCGTGGGTGAACTGCTGCTGCACGTTGCCCTGCCCGGTGGTCATCATCAGAGAGATCGAGGCGGAGAGCTGGTGGCTACCTGCGGAGAGCGCCCGGCGCAGCGCCAGCCAGAAGATGCCGGTGAGCACGACGGCGTGTCGGTGGGCCTCGGCGGGGGGCAGGCCGAAGGACGCAGTGAGGATGGCGGCCAGCTCGGTGTCCATGCTCGCCGCCCGAGGGCCAAGCTCCGGGTGACGTCGGAAGCCGTCGACGGCGTGGAAGCCGGAGAACGAGGTGTTCGCATCGAGGTCCGCGACAGTGATCGGGGTGTCGGGGGCATCGGGCGGGAGCTGTGCGAGGGCAGCGGCGACGTATGCCTCGACATCCACCCACCACTCGGTGTCGTCCGGGGCAGCCATCACCCGACGCAGCCGAGCACGCTCCGCGGGGCTGGACTCCGGATCGGCCATCGCGGCGGCGACCTGCTTCCGGTGATCCTGGAGCGCTTCCTGGCGGGCCATCAGCCGGGCGTGGGCCCGCTCAGCCCGGGCACGTCGGCGCACCGGGGCGTTGGCCTCGGAGAGCAGGGCGGGATGCGGGAGGTGGGCGAGGAAGTGGTCCCACCACGCCAGCTGCCCCACCGCGCTGCGAAACGCCGCCTCCGAGGAGAGCAGGGTCTGGGTGCCCGCCAGCCAGGACAGCGCGGTGATGTTGTCCTCGGTCTGCTCCATGTCGAACATCAGCGCGGAGACCACGTCCCCAAACGACGCTACCGAGGCCTCGAACAGCTGGCGAACCACTGCCCGGGTCGCGTCGACCGACAGCCCGTTGTCCCCGAGGCGGGCCACCGGGGTCTCTCGGTGGAGGGTCAGTGCAGTGTCGTCGGACATGCCACTACGATAGCCGATCAGTCCTCTCCGACCTCACGCACGACCATCAGCGCGGTCCCAGCGGTCACCTCGGTGCCGTTCTTCACCAGGATCGACTCCACGATGGAGGTCTTGCGCACCGACAGCGACTCGATCTGCTCGTCGCCCTCGACCACCGCCATCAGCTGACGGGGCACGATGGTCTCACCGATCCGGGCGCGAACCTCAACCTCGCCGTCGATGTTGGCGCGAACACGGACCAGTCCTTGTCGATCAGGCAGCATGGTCTCAGGGTAACCGCATCCCAGCGTGGTGAAGCACACTGGCGGCCTGCTGCTTCGCCTCGGGATTCGCCTCCGCCCAGTCCGAGCCGCAGTCAGCCCTTGCCAAGCGCGATGATCTGCCGGTTGGAGAGCACCGTCACACCCTCCCCGCCCGCCAGCGCGTCCCGCCACATCGCTGCAGCGACCGTCTCGACCTTCACCGCGACCTGATCCTGGAGCGGACCGAGCATCCAGCCCGCCGACTGCAGGGCACGCTGGGCCAGACGCTCGCCGGTGCGCTTGTTCTTTCCGCCGAGCACCGAGCCGTCCCGCTGTCCGTCGGGAGTCAGGAGCATCGCCGGGTGCAGGATGGTCAGCCGGGCGCCGTTCTCAGAGGCGAGCTTGCGGGCGCTGTTCTCGACCTCGCCCTTGGTGCGGCTGTAGAAGCTCATCGAGCCGGCACTGGCCCCGGTGGCGGTGACAATGGAGAGCTGCTTGACCCCAGCAGCGATGGCGAGTCGGAAGAACTCCAGCGGGTAGTCGTGATCCACCCGACGAAACGCTGCTTTGTCCCCACCCACCGCAGCGATGGTCGTGCCGAGACAGCACAGCGCGATGTCCCGTCCCTCAAATGCTTCGGCGTGGTCTGCCATCGCGTTGAAGTCGATGACCACCGTGTCTACCCCGAGGTCCACTGGCCTGCGGACCAGGGCGACGGCGCTCTCGCAGCGGGCGTCAGCGGCAAGGATGGAGACCAGTGCGCTGCCGACGGCACCGGTTGCTCCTGCGATGATGACTTGTGACATCTCCCCTCCCCTGTGCACCCCATCGTATCGGGTTGCGAGATAGCGGGAGGCATGATGCGACCGGTCTCGATCCTCATCGATGGGCAGCCAACCACTGGCTGGCGAAGCGGCCCCGAAGACATGGCCCCGGCAGTGCTGCTGCATGGAGTGCCGACCGACGCGCGGCTGTTCTCCCGGCTGCCCGACCACCTCCCCGACCGCGCGCTGCTGGCGCTGGACCTGCCCGGCTACGGCGGCACCGCCCCCCTGCCCATCCCCAGCCTCCCGGCGTACTCCGCCTGGCTGTCCGCCGCGTTGACTGCGCTGGGCCTCTCCGACCCGCTGCACCTCGTCGGCCAGGACTACGGCGGGCTGCTCGCCGCGCTGCATGCTGCAAGCCACGGCGCTGCCAGCCTCACCCTCACCTCCGCCCCGACCGGTCTGCTCTGGCTCATTCCCCGCCTGACCGCGCTGCCACCACTGCACCACTACTTCTACCAGCACCACGGCGGCGGACTGTACCTCCACCATGGGGTGTGCGACGACGCACGCTCGGCGTTCTTGGAGGCATTTGGCGGTGTCGTGGCGCGCCCGGAGCTGCCAGCGTTCATGCGGCAGACTGCGCTGAACCTCTCGGGACGGACGCTGCTGCGGCTGAGCGGGCGGCTGTCGGGGGTGGACGTCCGGTGCCTGTGGGGATCGGAGGATCGGTTCAACCCGCCGACGACTGCCCGGTGGACGGCGTGGCGGCTTGGGGGGCGGTGCGTGCTGGTTGACGGGGGGCGGCACTATGTTCCGTTTGGGCAACCCGAGGCGTATGCAGCGGCGCTGGGGGCGTGGTGGGGGTAGCCGCCGTGCTCGTCGTCAGGTGCCCTCACGTCCGCAGGTCCACCAATTCCCTCACAGTGCGCACCTCCTCCACTGCCCCCGTGTTCACTGTCCCCACCGGCGCCACCAACATCACCCGGCACCCCGCCGCCCCCCCCGGCCCGGGGGC
>JBLHNG010000077.1:0-17599 GCA_047621685.1 Myxococcota bacterium | reverse complement strand
CTCAACGGACTCGCCGGGGCCTGGGCGGGAGGGCGGGTGGCTGGGAGCCGACTGGGGGCGCTGGTCGGGCTGTGCGTGGCGATCGGGGCGCCGTATGGCTTCGTGGAGGCTGGGGTGGGGCGACCGGAGCAGGGGCTGTGGGCACCGCTGGCGGTGTGGATGGGGGCGCTGGCTGGGATGTGGCGCACTCCCGGAGACCGAAAGCTGACGGTCATCGCTGGACTTGCACTGGCAGCAGCGGGCGCGGTGTACTGGTTCTATGCGGTCTTCGCGCTGTTCCTCCTCGCGCTCTCGCTGCCACTGGCCCGCCCTTCCCGCGCCCACTTCTCCGCCCTCGCCCTGACCGGCATCATCTCTGCGGTCGCCGTCGCGCCGTTCCTCCTCCCGGTGATCTCCGCGATCTCCAGCAGCCCGGAGGTGATCTCCACAGCGGTCCAGACCAACGACACTGCCACCATGCAGACCCGGGCCTCCGTCCTGCCGGTCGCCTTCTTTGGGCCCTTCGCCACTGGAGAGGAGCGATCCTGGCGCCTGCCGATGCTGATGCTCCCCGCGCTGATCCTCGCCCTGGTCCGTGGGGAGCGGGGGGTGCGGCTGGTCGCGGGTTGTGGGCTGCTCGCGGCGGTGCTGAGTGCGGGGCCGATCCTGCTCGACAGCACACGCAGTCCCCTCGGGGTGCCGCTGCCCGGCGCCCTGCTCGATCACCTGCCTGGCTTCGAGCGGTTCTGGTGGCCCTACCGCTGGCAGGCCGCGGCGCTGGCGGCGCTGACCGTCGTCCTCCCGGCCCTGCTGCGACACCGGGGACTCGCGGTCGCGGTGGCCCTCCTGTCGCTGGTGGAGGGGGCGGTGATCCTCAGAGACGGCGGGCAGCGATCGGTGATGGGACGGGCGGAGGTTCCCGCACTGTTCGTCGCGCTCGGCGAGCAGGACGGAACCCACCCCATCCTCCAGCTCCCCGGGCAGTGGCTGCGAAACAGCCGGGTCGGCTTCATCCCGTGGCACGGTCAGCCCATCGACGGCGGCATGGGCTCGGGCATGGGAGTCGTCGGTCCGCCCCGTGACTTCATGATGATGCGCCTCATCGAGGAAGCCAGCCGGGATCCTGACGTGCACGGGCCAGACGGCTACACCGAGGAAGAGTCCGGCGGCTTCCACTACGTCATCCTCTACAGCGCGGGGCCGTCCGACCAGCGCGGTCCGCTTCGACGGGGGCTGAAGCGGGCGCTGGGGGAGCCGTTCTATGAGGATGCGACCATGCGGGTCTGGGCAGTGCCCGGTCTGGCCGAGCCGGTGGTGATACCCTGAGGGGGTGCAGACACTCGCTCAGATCAGGGCCTACATCCAGGCCCGCTACCCCATCCTCTACCTCCTGACCCACGAAGAGCAGCGCATCCGACGCGCGCTGGAGAAGCTGGCCGATCAGGAGGGGCGGAGTCTCGTCGAGTGGCGCTGCACCACCGGACTCAGCGGCCTCGACGGCATCCAGGCCACCCCCTCCGACGCCGCCTCCGCCCTCAAGCGGCTGTGCGGCATCTCCCGCCCGGGGCTGTTCGTCTTCTACGACCTCCACTCCTTCCTCGACGATCCCGGCATCCTCCGACATCTCAAGGACCTCGCCCACCTCGTCGGACCGCGTGGTCAGAGCATCATCATCGTCAGCCCGCAGCTCGTCGTGCCCATCGAGTTGGAGAAGATGATGACCGTGCTCGACTTCCCGCTGCCGGGTCGCGAGGAGGTCTCCCGGCTGCTCACCGTGCTGTGCAAGAGCCAGAAGATTCGCATCTCATCGGCCCGGTTCGAGCGGTTTGTTAAGGGTGCGCTGGGGCTGACCGAGGAGGAGATCAAGCGGCTGTATGCCCGCATTCTGCTCGGCGGCGGTCGGTTCTCCGAGGAGGATCTCGCCATGCAGATCCAGGAGAAGCGCCAGGCGATCCGCCGGAGCCGGTTCCTGGAGTTCTGGGACAGCTCCACCAACATGGCCTCCGTCGGCGGCATGGACAACCTCAAGGGGTGGCTGGCTCAGCGCGCCCTGGCGTTCTCCGCCGAGGCTCGTGAGTTCGGCCTCCCCGAGCCCCGCGGCTTGTTCCTGCTCGGGGTTCAGGGCTGCGGAAAGTCGCTGATGGCCAAGGCCGTCGCCGGGATGTGGAAGATGCCGCTGCTGCGCCTGGATGTCGCGGCGGTGTTCTCGTCGACAGGTCGGCAGGAGGAGTCCCTGCGCGAGACGGTGCGCGTCGCGGAGAGCCTTGCGCCCGCGGTTCTGTGGATCGACGAGCTGGAGAAGGGCTTCCTCAACAAAGAGGGCGGAGGCGGTGAGGCGTTTGGCTACTTCCTGACCTGGATGCAGGAGAAGAAGAAGCCGGTGTTCGTCGTCGCGACCGCCAACGAGGTCCGCATGCTGCCCCCGGAGCTGCTGCGGAAGGGGCGGTTTGATGAGATCTTCTTCGTCGACCTGCCCAACATCCACGAGCGCCTTGAGATCCTCGACATCCAGCTGCGCCGCCACGGTCGCAACCCGGACTCCTTCGATCTCACCGAGGTCGCCGAGGAGACCGAGCGGTTCTCCGGCGCGGAGCTGGAGCAGGTGGTGATCTCGGCAATGTTCACCGCGTTCGCCAACAAACGGGAGCTGACCAGTGAGGACCTCATCGACACCGGCCGCGAGATGATTCCCCTGGCCATCACCATGGACGACCACCTCAAGAACCTCCGCGAGTGGGCACGGCCCCGGGCACGGCCAGCAAGCACTGATCGGCGGCGCATCGACTTCTTTAGTGAGTGGGAGGAAGTGGGGTGAGCGGATGATGGCAAACCTCAGCTAGCCCGGGGAGAGAGCACATCGGCAACATCCAGACCTGAGATGGGCGAATCCTTGAAGTGCGGCGGTACTGCCAACCCTGCCTCCATCCTCCTCGACTCCGCGCGCCTCCAGAAGTGCCGGATGGATCCGATCACCTACCGGGTCCGCCTGACGTAGCCCCCGCCGGGTTACGACTCCGCGAGAATGACCCTTGAGATTGATCGAAGCCGTGATGTCCTGCTGTTCTCTGATTGGATGGTGGATCTGGTCCGGGAGAGGTGCGCGGCGTGGGTGGTGTGGTGGCTCCCGGGACGCGCTGCTGGTGGAGGGCTTCCTCGATCTCGCCCTGGCCCGACGCAGTGACGCCGAGGTTCACCGCGCTGCGGCCCGCACACCTTTGACTGGGATGACCTGGACCAACCTCACCGAGCCCCCGGTGCTGGTCCGAGAGGAGCTCCTGGACTGGGACGAGATCCGTTCCCGGACCACCCTCGTCACCAGCCGGACGCTGAGCATCCCCGCCACCCTCGATGGTGAAGGTCTACGGGGGCGAGATCCACTTCCCATAGCCGCGGCTACCCCAGACGGTAGACCAGGACGCTGCCTCGCTTGAGGCCGAGCACCACCGTCTTGCCGTCGTTGGAGACCACCGTGTTCCGCACGTTGACACCCTCCGGCACGGTGAACGTCGCGCAGACCGCACCATCAGCCAGCCCGATCACCCAGCCGGCTTCCTCACAGACCGCCACCATCAGGCTGTGATCCGGGGAGAACGTGGGCTGGTTGGCGCTGTGCCATGGCATCGGGATCTCACCGAGGAGGGTGCCGGAGAGGTCCCAGCGCTTCATCGGCTCACGAGAGGACTGGGTGATCAGCTCTCCGGTGCTGTTGATGAACATGCCGCTGTTGTGGTGGTGGCCGGTGTGCCAGGAGTGCAGGAGCTTTCGGCTCTTTCTCGCCCAGGTGTGGATGTGGCCGGTGCTCCAGCCGGCGATGATGGTCTGCTCATCGGTGGAAAACGCGATGAATTGAGCATGGCCATGGCTGGACTTGTCGATGGAGAAGGTCTTGCCTCTCGCGCCTCTCTTTGCGTTCCACAGCGGGACGGCCGCCGGGCTGCGGTAGTGGTTGGTGGTGAGCACCCACTGCCCGTCTGCCGTCCAGATTGCCGCGCTGGCGTGCTGTGCCTTGCCGGTCCACCGGGTCACTGCGCCGGAGGTCAGCTCTACGCTGTAGGCCCCCTTGTCGTCGAAGCAGAACGCGGTCTTCTCGTCTGGGCTGACCGTCACCACGCCGGGCTCGGAGGGGATCTCCACGGTCAGCAGCGGCGCTTCCTGGTCGATGTGCCACAGGCGAAGGTGGTTGGTGGCCATGATCGCTTCGTCGACGGTGAGGTAGCGCTTGCCGTCGCTCAGCGGCTTCCAGATCGTGACGTATGGGGCCTCCAGGGTGTCGGTGCGGGTGGCGCGCCCGGTCTGGAGATCCCAGTGGATGATTCGCCCGTCTGCCCCGGAGGTCAGGGCCCTGTCCCCGACGAGCCGAAGCGACTTCACATAGCCGAAGTGCCCCTCAGGCTCTCCAATCTCCAGCAGGGCGGCGACATCCCAGACCACCACCTCACCCTCCTTGCTGGCAGTGATGAGGTGCTCCTCGTCGGGAGTCAGCGCCACGGACTTGATGCCGCCAGAGACGGGCTGCATCGCCAGCCGGGTGCCAGTATTGAGGTCCCAGATCTCCAGGGAGTACGCCACCACGGCCACCCGCTGGCTGTCGGAGAACCGGGCGAGGGCCTGGTAGGCGTGGTGGCTCTTCGGGCTGACGGGCTGGCAGGTCTTGCCCTTGAGGTCCCAGACCAGGATCTCCTGCTCCACCGAGACCAGCCGCTCGCCAGCGAGGAACGCCATCGCCTCTGGGTCGCCGGTGTGGCCCGGCCCTTCGGCTTCTCCGCTGCGGATGAACATGGCGTTGCGTCCCTTGCCCATCCAGTGGACCCCGGTGCTTCCCGACTCCATGAGCGAGGCCACCTCGGTGCCGCCGACGAGGTCCCAGACCTTCATCTCCCGTGCTGGTGAGCCGGAGACTGCGCGCGCTCCATCGGCAGAGACCGTCAGCGAGCTGGCCCACTCGGTGTGCCCGGTCAGCTCATGGATGCACTTGAAGGTGTCGAGGTCCCAGACCCGGAGCGTGGTGTCTTTCGACGAGGACACCGCGATGAGGCGCTCGCCCTGCTGCGCGATGCCGACCTTGGAGACGTAGCCGGTGTGCCCCTTGAGGATGCGCAGGGACTTGCCGGTCTTGACGTCCCAGATCCGAAGGGTGCGATCGTCGCTCGCGGAGACCATCCTCTCCCCGCCCGGGGTCAGCGCGAGGTGGTTGACCGCTCCCCGATGCCCCTTGAAGTCTCGGACCTTGTCACCCGTCGCGAAGTCCCAGCAGCTCAGGCCGCCGTCTTCGGAGGACGTGTAGAGGTGCTTGCCATCGGGGGAGACCACGATCCCCTGGATGAACGTGCCGTGGGCCTGCCAGCTGCGGAGGCGTGGGTGGGAGTGATCGGAGGGGGTGCGAAGGAGCTTGAGGGTCTGCATGGTGGCCATGATGCCATCCTGACCGCCTCAGTTCACGCAGAGCCCGCCCCTGACACCCGTGAGCTGCATACAGTGAGGCCATGGACGGACTGCCTCATCTCACTCACCACGCTGGCGGCCGAGACAACCTCGTCGCCCTCTCCCCGGATCATCCTGGCTTTCTCGACGCGGTCTATCGCAAGCGTCGGGACGTCATCGCCCAGATCGCCCTGGACTATCGCACCGGTCAGGTGGTCCCCGATGCGCCGTACACCGACGAAGAGCACGCGGTCTGGCGGGAGATCTGGCGGAGACTCGCTCCGCTGCATGAGGCCCGGATCTGCACCGAGCTGCTGGAGCTTCAGAAGATCGTTCCGCTGCCCCGGGACGGCATCCCGCAGCTCGCCAGCCTCAACTCACAGCTCATGGACGCCGCGGGCTTTCGCATGGAGCCGGTCGCCGGACTGGTCAGCGCTCGGGTGTTCCTGCGCTACCTCGGCCAGCGGGTGTTCCTCTCCACCCAGTACATCCGGCACCACTCCCGCCCGCTCTACACCCCCGAGCCGGACATCGTGCACGAGCTGACCGGCCACGTCGCCACCCTCATCCACCCCGGCATCGCCGAGCTCAACCGCCTGCTCGGTCTCGCTGCAGCGGTCGCCAGCGCTGCGGAGATGGTTCGCCTGGAGCGAATCTACTGGTACACCCTGGAGTTCGGGGTGGTCACTGAGCGGGGGGCGCTCAAGGCATTCGGGGCCGGTCTGCTGAGCAGCTGCGGTGAGCTGGCCGGGTTTGATGATGGGCCGACCCTCGCGGACTGGGACCTCGACGTCATCGCCGCGACTCCCTACGACCCGACGACCTACCAGTCGACCCTGTTTGTGGCCCCGTCGTTCACCCGGATGCTGGTGGATGTCACGATGTGGGTGCGCTCGGGAGGCTGGCGACTGTCACGCTGAGCGTGGCTCTCAGTGCGACGCGGCTAATGCTCGATCTGGCCGAGGTTGGCGTGGATCATCGCGCCGTTGATGACCGGCTGCTCGGCGGCCATCTTCACCACCGCGGCGATCTCCGATGGCTCGATGAGGCGGCCGAACGTCGACATCTTGCCCAGCGAGGCGAGGACCGCGTCGCTGTTTCCGGCCCGGGTCCGCAGCATCTCGGTGGCGGTGAAGCCAGGACAGACGCACGCGGTGTGGATGCCAGTGCCGGCGAGGTCCTGGCAGGTCGAGCGCATCAGCCCGGCGACGGCGTGCTTGGAGGTGACATACGACGCCACCCCGGCGACGGCCTTCTCGGAGAGGGTGGAGCCGATGTAGAGGATGCTGGAGCCGGGTGCCATTCGGGGGACCAGGATGGCGTTGAGCCAGGCGGGGACCACCACGTTCAGCTCCAGGGTCTGCCGCAGGATGTCCGGGTCGAGCGCGGTGGCGGAGTCGGGGATGAGCATCGCGGCGTTGTGGACGACCGAGATCACGCCGGACTTTGGGGTGTGCTCGGCGATGAACGCGGAGACGGCATCGGCAGCATCGGCAGCGGTCAGGTCGATGCTGAGGTGAGTGACGCCGGGCACAGTGCAGGGCTTTCTCGACAGGGTCAGCACCCGCCAGCCGGCCTGAGAAAGTGTGACGGCGCAGGCCCGGCCGATGCCCTGGCTTGCTCCGGTGATCAGTGCAGTTCTGCTCATGGTGTCTCCTCAGGGCTCTCGGTGTTCCAGCGCCAGCTCGCCCACTGTCCGGGGCCAGAAGCGCACTTGACCATCACCCCCACCACTGCCAGTTCAGCGAGGGCGTCGGTGTCGGCGGTGAGGCGCTCCCCGAACAGACGGGCCAGCTCCTCGATGGTGACGTTGGCCACCGGCAGCACGGTGATGTCCCGGGCCAGGAAGGGGATCTGCTCGTCGGCGTAGTGGGCGATGACGCCGCCCTCAGTGCGCTCGATGCGGAGGTGAGGGGAGCGGCCTGGAAGCATGAACGTCTCGTTCCAGGTGTGGCACATCTCGCTGATCTGACGCTTGAACCGACCATAGTCGGCCATCAGTCCATTGCTGCCGACGATGCCCGTCAGTGCGACGTAGATCGTGAAGTTGTGCCCGTGCAGGTTCTCCCGCTCGGTGGCCGAGAAGATGGTGAAGTGTCCGGCAGAGAACTTCTGGTTCTCCTTAAACAGCTCAATGGTCGTGAGTCGGCCGTCCATAGTCTCCCTCCGATCTTCGACTACCGGCTTGATGGCCCGACTGCAATCAACGGGCGGCTATACTCCCAACAATGCTCATTCTCCTCATCGCCTGCACCCCGGATCCCGTCGACACCGCTGACACCGGCGAAGCCGAGGCACCCGCTGCGATGAACATCGAGCCGGTGTGGTCTGCGGAGGAGATGTCCGGAGAGCTGGCGGTGTTCCTGGAGGCGGGCATCCCCGGTCCCCGGGAGATGCAGGGGGTCTTCGAGGTGATCTTTGCGGAGGGCGATGAGTTCTGCCCCGGCAGTGAGAACTCGCTGAAGTCGGCGAAGCTAGGCTGCGAGTCGGAGAGCGGCTGGTGGTACAGCGGCATTGGTGGGTACTGGCACACCGCCAAGACCGACGACTTCTCCTCGTTTGAGACCATTGTGCAGTTCGGGGACATGGAGATTCTCGGCCCCGAGGGGCAGCGGCTGGCGGTCGGCGGGCACTGGATCCACGATCTGCGTCACTTTGACAAGCACTCGGAGTGGTTCGGCGAGATCAACGGGAGCTGGAACTCGGTCGACTTCGGGGTGGACTGGCTCGACGCGGGCACAAGCGCCTGGCTGGAGTACATCGGGATCCGCTTCGGCGACGACGAGCTGCTGGGGTACGGCGGGCTGAGGGGCGGGCTGTCGATTGGGGATCAGGCGGTGCACTTCGACACGTTTGAGCTCTCCGCAGAGGGCTGCAGCGAGATCGCCCCCACCGGCACCATCTCCATGCTCGACCCCAGCGGCGGCTGGTATCGGCTGACCTATGCCGGAGACTGCACCTCCTGCGGGCAGCTCACCTTCTCTGATGTGGTGGTCGAAGAGGGCTTCTGCATCGACGTCAGCGCGCTGCGGCAGTCGATGAGCGACGAGCTGTCCCGCTGAGCCTCACCCCATCACGGCGGTGATCGGCTGTGATCCATCCGTGAGGTGGTCGCCCGGGTCGATGTCGGCCATGGCCAGGAGGGTCGCGCCGAGGGTGTTTGGCAGCAGGTCGGTCCCAGAAGAGGACACCGCGCCGCTGGCCAGATCGACGGAGGAGCCCTGGAAGTTGTCGTCCATCGCGCCGATGACCTGACCGCCTGTGACCCCCGCACCGAGGAGCATGGCGGAGGTGTAGGTCCAGTGGTCCTTTCCGCCGGAGAAGTTCAGCTGCGGGTGTCGGCCCATCTCGGAGAGCACGACAATGGTGACCTCCTCAGACAGCGGCGCACCGGTGGAGCCGACCCGGGAGTCCAGATCCGCCATCAGCCGCTCCAGGTAGCTGAACAGCTGCTGGTAGTGGATGCCCTGCTTGTCGTTGCCGGAGTGGGTGTCCCAGCGCTCTCCGCACCAGCCGTCGAACTGGATCATCCCGCAGCGTGACAGCCCGGTGGCGAAGCACTCCAGCACGCTGGCGCCATCTGAGGCGAGGTCGCGCTCGCAGCCGGCATCGACGGGATCGAGGGTGAGGGAGGAGGCGATCTGTTCGAGGCCGGCGAGGTCATCGAGTGCGGTGCCATAGCCTGCCCCGAGGCGGCCCGGATCTCCGGCTGCGGCGGCAACGGCTGCGGCGCGCTGGCGGACGTAGGCATCGACTGCGGCATCGACATCACCGGAGACCCGGGGGGTGGCGATGCCGGATCGCATCAGCGCGGTGCCGTCGAGGAGGTCAGGGAGCTGGCCGTTGCTGCCGATGCGCACGACCCCGTTGGTGTAGCGGTTGGTGTAGGCGCTGCCGTAGACCACGAGGTGGGGCATGAGCCGGGCGTAGGCGGACTGCGCGGCGATGATCGAGGGCCAGTCGTCGGCGCTGCCCACGGTGCCAGTCAGCAGGAGCTGCTCACAGCGCTCATGGGTGACGCTGCGGACCTCGATGCCGTTGAGGATGCAGGCCCGGTGTGCGTAAGACTCGAAGAAGGTGCGGACTGCCGGGCGCTTCTCGGAGTCGACGAAGGTGAGCCCGTCGATGGTGGCGGTGGTGGCGTCGGGCTCGGTGTCGACGCTGCTGTTGTCGAAGGCCGGAGTGAACAGGTAGCTGGTGTCCCATCCGCCAGAGGCCAGGACGAACAGGAACTTGCGCTCATTGTCTCCGGCACTGGCTGCGGACAGGCGCGGCAGGATGAGCCCGGAGGCTGTCGCTGCTGCAAGGGAGCGGGAGAGGAAGCGGCGTCGGCTGAAGGTGGACATCAGTAGCTCACGAATTCCGGATCCCGGAGCTGGGCGGTCAGCAGGGCGGACCAGGCGGTTGCCGGGTCTGAAGAGATGGCCAGGACGGCCTCCCACAGGGCCTCCTGGTCGGCCCGATCTTCGTCGGAGAGCCGGTGGGCGTGCATGCGCCAGTGGATGGCGTCGAGCTGCTCGGTGAATGCGTCGTCTCCTGGGAGGCTGCTGAGGTCCACCCGATCGAGCAGCTGAGTGCCACCGAGAATCAGATCGGCCTCGACGACATGATCCGCAGCGGCCTGGGCGATGCGCTCGGTGACCAGCGCCCAGGTCAGCCCGGGAGTCTGCTGCGGTGCGGTGACCTTGTTGCCATCGACCCCGCCAGCGAGGACCCGGTAGCCCTCTTCGTCGTTGTCCATCTGCTCGCAGGAGTCGTAGGTCCAGGCAAAGCCGGTGAGGTCCTCGATGGCCGAGGCGAGCAGGTCGGGGGCCAGCATGCGTGCGGTGTTCTCGCGTGCGTCGGTTGCTTCGTAGGCATCGCTGTCGACGTCGTCGATCTCGCCGGCCCGGTAGGTGTCGGTGTCGGTGATCGCTGCTAGCAGCGGACGGACGGAGAGGTCTCCGTCGATGAAGGCATCATCGAGGGCGGTGATGGTGTTGAAGTCGGCCAGCGCCACCTCACGTCGCCAGAGGACCGAGGCGAAGTTCTGGGCGGCGCACCGGGAGTAGCGGGAGTCTGCGGCGATCACCACGCCAAGCTCCGCGAGGCTGCTGACGGGCTGGCCAAAGAACGCCATCTCCACATCGAGCACTTCCTGGTAGATCAGCTCGCGCTCCGGGTGGTAGTAGCCCAGCTCCTCGGGGTTGTAGTCGATGGCCGGGTAGAAGCCGAACAGGGCGGCGGCGAGGGGATCGACCACCGAGTGGCAGCCCACACAGGCCTCGTTTTCCTTGAGCGCATTGGCCACCCCGTCCGCGTCTGCCAGCGAGGGGCTGGTCGAGAAGCTGATCGGTCGGCCGATGAGATCGGTGCACAGCAGCAGCTCGCTGATCACCGCAGCCCGGGAGCGGTTGGCGTTGCTGACGCTGGTGACATACCGCCACCACAGCCCGTTGCTCGCCAGGAGCCCGACGGGGGGCCGGTTGTCGGTGTACCGGGACTCGACCCAGCCGGTGGTGGATGAGGCGGGATCTTCGTCGGTGTCGAGGGGCCAGACGCTCAGCAGGGTCTCGTTGGCCATCGTGTAGTCCGCGGTGACCAGCTCGGACCAGGGGGCGTCGGTGACCGCGAGGTGTGCCGCCAGTCGGAGCGGCTCCTGGCCCACCGAGCGGTTGAACTCACAGGACTCGGACTCCTCAAAGCCATAGTCGTAGTAGACGACCTGGAACTGATCGAGCCGGGTGAGGAACCACTCCCCAAGCAGCGCCACCAGCCGATCCTCCAGACGGGGATCGCTGAGGAAGTCGTCTCTCAGGGCGTCGAGCTGGGCGGGGTCGGACGCCACGGCCTCCAGCTCTTCCGCAGAGGGCAGCACCCCGCGCAAGTCGAGGCTCATGCGACGGAGCAGCCGGGGGGCCTCCAGGGCAGTGAGACCAGACGACGACGTTGTGACGGTGACGGTGGCGGTGTCGTCTGCTGGCTGGGGCGCATCGCCGGCACAGCTGAGGAGCGTGCTGAGCGCCAGCGTCATCGACAGCGTCATCGATAGCGTCACTGACGTCATGAGACCGGCTCCTGGACTGCGTTCAAGGTCACTCTAACGCGTGTGGTCCTCATCCTCTCGGTGTCTCGAATGGCCGGGATGTATCGGGCGGCTGAGACGGGACATGAGGTGGTGAATTTGCTTCGACTGCAACGGTTTTTGACAATCCGGCTATGTTTCAACAACTCATCCGGAGTCCCATGACCGGCGTCTTTTTGTTGATGTCTTGTACGTCCCTTAATGAAAGGTTTCTCAAGGAAATTCCTGAGCAGAGCGTGGAGGAAGAAGACCTCCTCGCCGGGCCACCGCGGCTGGAGTGCGATCAGGAGTCCCTGGGCTTTGACACCCTGAGCGTGCTCGGTGGCGAGAGCGAGACCTTGATCATCACCTGCAACAACCCGGGCACAGGCAGTGTGGTGATCAACAACATGCTCACCGCCAGCGACTACTTCGAGGTCTCTTCGGTCTCGACCACGACCATCGCGGCTGGTGGGGTGGTCGACATCAGCGTGACCTTCACCCCCACCCACAACGACGTCTTCGCCGATGAGCTGGTGATGTTCACCGACGCCCATGCCAGCGCGCAGTTCAACTTCGTCCTGTCCGGCTCGGGGCTGGCCCCGGAGGTGTTGCTGTCGCCAGAGACCCTGAGCTTCGGTGCGATCGCGGTCGGCTGCGAGGCCACCGCGACCGCCACCGTCTCCAACATCGGCACCGAGGCCCTCACGGTCAGCGCCCTCGACCTGCCTGCGCCGTTTGAATTCGGCAGCGCGCCCTCGCTGCCCTGGACCATCGCCGCCGGAGACTTCCGCGACATCGACCTGAGCTACGCCCCTGAGGGCAGCCAGTCCAACAGCGAGGTGCTCACCGTCACCTCCACCGACCCCCTCAACGCCGCCCGGATCATCTCGCTGACCGGCTCAGGCGTGCTCTCCGGAGAGCAGAGCGATGTGTTCTTCCAGTCCGAGGGCATGGTCGCCGACACCCTGTTCGCGATCTCGGACTCCAGCTCCCTGACCGACAACATCGCTGAACTCCTCGGGGACTTCGACACCTACGTTGAGACCCTCGATGACCTCGGGGTGGACTACCGGATCACCATCCTGACCGATGCTGGCGGGGCGGTCTTCGGGCCGGTGGACTACATCGACTCCCCCACCAGCGCCACCAGTCGAGCCACCGCCATGCTCGCCAATGCAGACAGCGAGAACAACGGCCTGACCCTCCAGCTCCTCCTCGACGGCATCGACGCCAACGACTCCTGGCTGCGTGATGGGCGGCTCAACCTCATCGGCATGAGCGACGAGCCAGACATCAGCGGAGGTTCATACACCTACTTCGTCTCCGAGTATCAGTCCCGGGTCCTCGACCCCGCCGACGCCGTGGTGCATGGCATCGGCGGCGACTACCCCGCTGGCTGCGGCGTAGGGTGGGATGCCGAGCCCTACACCGGCGTGTACGAAGCGAGCGTGACGACCCTCGGCAGCTTCTACTCGCTGTGCACGGACGACTGGGACAGCCTGCTGACCGGCCTCGCCATCGACAGCGCGCCGACCACTGACCGCTTCCGCCTCACCAGTCCTGCAATCTCTGACTCCATCACCGTCTCCATCGACGGCAGCGCGGTCGGCTTCGGCTGGAGCTACGCCGACACCGAGCAGGCGGTGGTCTTCACGAACATCCCCGAGCCCGGCGCTGAGATTGCGGTCAGCTACGAGGTCCTCGGCGCGTGCCCGTGACGGTGACCTGCATCGGGGAGAACAGCACGGTCCCAGGACCAGCAGCCGCTGCGGTCCACTCCGCGCGCAGGGCATCCCGCTCGGCGGGGGAGAGGTAGTCGGGGGCGGCGACTTCGGCGCTGATGCTGCCGAGGTGCTCGAACAGGAACCGCTCCACCCAGCGCCACACCGGGCTGCCCGGGGGGCCGGCCTTGACCTGCGGATCAATGGTGGAGACGGTGAGTCCGGCGGTGCTCATCATGGCCGGCAGGCTGCCAGCGATCCAGAGATCGCCGCCCTGTCGGGCATAGGCGGCCCGATAGGCTTCGATGGTGCGGGTGAATGCCGGGGAGTGGGGGAACAGCCGCACCCCGTCGTGGTTGTAGTCCTGCACCACCAGCGCTCCCCCGGGCGCCAGTGCTTTGGTGAGTCGGGTGATGCAGTCCGCTGGGTCGGGCAAAAACGAGAGCACCCACCGCGCGACGATGACATCCCATGGGCCGCCGAGATCCGTGGTGCGGAGGTCGCCGCCAGTGATCGAGACCCAGGACCGGTTCTCGGCGACGCCCTGTGCAACCGCCACAGCATCCGGGTCGCGCTCCAGGCCCATGCAGCGCCCGGTCGGCCCCACTGCGTCCGCCAGATCCGCCAGCAGCGCCCCGCTCCCGCAGCCGACCTCCAGCACCGACTGCCCGGCAGTCAGCGGGAGGATGTCCAGGAGGGTGTCCCGCCACAGGGCGTGCTGCTCCGCCAGTCGGCTCCACTCGGTCTGTCCATGTCCCAGCAGGTACTCACTCATCACCCATCCTCCGCTCTGGCGTCCTATATTGCCGCCCATGCCCCGGACTGACGAAAATGACGGCTGGATCTACACCCCGCCGACGGAGCCCTGGCTGGACATCCTCCACCAGGACAGCGACCTCATGGTCATCCACAAGCCTGCCGGGCTGCTCAGCGTCCCGGGGCGACGTCAGGACCGCCAGGACAGCGCCTACACCCGGATCCTGGAGCGATTCCCTTACGCCCGGATCTCGCACCGGCTCGACATGGACACCTCCGGCGTCCTGGTGGTGGGCCTGCACCGTCGGGCGGAGCGGTGGCTGGATCGGCAGTTCCAGAAGCGTGCGGTGGACAAGGTCTACCTCGCCCGGGTCATCGGACATCCCGCCGACGATGAGGGGCTCATCGAGCTGCCGCTGAGCCGGCTGTCCGGGCAGATCCGCTCGGTGGTGGACCCAGCCGGCAAGCCCTCTACCACCCGCTACATGGTCCGCTCCCGAGATGACGACGGCACCGCCCTGCTTGAGCTTCACCCGCTGACCGGCCGCTCCCACCAGCTGCGGGTCCACCTGCTCGCCATCGGCCATCCCATCGTCGGTGACCGGTTCTACGCTCCGCCCGAGCCGGTCAGCCCCCGGATGCTGCTGCATGCCGCGACCCTCACCATCGCCCACCCCACCACGACGGTGGCGATGACCTTTCAGGCGCCATCTCCGCCGCGCTTGCGCAGCTCCCAGAGCTGAACCTTCTCTGCGGTTCCGGTGCGCTTTCGGCGTCGGGTCTTCTTGGAGGCCACTCCGACTGGGCGCTCCAGCAGCCGCACCTTCTCGAACCGCTTGCGCCGCTTCAGCTCGTGGACGATGGGGTGCTGATTGGAGACGCCAGAGGTCTTGAGCAGGTCGGAGAACAGCAGGACCACCCGGCCCCCCGGACGCAGCGCCCGCCAGGCGGCGGCGAAGAAGTCGTCGAACAGGTTGTCGGGGTAGTAGATCGCTTTGTCGAGCAGGCTGTGGGTCTCGCCGGGCATCCAGGGCGGGTTGAACAGGATGAGGTCGAAGCGGCTGCCGACCGGTCCGAGCAGGTAGACCTTCTTCAGCTCGATGTTCTCGACGACCGGCGGGCGGGCGAGGTCTCCAGCGAGGCCCTCCAGGGCGTTCTCGTTGATGTCGGTGGCGACGATCTCGGCCCAGCCAGACGCGGCGAGCATCAAGGCGAGCACCCCGCAGCCGGTGCCGACATCCACTGCCCGATCTCTTGCGCCGCCGTAGTCCTTCAGCCAGGAGGCGAGCAGGTGGAGGTGCTCGTGGCGGGTGGGGAAGTAGGTGCCGTGAAGCGGGTGGAGTCGTCGATCGAGCACCGGCAGCTTCAGCCCCCGCTGATACCACTGCCAGGAGCTGTTGAGCCCCTGAATCTGCGGCAGCGACAAATACAGCTCCGGGAGGTCGGCGTACATCAACTCCAGCCAGCCGATCTTCGGCGCCTTCTGGAGAGCGAGCCTCTGGTTGCGGATCGCGGCGAGGATGCGCCAGGAGGCTTCCTGGTAGCGCTTTCGGTGGGCCCGCTGGCTGGTGTAGTCATTGCCCTCAGCGCTCAGCCGCAGCCGCAGCGCGGTGAGCAGGGACAGCCCGGTGCTGTAGCGGTCCTCTACGAGCAGGGACTCGCCCGCCAGCAGCTCGGTCACCGCGGCGTCGAGATCGCTGCGCCGGTTGACGGACAGGGGCGGAGGGCCGGTGTAGGGGTCGGGTCGGATCATCGTTCGATCATCCTATGCCGCTGTCTCCAGACGTGCTGAGTGGCTGCGCCGGTTACAGCCTCCCCCATGCTTCGGCTCCGTGGAATTGAGAAGTCTTATCAGGTGGGCGCCCGTCCACTGAAGGTCCTCCGTGGGCTGGATCTGGACATTGAGACCGGCGAGCTGGTCTCGATCATGGGCTCCTCGGGCAGCGGCAAGTCCACCCTGCTCAACATCGTCGGCCTGCTCGATGGCTTCGATGCGGGCAGCTACCACCTCAACGACCGCGACGTCACCAACCTCCCCGAGCGCGAGGCGGCGGGGCTGCGCAGTCGGTGGCTGGGCTTTGTCTTCCAGTCGTTCAACCTCATCGGCTACAAGACCGCCGTCGAGAACGTCGCCCTGCCCCTGTACTACCAGGGCGTCTCTCGCCGGGAACGCAACGCCCGGGCGGCGGCGTACCTGGAGCGGGTGGGGCTTGGGGACTGGGCGGAGCACACTCCCTCGGAGCTGTCTGGTGGCCAGAAGCAGCGGGTCGCCATCGCCCGGGCGCTGATCAGCAGCCCGCAGGTGGTCCTCGCCGACGAGCCGACCGGGGCGCTCGACAGCACCACCAGCAGCGAGATCATGACCCTCCTGCGCGAGATCAATGGCGAGGGCATCACGATGGTCATCGTCACCCACGAGCCCGACATCGCCGCGCTGACCGACCGGATCATCCGACTCTCTGATGGTCAGGTCGTCTGAGTGGACTGGCTGGACCGCTGGTCTGAGGTCGCACAGACCCTCCGCCGCAACCGGCTGCGCACCGCGCTGACCGCCCTGAGTGTGGGGTGGGGGGTGTTCATGCTGGTGCTGCTGCTGGGCATGGGCAGCGGGCTTGAGAACAACCTCAAGTGGCAGTTCCGAGACGACGCGATCAACAGCATCTGGATCTACCCCGGCCAGACCTCCCTCCCCCACAAGGGCTACCCGGTGGGTCGGTCGGTGCGGTTCACCAACGCCGACTACAAGCTGCTGCGGAAGAGCGTGCCGGGGGTGGAGCGGCTGACCGGGCGGTTCTACCTGAGGGGCGAGCGGATCATCAAGGCCAACGGGCAGACCGGGGCGTTCTCGGTGCGATCCTGCCACCCGGAGCACCGCTACATCGAGCAGACCCAGATGGTCTCTGGGCGGTTCCTCAACGAGCTGGACATCGACCGCCGCCGCAAGGTCACGGTCATCGGGCTGCGGGTGGCGGAGTTCCTGTTCCCAGAGCGCGATCCGCTGGAGGGTCCGCTGGGGGAGGCGGTGAGCGTCAACGGGATCCCGTATCGGGTGGTGGGGGTGTTCGAGGATGTGGGCAGCGAGGGGGAGATGCAGCAGATCTACATCCCCATCTCCACCGCCCAGGCGGCCTATGGGGGCGGGGATCAGATCCACCAGCTGATGTTTACTGTCGGGGATGCTTCGCTGGCAGACAGCGCGCAGATCGCAGAGGACGTGCTGCGCCGGCTGGGGGCACGGCACAACATCTCTCCCCGGGACCGTCGGGCGATCCGGGTGCGCAACAACCTGGAGCGGTTCGCGGAGCTTCAGCAGGTGATGACCTGGCTGTCGGGCTTCATCTGGCTGGTCGGCATCGGCACGGTGACCGCCGGGATCGTCGGGGTGAGCAACATCATGCTGATCTCGGTGCAGGAGCGGACCCGGGAGATCGGGCTGCGCAAGGCGCTGGGGGCCACACCCGGAGCGCTCATCGGCCAGATCATGCGCGAGGCGATCGCACTCACCGCAGTCTCTGGGTACTCCGGGCTGCTGCTCGGGGTCGCGGTCATTGAGGCGATGCGGAAGTTCATTCCAGAGAACGAATACATCCGAGACCCCGAGGTCGCCCTGACCCCGGCCCTCATCACCACCGGCCTGCTGGTGCTCTCCGGCGCCCTCGCTGGCTACTTCCCCGCC
>JBLHNG010000076.1:0-17675 GCA_047621685.1 Myxococcota bacterium | reverse complement strand
TGATCACCCAGCGATCAATCCGCCGCGTTCTTCGCTCAACCGTAACGAAAATGACCAGCTGATGTGATCCCGGTGGCTCTGGTTGGTCATTCTCAGCGGACTTACTGTTCATGCCTACACCACTCCACGTGAGGTCGGACATGGCACCTTCTCCAGCCCAGGCACCCCGAATTCTTGCATTCGGCGCAAGCTCCTCGCGGCACTCCATCAACAAGGCGCTCGTGACACACGCCGCTGAGCGTCTCCAGGGGGAGCTGCCTGATGCGGTCGTCGAGATCATCGATCTGAACGACTACGAGATGCCGATCTACAGCACCGATCGAGAGAAGGCAGGCGGCATCCCGCCCCAGGCACGTCGCTTCTACGACCAGATCGGCAAAGCAGACGCGCTGCTGATCTCATACGCCGAGCACAACGGCAACTACACCGCGGCCTTCAAGAACCTCTTTGACTGGACCAGCCGCATCAACGCGAAGGTCTTCCAGCAGCGGCCCATGGTGGTGCTGGCGACCTCTCCCGGTGGTCGAGGTGGGAGTGGCGTGCTCCGCCTTGCCCTGGAGTCCGCCCCCCACTTCGGTGCTGAGGTCGTCGCCCACCTCTCTGTTCCCCGCTTTCAGAATTGCTTTGATCTCGAAGCCGGACAGCTCACCGACCCCGAGCTGTCCCAGCGTCTCGGCGATGTGCTGGAGCAGCTGGCCAGTCGCCTTCGCCAGTAAAGACCGGAACCTATACCCACCCTCAACCAATCCCCCCGGGACTCGGGGTGCTGGAGCATCAGGCCGATGAAGCACATTCTACAGACCCTCTCGCCGCGCATGCACTCCCTCGGTGGCCTCCCGGTGGGGCGCATCCTCCCGCACATCAGCCGGAAGATGCTGGGGCCCTTCATCTTCATGGACTACGGCGGCCCGGTCACCGTCCCGCATCGTCCGGGGGCGGGTGTGCCGGAGCACCCTCACGCGGGCCTGGCAACCTTTACGTACTTCATGGCCGGCGAGCTGAAGCATCGAGACAGCGCTGGCTACGCGGCGACCATTCGCTCTGGCGACATCGCCTTGATGACAGCGGGGAGCGGCATCACCCATGAAGAGCTTTCGGGGGATGGCGACGGGTCTGGCACAGAGGATCTCCACTTCCTGCAGCTGTGGATCGCCCTGCCGGACGCACTGGAGGAGGTCGAGCCAGCCTTCGAGCTCCATCGCCAGTCTGACCTGCCCATCTTCCAAGCCGACGGTGTGACCGCGCGGCTGGCAATGGGCACCGCCTGGGGAGTGACCGCTCCGACGACCTGCCACTCCGCGACCCTCTTCGCGGACATCGAGCTGGCACCGGGGGCCTCAGTCTCGCTGCCCACCGCAGACGAGCTGGCCCTGCTCATCATTGACGGAGACGCAGGGCTCGGAGAGGGTCCGATGGAGCCCCGAGCCCTCCATGTGCTCTCACCCCATGCGCACACGCTCCAGACGAGCGGCGGCTGCCGGGTCCTCCTCCTCGGCGGTGCACGCTTCCAATCGCCGCGCTGGATCGGCGGCAGCTTCGTGGCATCCTCCAAAGAGAAGCTCGACCACTGGATGCGGGAATCTGCGACCACCCGCTGGCCACGAATCGTTCGCTGAGTCTCTGTCTGCTGGGCCGCGCTGCCTTCGAGTGCTGCACAACACATGCAGTATGCTGCTGAAATCTCAAGGAGATGTCCGATGTTCCTGCTTCAGCTCGCCCTGTTTGCTCCCCCGGCTCTCGCTGATGTCCCACCAGACACCAGCGAAGAGGAGGACACCGCCACAGAGGACGACAAGGGCTGCGCCACAGTGATGTTATCGGCCTCTCTCCTCACCATCAGCACCGCAGCCATTGCGGTCGGGTGGCGTCGGCGCGAGGACTGAGGTCGCTGGCTGGTGCCAGGTGTCAGTCGGGTCAACTCCCTGTTTGTCCCCTCGTAAAGCCGGCCTGAGGGTGGTATCCGGGTGAAAACCAGGGGTGGGAAATGGCACAGGGCTTCGAGCACATCAGCCGAGGTTTCTATGGGTTGTCCCCCATCAACGGCATCGTGTATCGCTTCTCGACGGCGACCCTGCGCTTGCTCGGGGCGACCATCTGGCGGTTTCGCATCAAGGGTCTGGAGAACCTCCCGACCGATGAGCCCTACCTGCTGCTGCCCAACCACGTCTCCCTGCTCGATCCGCTCTGGATCGGCTGCCCCGTCCGGCGCGGTGTCAGGGCGATGGCCAGTGCGGGGCTGATGGCGGTGCCCATCCTGGGCGCCTACCTGAAGGTGGTGGGGTGCTTCGCCAAGAAGAAGTTCACCAAAGACAAGGAGGCGATGAAGCAGCTCCAGGACTTCTACGAGCAGGGCTTCACCATCCTGCTCTACCCAGAAGGGAACCGGTCCTGGAACGGTGAGACGGCTCAGATTCGACCTGGGATCGGCAAACTCATCAAGCGATTGAACTGCAAGGTGGTCTTTGGCCGGCTCGACACCGCCTACCTCGCCCAGCCGAGGTGGGCGAAGTACCCGCGCTGGGTGCCCATCGAGATGACCTACGACGGTCCCTACAGCTACAGCGAGGATCAGACCGCCGAGGAGATCACCGCCCACGTCCAGAAGAGCCTGACCGTCAGCCCGAAGCTCAGCGGCAACCCGGTCACCTTCGGATGGCGGATGGCGCATGGCCTGCCGCAGTACCTGTGGGCCTGTCCGCAGTGCTTCGCGATGGGATCGCTCTCAGTGAGCCCCCGCAGCGGAGACTCGGTGTGCTGTGGGCAGTGCGAAGCGGAGTGGTCGGTGGATGTGGAGAGCGTGCTGAACGGTGCCACGACGATGACTGTCGCCGAGGCATTCCATCGCATCGACGACCACTACGGCCCGGCCCCCGTCGCCGATGCTGCCGTTCACGCTCAGAGCGGTGCGGCACTGCAGGCAGCTGCGGGCACCCTCCACCGGGTTCCCCGTGGCAAGGCGCCCAATGAGCTGGTCGCCAGCGGTCGCATGGAGATCCACGCCGACAGCTTTCGGGTCTACACCGACGGTGAGCTGGTCTGGCAGGCGAAGCTGGAGGACCTCCGGGGCATCTCTGTGGAGATCGCCAACCTCCTGCACTTCCGGGTCGATGGGGTGCTCTACCGAATCACCATCCCCGACGAGAGCCCGCTGAAGTGGGACCACTTCCTTCGCCGGTGGCGTAGAGAGACCGTCGGCTCGGAGCACTGAGAGGGTGGGAAGACTGCGAATGGCTTAGAGATCACCTGTGGATCTCACCGCTGGAAGCCAGATCGATCGGTTCGTCGTCGAGCAGCCGCTCGGTGCAGGCGGCATGGCGAAGGTCTATCGGGTCCAGAACACCCGGCTGGGCTCGATGCACGCGCTCAAGGTCCTGCGCGTTCCGACCCGCAACGTCATCGAGCGGCTCCTCCAGGAGGGGCGAATCCAGAGCACGCTGCGGCACCCCAACATCGTCTCGGTCACCGACATCATCGACGTGGAGGGCGTGCCCGGCCTCGTGATGGAGTACATCGACGGCCCTAACCTCAGCCAGCTCCTCGCACGCCACCGCCTCACGCTGCCCCAGGTCGATGCCCTCGCCGCTGGGCTGCTCGACGGGGCGGGGGCTGGGGCGTGCAGACGAGGCCGACGCGGAGCTGACACAGGCCGTGGACCTCTCCCTCACCGAAGGGACCC
Organism: Myxococcota bacterium; assembly: GCA_047621685.1. Lineage (GTDB taxonomy): Bacteria > Myxococcota_A > UBA796 > UBA796 > UBA796 > JAQXDW01. The sequence goes on along the minus strand of JBLHNG010000076.1, from coordinate 13,999 downwards.
CGATGGAGACCCTTCGCGTCCTCTCCGAGCGGGCGACGGCGGCGGAGGCTGCGGGGAAGTGGGACCTCTTCCTCGCGCTGACTCTGGAGGCCTCCAGCCTCATGGCCCAGAGCCCAGAGGTCTCCAGCCGGAACCGGGATCGACAGGCCGTCTATTTCCAGAGCGCGCTGGGCCGCATCGCAGTCGCACAGGGAGACCTCGCCGCCGCGAAGACCGCGCTGTCCCGAATGGATGCCGCTGAGAACACCCCGGCAAGCTCCCGGGACAGCCTCGCTCGGGAGATCGCGGTGGTGGAGGAAGACCTGGAGATGATCGGTGCCACCAGCAACCACTTCTGGCAGCCGGAGTGCATCCAGAAGATCATGATCGGGGATGCGCTGTGGCGTGCGGGCAGCCCGGAGCAGGCACGCCCCCACCTGGAGGGTGTGCTCGCATCGGCCTGCCTCATCCACACCCACCAGCGCGCGGCGCTCGTCATCGCCCACATCGATCTCGCGGAGATTCAGCGCGAAGAAGGCGTTGATTCGTTCACGAACATCAGAGCAGCCCGATCGCTCTGGCCCGACCCGGATGCCGATCTGCCGGCAAACCTCCGCCTGATCGCGCTGGAGACCGGGATAGACTGAGGCAGACATGAGCAACAACTCCACCCTCCAGACCCTCGACTGGCTGGCGACCGAAGACGAAGGCACCCACCGAGAGCACTTCGGGCTGGCGCTGGTGTGGTCGCTGGAGGAGCCCGGCCGCCTCGGTGAGGTGGTCCTCCCGACCAGTCCGCAGATCCTCGGCCGGGAGAAGCGCGGCCCGGGGCGCTGCGTGCTGCTTCAGATGCGGCCCGGACGAACCGTGCCGACCGGCCCGCTCGGGGGGCGGACGATCTCTCGGGATCAGCTCGCGATCGCGCCGGAGCGGGGTGGGCTGTCGGTGCGAAACATCGGCCGAGGCACGCTCCTGGTCAACGGTGTGGAAGTCGAGTCGGCCCTGGTTCGGGCTGGCGATCTCGTCGAGATTGTACGAAAGGCCATCTTCCTGATCGTCCGCCGTCCGCCCCGCCTGCCTCCCGCCCCCAACGCCACCACCAGCGACCCGTTCGGCCTGCCTGATCGCAGCGGCATCGTCGGAGAGAGCCCGGCGACCTGGCGGCTGAGGGAGTCCCTTGCGTTTGCTGGTCCCCGCGACGCCCACACCCTCCTCCTCGGAGACAGCGGCACCGGCAAGGAGCTGGCCGCCCGCGCCCTGCACAGCGGCTCCCCCCGGGCTGACAGCGCCCTGGTCTCCCGGAGTGCAGCCACCCTCCCCGAGGGGCTCATCGACGCCGAGCTGTTCGGCAACGCCCAGAACTACCCCAACCCCGGCATGCCCGAGCGCCCGGGGCTGGTCGGAGCCGCAGATGGTGGCTCGCTGTTCCTCGATGAGATCGGGGAGCTGTCTCACAGCATGCAGGCCCGGCTCCTGCGGGTGCTGGACTCCGACGGCGAATACCAGCGGCTGGGCGAGGCCGGGGTGCGCCGCAGCGACCTGAGGCTCATCGCGGCCACCAACCGCTCCCCAGAGGCCCTCAAGCACGACCTCAACGCCCGGTTCCGTCTCCAGCTGAGCCTCCCGCCGCTCCAGGCTCGTCGCGAGGACATCCCGCTGCTGGCCTACCACCTCCTCCGCTCGGCCTGTCAGGCCCCGGATCTGGCGGAGCGCTTCATGGGGGAGGGGGGCTTCGCGAGAGTCTCTCCGACCCTGATGTTCGCCCTCCTGCGCCACGAATACACCCACCACGTCCGCGAGCTGGATCGCATCCTCTGGGCGTCGCTGTCGAGCAGCCCGGGGCGGTTTCTGGATCTCACCGAAGACGCCAGGGCGCGGCTGATCATGGCCCCCTCGGCGGACTCCTGGCGGAAGTGGGTCGGACACTCCTCTACCGAGATCCCCGCCGATGCGCTCCAGTCGTGTCTCGATGACCACAACGGCAGCCAGCAGGAGACCTGGCAGGCGCTCGGGCTGGAGAGCCGCTATCAGCTCTCCCGGCTGATCAAAAAGCACGGCCTGACGATCAGCAAGGTTCGCTGAGCGCAACGTGTCCGCTCCGGCTGTCCATGCCTCAGGGCGGCGCGTCGAGGACCCCGGCGTCATCGACGGTGACGATGCCCGGATGCAGCAGCGAAGAGATCGTCTGGATCTCGCGATGCGATCGGCCCAGGATGCGCTTGAGGGCTGCGAGAAGGCGCAGGTTGTCGGCGCACTGACCGACGGTGATCCGCAAGGCGTCAGGCCGTCCAGGGTCGCAGAGCTTCCGAACCCGCCAGCCGCCTCCAGTCCGCCGTCCTCGGGTACTGCCAGACGGTGGCCGCGCTGGCCTGCACCCCGGGGGCTCTCGTTGGCATGCAGGCGAAGCCCATGCTCAGCGTCGGCGACGAGGCCAGGGCTCGCCACCAGTCATTGGTGCGAACTTCCTCGGGAAAGTGGCCCTCCAGGGCGGGGCAGGGGCGAGCTACGGGATGCCGTGCGCCGCGATCACCGAGCGATACCAGAGCGCAGAGTCCTTGGGCGTGCGCTCCTGAGTTTCGTAGTCCACCCAGACCAGCCCGAACCGCTTGGCGTAGCCAAACGCCCACTCGAAGTTGTCCATCAGCGACCACGCGAAGTAGCCGATCAGCGGAGCCCCTCCGGTGATCGCCATCCGACAGGCTGCGATGTGCTCGCGGAGGTACTGCTGGCGCTTGATGTCGGGCACGGTGCCGTCCTCGCCGGGGGCGGTGGCGTAGGCTGCACCGTTCTCGGTGATGATGAGCGCGGGCGGATTGTAGGTCTCAGTGAGGTTCAGCAGCAGCTTTGTGAGTGAGGGTGCAAACACCTCCCACTCCATGTCGGTGTGCTCCTCGACCGGGAAGACAGTGCGCGGGTCGTTGTCTTCCTCGCTGACCTTGTCGCTGCGGATGATGCCGCGGCTGTAGAAATTGATGCCGAGGAAGTCGGTGGGCACCGCGATGGCCGCCATGTCACCGGGCTTCACGAGGCCGTCCCAGTCCGCGGGGAGCTGGCTCTCGCGGCGGTAGTCGGCGAGCATGTCGGCGGGGTAGCCACGGTCGAAGAGGGGATCGAGGAACCAGCGGTTGAACCAGCCGTCGAACCAGCGGGTCGCCTCGGCGTCTGCTGTAGAGCCGCTGGCGGGCCAGGCGGGGCAGAGGTTCAGGGTGATGCCGACCTGGGCGCCCGGGGCGTTCTCCCGGATGACCGGCACCGCGAGTCCGTGGGAGAGCAGGACGTGGTGGCTGGCGGCGAGGGCCTCTCCCCAGTCCTTGTGGCCCGGGGCGTGCTCGCCGTTGAGGTAGCCGAGCATGGTGACGACCCACGGCTCGTTGTGGGTGATCCAGTGCTTCACCCGGTCCCCGAGCCGCTTGCTGGCGACGTCCGCGAACCGCACGAAGGCATCCACCGTGCCCCGTGCCGGCCAGCCGCCGCGATCCTGGAGGACCTGGGGGAGATCCCAGTGGTACAGGGTCGCCCATGGGGTGATGCCCTTCTCCAGCAGGGCGTCCACCAGCCGGTCGTAGAAGTCGAGGCCAGCCTCCAGGGGCTCCGTCTCAAGGCCCGTCGGAAAGATGCGGGGCCAGGCGAGGGAGAAGCGGTAGGCACCCAGGCCGAGGTCGGCCATCATTGCCACGTCCTGCTCGAACCGGCGGTAGTGGTCACAGGCCACCGCCCCGCTCTCACCGCCGATTACGGTGCCGGGAGTCGCGCAGAACCGATCCCAGATCGACTCGCCGCGGCCATCGGCGTCTACGGCGCCCTCGATCTGGTAGCTGCTGGTGGCGGCGCCAAAGATGAAGCCATCGGGGAAGCGGTCGGACATCAGGGACTCTCCTCAAGCAGAATGCAGCGGACCTGTCGGTCGTTGTGGGTGTAGAGCGGGATGGGCCGGGCGCAGCGGTCGGTGACCGAGGGGCAGCGGGCGGCGAACGGACAGCCCGGCGGGGGATCGATGACCGGCGGTCGGCCCGGCTTCCCTGGCAGCGGCGCGCTGAGGTCCTCACCGGCGCGGGGGGCGGCGGCGATGAGCAGCTGGGTGTAGGGGTGCAGCGGGTCGGTGACCAGCGCATCAGACGGCGAGGCCTCCATGACCTGGCCGGCGTAGAGCACAAAGATGCGGTCGGCCAGGAACCGGGCCGCAGCGAGGTCGTGGGTGATGAACACCATCGCGACCCCCTGCTCTTCGACCAGCCCCTTGAGCAGCCGCAGGATGTCCATGCGCATCGAGACGTCGAGCATCGAGGTGGGCTCGTCGGCGATGATGACGTCGGGGTTTGGGGCCAGCGCCCGGGCGATCGCCACCCGCTGTCGCTGTCCGCCCGACAGCTCGAACGGCCGCCGCGGGGCGTACTCCGGGGAGAGGCCGGTCCGAGTCAGCAGCGCGCCGATCTCGGCGTCCATGTCGGTGATGTCGCTGCGATGCAGGGCCAGGGGGCGGGCGAGGTGGTGGCGGATGGTGTGCGCGGGGTTCAGCGAGCCGAACGGATCCTGGAAGATGAGCTGGATGCGCTTCCGCCAATTGCCTGAGAGCGGCGCGCCATCGAGCAGGACCGTTCCCGACTCCGGGGCGACAAGGCCGGTGATCAGACGGGCGATGGTGCTCTTTCCGCTGCCGGACTCTCCGACCAGCGCCACGCACTCCCCCCGGGCCACCGCCATCGACAGGTCATGCACCGCCCGGAGCCGACCGCCCGGGGTGGGGAAGCTCACCGAGAGGCCCTCGACGCTCAGCACCGCGCTCATGGCGACTCCAGCAGGTGACAGGCCGCCTGGTGGCCGGTCCCGATGGGACGCAGCAGCGGGACGGCGGTGGCGCAGTCCGGGGTCGCCCGACCACACCGGGGGTGGAACCGACAGCCGCTCGGCAGGCTTCGAAGTGCCGGTGGGGCGCCGGGGATCCCACGGACCTCGGACATGTCACCGTGCAGCCGGGGGATGGAGCGGATGAGGCCCTGCGTGTAGGGATGCCGCCCCCCAGACTGGATGGTCTTCTTGTCTGCGACCTCGACGAGTCGGCCCGCATACAGCACCGCGATCCGGTCGGCGAACGCCATCAGCAGCGACAGGTCGTGGGTGATGAACAGGATGGAGAAGCCCCGCTCCGCCCGCAGCGCGAGGATGCGCCGGAGGATCTGCCGCTCGACCACCACATCCAGCGCGGTGGTCGGCTCGTCCATGATCACCATCGGGGGATCGAGGGCGAGGGCGAGGGCCAGGGCGATGCGCTGCCGCATGCCGCCAGAGAGCTGGTGGGGATAGCTGCGGAGGTGGACCGGGTCGACCTCGACCAGCCGCATCAGCTCCACCGACCGCGCCGCGAGACCATCCGCCCGACCGTGGGCGTGGAGGGTGTCGGCGATCTGGGCGCTGATGGTCAGCACCGGGTTCAGGGCGCTCAGGGCGCTCTGCGGGACCAGGGAGATCCCGTCCCACCGCAGGCTCCGCAGCTCGTCCTCGCCCATCTCAAGCACCTCCCGGCCATCGAAGGTGACCGATCCGCCAGTGATCACCCCCGGGGCTGGCAGGGCGCGGATGGCGGCGAGCATCGCGGTGGACTTGCCGCTGCCGGACTCTCCGACCAGCCCGACGATCTCCCCCGGCGCGATGGAGAGACTGAAGTCTTCCACAGCGTGCAGCGGACCAGACGGACTCATCCAGGCCACCGAGAGGTTGCGGATGTCGAGGATGGCGCTCACCGAAGCTCCCGGGCGACGGGGGTGGCGGACAGGCCCGGTCCGCTGTGCAGCGGAGAGCGGCGGGCAGCCAGCCGGGGGTTCGTCAGCTCGTCGATGCCGAAGTTCAGCATCGTCAGCCCGAAGCCGACCAGCGCGATGCCCACCCCGGTCGGCACGAAGGTCCACCAGGATCCGGTCAGCAGGGCGGCGTCGTTGCTCGCCCAGTACAGGTTGGTCCCCCAGGTCACCGCCGAGACGTCTCCGAGTCCGAGGAACTCCAGGCCGACCTGGGCGCCGATCGCGTAGAGGGTCGCGCCGATGAAGCTGGCGACGAGCAGCGAGGCCATGTTCGGCAGGATCTCCACCACCACGATGCGCAGCGCGCCCTCGCCGCTGATGATCGATGCGGCGATGAAGTCCCGGCTGCGGATCGAGAGGGTCTGTGCGCGAAACACCCGGGCATTCCACGCCCAGCCCGTCAGGATCAGCACCCCGACGATGGTGCCTGGTCCCGGCGGCAGCCATGCAGCGAGCACGACCATCAGGGGGAGCCCGGGCAGCACGAGGAAGACGTTGATGAGCATGGTGAGTGCGTCGTCGATTCGGCCGCCGAAGTAGCCCGCGATCCCGCCGATCAGCGCCCCGAGTCCGATGACCCCCACCCCGGTGAGCACCCCGACGAGCAGGGTCGTTCTCGCGCCCACCACGGTCTGTGCGAGCACGTCCTGGCCTTGCCCGGTGGTGCCCAGCCAGTGAGCGGCGGACGGGGCCTGGTGCGGCGCGCCCACGAAGTCGGTCGGATCCCCCACAAACAGCGGACCCACTGCCGCCAGCAGGAAGAACGCCACCACCACGACCAGCCCGATGCGTGCCTTTCGGTTGTCCAGCAGTGCCCTCATGACGACCCCCGGGTGCGCGGATCCAGCAGCGCGGTCACGATGTCGACCAGCCAGTTTGCCAGCAGCACCGCCATGGTGATGGTCAGAAACAGCCCCTGCATCAGCGGGTAGTCCTGGCTCTGGACCGCCTGGAGGAGCAGGTAGCCCTGGCCGGGGTAGGAGAAGACGATCTCGGTCAGCAGCGCGCCGCTGAGCACAAAGCCCAGCGCCATGCCGAAGCCCGTCAGGCTCGGAAGCATCGCGTTTCGGGCCGCATAGTGCAGCATGATCCGCCGATCCGGCAGACCCCGGGCGTAGGCGTAGGCGATGTAGTCCTCGCCGAGCACGCCGATCATGGTGTTGCGCATCGACAGCATCCAGCCCCCCAGCGAGGCGAGGACCATGGTGCCCGCCGGCAGGGCGGCGTGGCGGAAGGCGCTGAGGACGAACGCGAGGTTGAAGCCCGGGTGGACCTCGGGGCCGTAGGCGTGGCGCAGCGGGAACAGGTTCATCGAGAAGCCGAGCACGAACAGCGCGGCCATCGCGGTCCAGAAGTAGGGGAACGAGCCGAGCAGGGCGAGCGCGGGCGGTGCGAGGCTGTCGAGCCACCCGCCGCGTCTCCAGGCTGCCACAGTGCCCAGCAGCGTGCCGACGCCAAACGAGATGATCATCGCGATGCCCGCCAAAAACAGCGTCCACATCAGCCCGACCCCGATCACCTCGATCACCGGGGTGGGGAAGTAGGCCACTGAGATCCCGAGGTCTCCCCGCAGCGCGTGGCTGAGGTAGCTGAAGTACTGCGACCACAGGGGCGCATCGGTCAGCCCGAACGCTTCTCGGAGCGCGGCGAGGGCCTCGGGCTTGAGGTTGCCCTGGAACCGGGCGAACATCACGGTGGCCGGATCGCCGGGCATCAGGCGGGGGATGAAGAAGTTCATGGTCAGCGCCGCCCAGGCCGCCAGCCCATAGAACCCCAGCCGTCTCAGCAGATATCGCATCATCGCGGCATCACCCGGGTCATCACCAGCAGGGTCTCTGGTGGGTTGTTCGGAGAGAGCCGGGCGTAGGGATCCTCAGCAGAGGGGAAGCCCGTGAACCGAGCGGTGGAGCACTGCCCCCAGGAGGGGTTGAGGAACAGCGGAATCGCCGGGGCCTGCGCGACAAACTCCGCCTGGAGCTGCGCGATGAGCCGGTGCTGCTCGGCGGGGTCGGTGGTCTGCTCGAACGCACGAAGCAGGGCATCGGCCTGACTTGAGGCATAGCGGTGCCAGTTGCTCGGCGCGATCTCCCCGACCGGCACCATCCCCTCTGCGGACATCAGCCCGCCATACATCGCATACGGAGTCGGCCCCTCGCCTGACCAGCCCAGCGACAGGGTGAACTCCCCGCGACCCAGCTGCTCGAACCAGGCCCCGAAGTCGTAGGTCTTCAGCGAGGCGTCCACCCCGATCGACCGGAGGTTGCGGGCGATGACCTGCCCGGCACGCACCCAGTCCGACCAGCCGCTGACCACGTTGATGTTCATCACCAGCGTCTCTCCATCCCGACGCCGCAGCCCGTCCTCTCCAAGCACGTACCCGGCAGCCTCCAGCGCAGCAGCGGCGGCCTCGGGATCGTAGCGGGTCCAGTCGTCAGCCTCAGCGACCGGGATCCGCCAGTCGGCGTAGCCATCAGACAGCGCAGTGGGACCAGCGGGGGTGGTGTAGCCATAGGCGGCGACCTGCACGATGAGGTCCCGGTCGATGGCCCGGCTGATGGCCTTGCGGATGCCGGGATCATCCAGCGGCGGCGTGGTGGTGTTGGCGTACAGGAAGATCGAGCCGCCGACCTGGGGGAACCAGTACTTGTGGTGCTCCGGGTTGGCCTCGACGAAGATGCGGTCGATGGCCGGCACGAACTTGCCCGCCCAGTCCACCTCGCCATTGATCAGCGCCAGCGCGGCCTGGTCGTTGGTCGGGATCGCCGGAAACCGCAGCGCCTTGACCGCCGGCTTGCCTTCCTGCCAGTAGTGCGGATTGGCAGACAGCTCGAAGACCTGGCTCTCAAACAGGGTCACCTCCGTGAACGGGCCTGTGCCGACCGGCTCTGGGTTGGTGAACGTGATCGGATCCTCGATGTCCGCCCAGATGTGCTCTGGCACGATCGGCTGGTGAGCAAGCCGAGCAAGTCCCGGCGAGAACGGACGAGAGAACCGCACCGCCACCGTCTCTGAGTCTGGTGCTGAGATCGACTCCATAAACGACCACACCCCGCCAATGTCCAGCGCCGGCTTTTCCTTCAGGAGCCGAAACGTAAACACCACATCGTCGGCAGAAAACTCAGACCCATCCGACCACTTCACCCCATCTTGGAGATGAAAGGTCAGCCCGGCTCCGTCGGCATCCCAGGCATACGTCTCTGCCAGCCAGGGCGTGTAGCTGCCCTGCATCGGGTTGAAGATCAGCAGCGGCTCATACACCCCCGCAGTGCTCGGCCAGCGCGAGCTGGAGATCAGCGGGTTGAAGTTCCGCAGCCACGACGTGTGCGACTCCTGCACCACCACCATCACCCCCTCAGGAGGATGGTAGGTCTCCGTCACACAGCCCAGCGCCAGCAGAATCATCACCACCTCATTCCGGATACCCGCCAGCCCGCTCCCACACCTTCACCCAGTCCACCTCCAGGCTCGCCGGAAACGCTGTCGAGTCGTCCGGATTCCCCAGGTAGTTCCCACCCACTGCGAGGTTGAGGATGAGGAACACCGCCCCATCATGCGACCACGCACTGCCCCCCGGCAGGTCTCCGGGGGAGAGCGTCAGGTATGGCACTCCGTCGACATACCAGGCCAGCCGCTCCGGCTCATAGTCAACCGTAAACGTGTGGAAGTCGTCGGCAAAGGTGCCCTCGTCCAGCGCATAGGTGCCGCCGAGCCCGCCGCCGCCGTAGTACCCCGCGCCGTGGATGGTGCCGTGGACCTGCTCGGGGGAGTCCCCGCGCATCTCCAGGATGTCGATCTCCCCACACACCGGCCAGCCGACCTCCTCAAAGTCCGCACCCAGCAGCCAGAACGCCGGCCACAGCCCCTGGCCCTGCGGCAGCTTGATGCGAGCCTCGATGCGGCCATACTCCGGCTCAAACAGGTCCTGGCTCTTGAGCCGGGCGGAGGTGTAGGCGTTGCCCTCGTAGTCCTCCTCCCGGGCAGTGATGACGAGGGTTGAGTCTCCAGAGAGGGCGGCGTTTTCAGTGCGGTCGGTGTTGTACTCCAGCTGCTCGTTGCCCCAGCCATCCCCGCCGACGTCGTGGGTCCAATTTGCAGCGTCGGGGGGAGAGCCAGCAGAGCCGTCGAACTCGTCAGACCAGACCTCCTGCCAGGAGGAATCAAACGCAGTCACGTCTTCAGCGGTGCAGCCGAGGAGGGTGAGGAGCAGCATGGTCAGTCCGCGGTGTAGTAGAGGTTGTCGAAGAAGATGACCGAGCCTTCCGGATCGCCTTCGCCGATGAAGATGAACTGGCCAGTGACCTTGCTGAGGGTGACCCCGGCGAGGTCTGAGAGCGGGATCTCCATGGCGTGCCACTCGCCGTCGTTGGTGAAGCCGTAGCTGCTGGCGTCTACTGTGCCCTCGGTGCCCGACTGCATGCGGATGTCGAAGTCCACGACGTCCTCCGACATCGCTGAGAAGTGCAGGGTGTCCCAGGCGCTCAGGTCGATCGCGGCGTTGCTCTGGATTCCGCCACCCCACCAGCCCACGCCGCCGACCGTGATCCGATCGGAGACATAGCCCTCGATGCGCTCGGTGCTCTCCGTCGCCTGGCTGAAGGTGCTGGAGTAGACGTAGAAGAAGATGCTGACATCATCGACCGGCATCAGCTCGGAGTAGCCGCCCTCATAGAAGGCACCGAGGCTCAGCCGGGACTCTCCGGCGGTGTAGGGATCGGGGCCGGGGTAGTTGTCTGGGTCGTCGGAGTCTGAGCCGCTGTCGAGGACGGCGGAGGGATCGGGGTAGCTGGGGCTGCCGGGGTCCGGGCGACAGGCCAGGGCGAGGAAGATCATGTCAGCCTCCCGGGATGAGGACGGTGGAGCCGTCGTCGTTGGTGATCAAGGTCCAGTCCCCAGCCACCACCCCGCCCAGCGCCTCGATGCCGGCGTAGGCCTGCGGCGCGAGCTCGTAGGCGATGGTGCCGGTGGCGTCGTAGGTGACGGCGTCGGGGAACATGTCGAGCACGGTCTGGTAGGCATCCAGCGCGATCAGCCGGACGTAGTAGAGGTCGTCGGGGTCGGCCAGGCCGCGGTCGTGGATCGCGTGGAGGTTCACCGCGGTGTAGAACTGCGCCTCGCCGTTGGGCTGACCGGTCAGCCAGGTCGCCCAGGCGTAGTACCCGGCGATGGGCAGGTCAGCAGACTGGATTTCCCACTTCGTCTCGATGCCCACGCCCCGATGAAACGGGTTGTTGGGATCGTCGAGGACGTCGGTGGATGGGTAGACCCCGGCGGACAGGGAGTACAGGTTGTACTCCAGCGTCTCAAGGTCCGTCCCATAGTCGTACTCCGCCGGTGCGATCTGAGCGCATCCAGCGAGAGCGAGGGGAAGGAGTGCTCTACAGCGAGATGCGGACATAGCTCTCCACCTCATATTCAGTGCCCCAGGTGCCCCCGATGCCGATCCGGTCGGGGGAGTACTCATCGAGATAGCGGAGCTTTCCGCGAATGCCGAGCCGGGTGTCGCCGCCGACCAGCCTCGGCGGGGCGATTCCGATGGACAGGTCGGTCAGCAGCTGGACGGGGAAGGTCAGGTTGTAGTCGCGATGGAAGTCGTATGGGCCCCAGTCATTGAGCTTGACGGTGGACTCCCAGGCGGTGTCCTTCCACCACACCCGCACATCGCCGCCGTAGCGGGTGATCAGCCGCGGATCGCTGCCCCGGGCCTGTCCCTGCCCCAGGTACGCCCGGGTGAGGATGCGCAGATCGCCGCGGGGGTTGATGATGGCCCGGCCGGTGAGGTCCCAGATGTCCTGGGCTGGCGGGGCGGCGTCGAAGGTGAACATCGTGCCGGTGTCGAGGAAGCCGAGGGTGGAGTCCCGGGAGGTCGGCTGGATGCGGTAGGCGAAGCTGAGGCTCGCGGCGAGCTTTGCATCCTCGCGCACGTCGTTGTCCCACATCCACATCCAGGTCCCCGGGGTGGGGTCCCAGGCCAGCATCAGCTCCATGCCGATGGTCTCGCGGTTGTCGAGCACCGCGAACGGATCGTCGACCACGTTCCGCGGGATGACCTGTCCGAGGTATCGGCCGCTCTCGGTGTCGAAGGTGTCAGCAATGACCGGGTTGGGGCCGACGATGGGCTTCTGGTAGAGGACGTTGGGCGCGATCTGGAACGAGCCGACGTTGAACGCGACCCCGGACAGGGCGCCGTAGTGGTTGCCTCGACCGCTCTCCTTGAGGGTCCAGCCGGTGAAGGTCTGGGTCTGATCCGGTCCGCCGTCGGCCACCAGGCCCTTGTAGCTGCCCTGGAGATACCAGTTGACCGGGCCAGCCTCTACAGTGACCTTGGCCTTTCCGCCGAAGGTGTCTGACAGGATGATCTCGTCGGACAAGACGTGGTAGCCGCTGTCGCCGTAGCTCTCGCCGTCGGCCGGAGTGACCGAGACGAACTCCTGGCCGATCTTGTTGGAGCCCGCGAAGATGCCGCCGAGGTCCAGGCCGATGCCGCCGCGCCTCATGGCGAGGTGCATGGTGGAGCGGCGGATGGCCTGCTCAGGCACCGCGAGGGTGGAGTCTGCGGTGCGCTGGTTGGCGACCTCTTCCTGGTGGATGACGGTGAGCATCGCCTTGCCGAGGGGCTGCTGGAAGCGGGCGAACGCCGAGGGGTTGGCCCCCCAGTACAGCTCTGGTCCGACTGCCAGGCTCAGCCCATCCAGGCTGCCCTTCCCAGTCAGCTCCATGCCGATGGGCACGTTGGCATCGTAGATGTCGGGGTTGGGGCCGTAGTTGGCCTCTCGGTACAGTCCGAAGAAGTCGCCCTCGTAGCCCCAGTGGTAGTGCCCGCGGCGGTAGAAGCTGTCGAGGGTGAAGGCGTCGTGCTCCCAGGTCAGCCCGGCACGGTACAGCCGCACCCGCTCCAGAACCGTCGGGTCAAGCGCTGTCGGATCCTCATCGCCCGCACCCCGCCCGCGACCCTCGTAGAAGATGGTGTCGATGCGGTTGTCCGCCACGCTGCCCAGGGCATTGAGCGACACCTCGCCCCGGATCTTGTCGGTGGGCTCGATGGCGAAGTCCACATAGACCGACTCGGTGTGGGTGATCGAGGCACGCTCGGCGGTGTAGGCCTGTGCGGCGGTGGTCCACATGTCCAGGCGAACGTTCTCGACCCGTGCGCGGCTCAGCCGGGTGGTCTGACCGACGGCGGCATGGGCGCGGTAGGTGGCGTTCCAGGAGACCGGGTGGATCTGACCGAAGTGCTCCTCGATGGCCTCGATGGTGGTGGTCTCGGCGTAGGGATCGAGGGCGTAGGCGGCCTGGAGGGCGTAGTAGGCGGCCCGGGGGTAGACCTCGTAGAGTCCGCTGGCGTCGGTCGGACCCTTCGCGCAGATGCCGAACCACTCCTCGTTCATGTTGTTGGCGCCGGCGACGAAGTCCTCGGGGTAGCCGCCGTTGGGCCAGTTGGCGTTGGTGTTGTGTACGTCCAGCTCGCTCTCCTGGAGGTACTTCCACCAGCCGTCGGACCACTGGAAGGTGTAGCCGCCGATGGCGTTGCCTTCCTCGCCCTTTCCTGCGGACTTCCGGTAGATCTCCTCCCACTGACCGACCAGGTAGCGAGCCTGGGTGATGTGGTCCTCGGCACCGCGCCGGGCGTCGTAGGCATCCGCGCCGAACTCGGTGTACAGGAAGGGCACCCCGAGCTTCTCCTCGACGTCTGCGAACAGGTCCCGGCTGGAGATGCCGCGATAGACGTTGCTGCCGAGGATGTCGATGTTGCCAGCGTGCTCGACGATGAGGTCGATGTACTGGAGGTCGCCGTTGGCGATGGAGACCGGGTGGTGGTCGTCCATGGCGTGGATGGCGTCGGTGAGCTCACCGTAGAGGGTGTAGAGGTGCGTCGCGCGGGCGTCGTTGCGGTCGCCCTCCGGCAGCGCCTCGATCTCGAAGCTGCTCCAGTGCAGCCCGTAGTTGTTCTCGTTGCCCAGCAGCCACAGCAGGACGCCGGGGGTGTCCCGGTACTTCTCGACGGAGGCCAGGGTCAGGGCCTTGAGGTGTGCGCGGGTGTCCGGGTCTGAGTAGTCGACCACTGGGATCCAGCGGCCGTCCATGGTCGTGCCGTAGCGCCCGACCAGGGGGTTGATCATCGTGGTGATGCCGTAGTTGTCGTAGATCCAGCGGACCCACTTCGGCGGGATGACGTCGTACTGGCGGATGGAGTTGACCCCCATCGCTGAGAGCAGCCCCATCTCGGT
>JBLHNG010000075.1:0-17692 GCA_047621685.1 Myxococcota bacterium | reverse complement strand
AAGCAGAGATGGGCGAATCCTTGAAGTTCGGCGGTACTGCCAACCTCGTCTCCACTTCTCCTCCGTGTCTCCTCCACACCGCTCCTCGAATCGGCAGTCAGTCCGCCTCCGACCGGCACCTGCCGAAGCTCACAGGCAGGTCTGGTGAGCACTTCGGCAGCACACCCGCCAGAGTCCACGAAACGGGCACCAGGACTGTGAGCTTGTATCGACATCTCGATGTTGTTATCGATATTTCGATATGATTCAATCTCCTCAACGCTCAACACCAGTCACACGCAAGCAGATCGGCCTGAAGGTCCGCGAGCTTCGCAAGTCGCGGCGGTGGACTCAGGCGGAGCTTTCGGAGCGGCTCGGGCTGTCGCAGAACCGACTCAGCGAGCTGGAGCGCGGCCAGGGCTCGTTCTCGGCGGAGCAATTCTTGGAGATCCTCCGGCTGTTCAACGTCGGCGTGGATGAGTTTGATCCGAGCCCCGATCCTGCCGCCAGCCTTCAGAACGCGCTGGCCCGGTTCGGCGCTCGGCACCTGCGGGAGTCTGAGGTCCTCCCAGAAAGCCAGCACACCACCCCCGCTGATGCCATCATTGCGGTGCTGCTCGATCCCTCCTCGGCACGGCTGGTAACCGCGCTGGCGCCGGTGCTGGTCTGGAGCATCGATGAGATTGCGCTGCCGATGGTCCAGCACAGCCTCGTGCGTGCTGGGCGACCCTGGAGGTTGCCGTGGCTGGTGGAGAACGCCCTGGAAGCCATTTCCGACCTGAAAACTTCGGATTGGAAGTGGCGGCTGCGCCTGAAGCGCGCACCGATCGTGCTGGATGACTTCGGGGAACATCAGGATCCGCCAAAAGAGCACGACGTCCTGGATCCTCTTGAACCGGGGATACGATCTCCTGCATCTCGTAGACAGGTCTGGGAGAACGCATCCAAGAACTCTCGGCGATGGAGAGTCGTCAGCACCCTCCAGGTCTCCGACTTCGCTCAGGCCTTGAGAGAAGCCTGTGAACATTGAGGACTTCTTCAACGAACTGGACGACCAATGGCCCGACATTGAAGACCCACCGATCACGCTGAAAGTGATCGGCTCGACTGCTCTGTTTCTCCAGACCCGCTATCAGCGCGGCACCAAAGACAGCGATGTGATTGAGACTGAACAGCTGGATGCGGAGGTCCGTGAGCAGCTGCGTGTGCTGGCCGGGCCGGGGTCGAAGATGCACCGACGACACCGGATCTATCTGGACGTGGTGAGTAAAGGCATCCCGCTGTTGCCTCCAGAGCCGCAGTGGAACCACTTCGATCTTCGGCTGAACAACTTCACGATTCAACTCCTCGACATCGCGGACGTAGTGGTCTCCAAACTCAAGAGATTCAACACCAACGATCAGGACGACATTCGCGCGATGGTTGAGGATGGCAAGGTCGACCACGAGCGGATGGTAGAGCGCTTCAAGGAGGTCATCGAGCGCTATAAGTTCGATGGTCGGGCGCAGCATCTGGAGCGCATGGCGGATCGGCTGAACATGGCCGAGCGGGATTGGTTCCTGGTCGATGAGACGCTCTTCCCCGAGCTGGTCGACCTCAACTACTGACCCCCTCTGGCACCACCGCCCCCAGCCCCAGCTGCGCCACCGCAAACGACTCCGCGAGCGCCGCCCCCACCGCATCCCCGCTCACTCTCCGCCGCTCCGCCACCCGGCGCGCCAGAAACACAAAGTCCCCATCGACCACCCCGTACTGCGCCAACCCCGCCTGCATCGTCCCCAGCTCAGCATCCTGCTCAGCCGGATCACCCATCGTCCCCCAGACAATGCCGCGGGCATACGCTGCCTGCTCGGGAAAGCCCATCTCAGTAAACCGCGCATGCAGGTGGCAGGCCCGAGCGTGAGTGTCGGGTTTCAGCTCGGTGATCGCCTGGACCATGAGCACGTTGGACATCACGATGAGCCACTGGATGCTGTCGGGCTCGACGAGGGCGGCGGCGGCTTCGTAGTGGGGCAGGGCGTCGTCGAAGTGGCCTTGAGTCTGGCAGACCGCGCCAAGCTCGGTGCGGACCAGCAGCTCGCTGACCGTGTCGCCACCCTGGATCGCGGCGTCAAGTGCCGCACGCAGTGACTGCTCGCCCTCGGCGTACAGCCCCCGGCGCCATCGCGACTGTCCCTGGACCCGCAGCAGCTCGGCGTAGGCCATCGAGTCGTGCTCGGCGTGGGGGAGGCCAGCCTGTGCGTCGGCATCGGCAGCCTCGAACTCCCGCAGCGAGATGAGCGCGAGGGCACCGTAGAGGTAGCTGGTGGCGACCTCCGGGGCGATCTGGCGGGCGGCGAGGGCGTCGTCGTAGCCGGACTGTGCCCGACCCGCCTGGGTCTCCAGCATGCAGCGCATGCACAGCGCCTCGGCGGTGATCATCGGCCACGCCGGGGTGTCGAGGTCGAGATCGGCGAGGAGGTCGGTGGTCTGCTGTCGGGCGTCTGCGGTGCGACCCTGCTGGCGGGCGATCATGATGCGCAGCAGGCGGGACCGGGCGTGCTCTCGGGGATCCGGGGCGTGGTCGAGCGCGACGGCGTGCGCGTCGAGGAGGGCCAGGGCGGCCCCGTAGGCGACCTGGTAGTTGGCAACCTTCGCGGCTTCGTACAGCGGTGAGAGGGCCTCGGCGTGGCGACCGGCGGCGATGAGGTGTCGCCCCTGCCGGGCACGCACGCCGTCCCCGCTGCGATCCGCCAGGACCGCTGCACAGGTGGCATGCAGGGGGGCGGGGTCGGCGATCAGGCCGAGGAGGGTCTCCTGGAGCATGCCGTGGGCGAAGGTCCAGCCGCGCTGGGTGGGGCGGATGAGGTTCTCGGTGAGCAGCGCCTGGAGGAGAGCGGTGGGACGGGGCAGGTCGCGACGCCTCAGGGCATCGCGCCACTCGTCGGCGTCGACCTCCAGGCCGAGCACTGCGGCGAGCTGGATGGCATCGGTCGCTTCGGCAGACAGCGGGTCGAGGATGCGCGCCATGCGGTCCCGCCAGACCCCGGCCAGATCGGCAGGCAGGGGAACCTCTGCGGCCTCAGTGAGTCGGAAGCCGTGCCGATCCGGGACGAGCAGCCCCCGAGCGACCCAGTCGGCGATGAGCTGGACGGCGAACAGCGGGTTGCCGGCGGTTCGGGCTTCCAGCATGGCCCGCAGGGCGTCGTCGGTGCCCAACAGGCTGCGGATCAGCGGCGCACGATCCGACGGCGGGAGGGGCCCAATCGGCAGGATGATCGCCCCATCGAGTCTGGGTAGACCCTCAGGTGTGAGATCGTCTCGCAGGGTGGCGACGACGCACAGCGGCACGTCGCGGGCCAGGATGCGGGCGGCGAGCCCGAGGGCGTCCGCTCCCCACTGCAGGTCGTCCAGCCACACCACTGCGCCCGGTCCGTCGGCCAGCAGGATGGTGATGAGGGCGTCGTAGCGCTGGGTGGCGGATCGGAACGTCCGGGGGTGAGACGCGGGGTCGGTGAGCGCGGCGAGGGTGGAGAGGGTGCTCTCGGGCAGCTGCCGGTAGTACGTCCAGCGGGTCCAGCGGGCACGTCGCTCGGCGGGGGGAGTGGGCGCGACCCCGGTGCCTCGGTCAACCATCGCTGAGAGCCCGTCCGCGGCCTGCCCCTGGGCGCTGTGTCGGGCATGCCACACACCGCGTCCCTGCTCAGCAGCGCGCTCGCTCAGCCACCGGGCGAGGTGAGACTTTCCGACTCCAGCGGGGCCTGACAGCACCGCCACCCGAGCACCGGTCGCAGACTCCGTGGCGGCCTGCCAGAGACGATCCCGGACATCCTCGCGACCGATGAGCGGGATCGGGCGCAGGCCGTACAGGCGCAGGCCGGTGGCGTGGAGGTGCCGGATGGAGGGTGGAGGCTGGGTGGTTCGCCAGTCCGTCGGCAGGGGCAGGACCGAGACGGCGGGTCGGGTCGCATCGGAGCCAGACGCGGGCTGCCCGGTGCTGGGCGCGGTCTGGGTGAGGTCGTCGGAGACGAAGGGAGCGAGCGGTGCGAGTGCAGGGAACAGCGCGGCGGCGTCGGGGAGCAGCGCGGCGGCGTGGGCGGCGGAGCGGGGGCGGGCCTCGATGGACTCCCGCAGCATCGCGCGCAGCCAGGGCCACCAGTGTGGTGCTCGGATCGCTGGAGCGGGGGCAGCGCGGGAGCCGTCGGGGTGGGGCGGGCGTCCCTCCAGCCACTCGTAGACCATGCAGCCCAGCGCGAACAGGTCGGTGCCCGGCCCGGAGGTGCCCCGATCTCCGTCGAGCTGCTCTGGCGCCATGTACCGCAGCGTGCCGATCACCCCGCCGATGGCAGTGTCTCCCACCCGGGCGATGCCGAAGTCGGCCAGCTTGATGCGCAGGGTGTCACCGGTGAACCGGAGGAGGTTCCCGGGCTTGAGGTCCCGGTGGATGACCCCACGGGCGTGGGCGTGGGCGAGGGCGTCGAGGATCTCCAGCACGATCGCACGGACCGCGGCTTCGTCTTGAGGCGGCACATCTCGCAGGGTGCCGCCGTCCGCCAGCTCCATCGCCAGCCAGCCCGAGCCGTCGGTGAAGCCATGGTCATAGACCCCGACGATCCCGGGATGGTTGAGCCGGGCCACCGCGCGGACCTCCCCATCAAACGCCTCCCGGCGGCTCGGATCGGTGATCGAGACCCGCTTCACCGCGACCACGACCCCCTCTAAGCGATGGATGCCCCGGTGGACTGTGCCCATTCCGCCCGCGCCGATCTGCTCCTGAACCCCAAACGGACCGAGCTGCATGTGCCCTCCGCAGGCAGTGTAGCGTCAGTCGTTCTGCTCTCCGAAGCCGAAGCCGACGTAGACCTGCCAGGCGTCGGCGGCGTAGGGGAAGGTGGTGAGGGTGTCGGTGTGGTTGCGTCGAATCGCGAAGGTGAATTCGCCATCGGTTCGGCCATAGGACTGCGGCGTGGCGGTCGCTCCGATGTTGACCACCCAGCGGACATCGCCGGTGATGCCGTAGTGGTAGACC
Source organism: Myxococcota bacterium (assembly GCA_047621685.1). GTDB lineage: Bacteria > Myxococcota_A > UBA796 > UBA796 > UBA796 > JAQXDW01. Next base: position 12,705 of record JBLHNG010000075.1, on the reverse strand, counting down.
GGCGGCAGCGAGACCAGCCCGGCCTCGGCGTACAGGAAGCCGTACTCCAGCTCGACCGGACTCACCGTCGCGACGGCCTCATGGAAGCCCCAGGACGGCTTGCGCTGGACCGCGAGGCGCACCGCGAGGCGCTCGTCGAGGAAGGTCTGGTGGAGGTGGAGGGTGCTAAACGGCGGGGGCTTTGCGGCCTCGGTGTCGGCCTCTTCCTCCCCGGTGTCGGTGGTCTCCGTCGTCTCTGCATCAGAGGCAACCGGCACGGCGTACCACTCGACACTGCGCCCAAACACCTTCGTCCGCCCGATGCGATCCTTCCACTCCTCCGGCCAGGGCACGTCGTACAGCCCGATCGCCCACCACGGCAGGCGCTGGTAGGCCTCCTGGGCCGCGAATTGAACGAACAGCCGGGTGGTGTCTTCGTTGATGTTGTGGAAGATCCCCTGGCTTCCGAGGTAGCCCACTGAGATGTTCAGGGTCGCTGGAGAGACGCTCGCGCCGGCCACCCAGTCCAGGTTGAATCGGCTGGACCTCGTGTCGAACTGCCGGGCACCGACGAACGGAGCGACGAACATGTAGTAGGCGTTGTAGACCACCGAGGTGTCGGCGATGACCCGATCCATCGGGTCGGCGATCATCGTGGTGCCGGTGATGGAGCTGGCGTAGAACAAGCCAAACCAGGGGCGGGAGAAGCCAAAGCCCATCGACATCGCCGAGATGTCGACCTCGCCAACCTCCCACTCCGTGCAGCTCGACCCGGGCAGGTCGACCCCGGAGGCGATGAAGTTCGACTCCAGAAACAGCGCGGCGGTCTTCTTGGTGTGTTTGTCGCCGTCTTCGTAGAACAGGTAGGGCATCAGCAGCCGCTCGGAGGCGGACATCACGCCATACAGCTCGGCGTTGGAGTCGCTCATGTCCCGGGCCCACTGTCGAGAGGGCAGGGTGTGCTCACAGCCGTCGAGGAACGACTGACCCCACGCCGTCGAGACGAGCATCACAATCATCGCGATCCCTCGGGGTGCTGGGTGTCTGTGACGGACGCGGTGTTGGCGCTCAGGGGTGCCCACAGCGCTGCGCAGCTCTCGTCGAGTGCGAGCCACCACACAGGCTCGGTGGCCTGGATGGTGTCGCACGCCGGGGTGAGCATCGCGGCGGGACAGGCGAACCACCCGGGGTCGGCGCTCGGCTCGATGCTGAGGTCCTCGAAGCTGGCGATGGTGCAGGTGTGGGTCTCGTACAGCGCCTCGTAGCCGGTCTGAGCCAGCTCTTCGTCGGCGGTGCAGGTGTGGATTTGGCTGGCGATGCCGAAGCCGACCTCCTCGCACAGCCGCTCCCCGGACAGCGGCTCAAACGCACACCCGGTCAGGCCAATGAGGCCAATCCAACGGTACAACATGGTCACCTCCAGGGAGAGTGTACCGGCCGAAGACTTTCACGGACTTTCACCCCCTCAGACTTCGACCCCGTTGACCCTCAGCCGCATCCGACTGCGGCGCTTCTGGAGGAACATCCCGCTGAGTCCGGCACCGGTGGCCTTCTTGCGGATCCGGAAGATGAGCACGTTGAGGTTGTTGGCGGTCTGCTGGTGTCGCTGGCGGCCCCAGATCGCGCTGGCGAGGGACTCATCGTCCAGCCAGCCCTGCCCGGCTCCGGGTGCGTCGGTGTGCCAGCGCTGTGCGAGGGCATACAGCAGGGCGACCCGGTTGTCGGTCTGGTAGCGGCAGACCTGACCGGAGCGGGTGTCTGACAGCGTCGCCTCGCCCTCATCGAGGGACACCGCGAGTCGGTAGGGGACCCCCGATGGGGTGACCTGCACGGTCTCTGCGGTCAGCAGCGCCCCGCTCCGCAGCACATACGCCACCCCACCCACTACAAACGCGGTGTCCAGGGCAACCGGGTGCTGCTCCACACCGTCTTCCTCCAGCCAGACCTCACCAGACTCATCCACCACCAGCGCGGTCTCATCGCTGCTCGGAATCACAAGGCGGGCCGCTCGCATCGGCCAGACCAGCCCGCCGTCGACCCGCTCCAGCTGCATCGAGGGGCGGGGGATTGGTGCGCTCTGAGCAATGTGGAGCGTGGCGGTGTTGCCCAGTCGGATGCGATCTCCGACGGAGAGGATGGCAGGCCTGGAGAGCCGCTCGCTGTTGAGGAAGGTGCCGTTGCTGCTCTGGAGGTCCTGGAGAACCACCCGGTCGGACTGCCGGCTGATGATCGCGTGGTGGCTGGAGACATCGCTGTAGAGCAGCACAATCTCATTGTGTCGGGAGCGCCCGATGGTCACCGGCTGGTCGCCGAGCACCTGTCGGTAAATGATCTCTCCGAGGTGCAGGACATGGACTTCCATCTCACCAGTGTAGCCACCGACCTGGGAGGGGGCGAAAGCCAGCGAAAGAGAACGCGATGTCTGTCTCCGGTAGATCGAAGGCACACCTGGAGACTGTCATGACCCTCACCCTCTGGATCTTCTCACTCGCCTGCACGCCGGACTGCCCCGAGACCACCGAGGAGTCTGATGCAGACACGGACGCAGACACGGACGCAGACACGGACGCAGACACCGACGCAGACACGGACGCAGACACGGACGCAGACACTGACGCCGATTCCGCTGACGTTCGGCGCACCGGCTACAGCTACAACCCGCTGAACTACACCTGGGACGGCGGCGAGGAGGTGGTGGTGTTCGAGGATGGCGTGGAGACCTGTGCCATCGGCCTGGGGAGCTGGGGCACCACTGCGCTGAAGGACTGTGCGGCCTGCTCGGACGCCTGGGAGGTCAACTTCTACGGATCCCAGCCGCCGGAGTGTACGCCGTATGGCTTCTCCGTCGACTTCGTCCGGGGCATGGGGTACGCCGCCTCGGTGACACACGACGGGCAGACAACCACCGACGCGCTGATGGGCTACGACCTGGCGATCAAGGCGTGGCGCCCGATCGGGGTGGTGAACTTTAGCGGAAACGCGACGGTCGAGTACACCCTGTTCGGCGGCGAGCCGGACTGGGAGTAGCCACAGCGACCGCCTCACGCGGTAGAATGCGGCGATGCCCATGAGCACGCTGCACCCCGCTGAGATCGTCGTCACCGTCAGCACGGTCAGTGTGGTCGATCCGCAGACCGACGACCTCATCCAGCTGCACATGGAGATCCCCGATCCGCCCGAGGGCTGCCACATCATCCCGCTGTCGATCACCGAGGCTGAGGCGGTGCTGGGGATGCTGGCGTCTGGTGGGCAGCTGCACGACGACGACGGCCCCTGGCTCACCATCGCGCCCGGCGGGACGTCGCTGACGATGCTGCCGGAGGCGTGGTGCTACACCGGGCTGCACTCGCTGGAGCAGGCTCTCCATCAGGCCCTCACCGTCCTGGTGACCCATCCGCCCCGGCTGTGTGCGCTCGATCCGTGCATCGGAGAGGTACAGGCCATCGACTCCACCGGTACCTTGCAGCGGATCGCGGTGACGGTCCAGGCGGAGGTGTCCGATCCGGGGACGCCCCGGGTGATGATCGACTGGGTGGGGACCTGGTGGCTGACGGTGCCCGAGGTGCTGGTGCTGGCCGAGGTCCTGCCAGGCGATGACATCAGCCTCCGTGCGGACTCGGATCCGACGGTGCCCTGGTTGGTGGTCCGCCAGGAGTCCGACCGGGTGTTCTTCCAGCTCTGCGATTCGCTGGTCACAGAGGACGGCGAAGATGGGGTGCTCTGGCTGTCAAAGCCCGCCGCCGCGGATCTCTCTGCGATCCTCACTGCCGCGCTTGCCTGGGCGCAGGCTCACTCACCCCGGATCTTCGTGCCGCCCGAGCCCGGTCCGCGCGAGGTGATGCGGGTGCCGCTGTGAGCAACCTCACCGAGGCTCTGGCCCTCCTGGCAGACAGCGAGGTCGAGGATCTCCAGGCGCTGACCACCCGGCTCCTCTCCGACGCCGATGCCACCAACCGTCCGGTGCTGCTCTGGCTGAACCTCATGGCCCGCGCCGACCAGATCTGGGACATCTCGTATGACTATGTCCGGGTCCGCGGCATGATCTGGCTGGCTCGGGCGGCCCTGTCTGACGCTTCGGACAGCCCGCTCAAGCGCTCGCTGCTGCCCTACACCGACGCCTACCTCCACTACACCGCTGCTGAGAACGCCTTCGTCTCCAGCGACCCGGCTCGCATGGCCCACCACTCCCGCCAGTCCGCCCGGCTGATGGCTGAGGTGCTGGCGAACATGACGGCGGACGATGTTCTCTTTGAGCTGTTCACCGCCCGCTCTCACTACTTCCAGGGCGCCCAGGCGTTCACCGAGCGTCTGATCACGGTGCTCGACGGCACGGCGTCTGCCGAAGCGGTCGCCGAGAGCATCGCGGTCATCGAGGCGCACATGACCGCGATGCGACCGGCGGACCCGGAGCTGTTCACCGAGCTTCGCGCCCACCGGATCTTCCTCGGCCACCACGCCCGGCTCGCGGCCTCGTCCGCTCCAGAAGACGCCCCGGTCAGAGCCGACGCCACCGTGGTTTTGGGGGTGAACACCTACGTCGACGACGACCTGATGAAGCGGGTGACCGCCGACGCCGTCTCCGGCGAGGTGGACGTCAAGGCGTGGCTGGGGCTGTCCACAGCGGACGACTTCGCCCCCGAGGCCCTCCAGGACGTCTTCGAGACGGCGCTGGGCGCGGAGAACATGCGGGCGCTGGTGCTGTCCCTGGAGCCGATGGCGCTGCACTACCGGGGGAAGACCTACGCGGTGGTCCCGACCATCCGGCTGGTCAACCTCGGGGTGCTGGCCCTGGAGTACGCCGTCGAGCTTCAAGACGCCGACGAGCTGGAGCTTCAGGCAGTCGTCGACCTCATCTCCCCCCACGCCCCCGAGGCGCTCTTCCTGCCTGAGCCGACGGAGGATCTGCCCGACATCCTTCACCCGTTCCTCGCCGTCGACGCCCTGCCCGATGGAGGGCTGCGGCAGACCTGTGCGGCCCTCATTGCCGAGGCGACCTCGGCCCTGGCGATCGACCCGGACATCAACACCACCATTGCCCCCCTGCTGGCCGCGATCGATGCCGCCCTGTCGAACTGCGAGCGGCCCGAGGTCGCCCTGCTTCGCCAGACCGTGCGCTACCTCCGCGACCGCTCCACCGCGCTCATCAAGGGCTTCCTCGCCGGGATGCACGCGACCTATGGTCTGGATGTCTACAAGGCCTGCTACGACGTCGAGCGGGACTGGACGACCATGGTGACCTTCCACGAGCTGCGGGTGAGTGGGGAGGCTGCGGACTGGCCGGAGCTGAAGGACCGTCGGCGACTCCACTGGATGCTGGCACCGAGCCGGGAGTCCAAGGCCAGCCTCGCGGACTGGGTGGGCACTGAGTTCGCCATCGACCCCGCCGACAACCTCGCCGCGATCCGCTCACATCGGGCGGACTTCCTGTTCATTCGGGGCAGTCAGGCGTCGATGTACTTCCCCGACGATCCGTACTACCTCATCGACTACGAGTACGCTGGCACGCTGAGGTTGATGCTCTGGATGCGCACCCTGGTCGGCGCATTCACCGAGCTGTCCGTGCGCTACAACCAGCGCTCTCACTACCTCCGTCAGGCGTTCCTCAGCCTCTCCGCCCACCCTCGTCTCCGTGATGTCCTGCGCAGCGAGGTGCAGGTCGCCGAGCACTTCAAGCTGGAGGCCGACGAGAAGCTCTCCCTGCTCCAGGAGTGCCTGATGTCGCGCTACGACGACCACGCCCGGCTGCTGCGGGCAGTGGTGGAGAAGATGGACCTGGAGCGAAGCCGCGCGGTGCTGTCCGTCCGGCTTGACAAGGTCATCGCCACCCAGGACTTCCTCGACCGGCAGACCCGGGCGGTGGTTGATCGCGCTCGGGAAGACCGGCAGATTCGGAGGGAGAAGCTTGGGGATCGTCAGAAGCGGTTCGTGCAGATCTTCTCGACCACCGCAGCGGGTCTGTATGGATCGAGCCTGCTCACCCTGGAGTGGGTGCGCTACGGACTGATGGCGGTGGTGCTCACCCCGGTGGCGGTGCTGGTGGTTCGGACCTGGCTGGAGGGGCGGAAGATGCAGGAAGCAGAGGAAGCCGCTGAGGCTGCCGCGCAGGAGAAGCTGTTGGCGGTCGAGGCGGTGCTGAACGAGCGCCTCAAGTGGAGGGGATGATGCAGTTTGTGGATGTCTCACGGGATGTGGCGGCGGTCCGGCAGGTTCATGCCTTCCTGCTGCCGCACTTTGGCGAGGTCGAGCTGGAGGGGCTGTCCCACTACGAGGAAGAGGCGCAGCGGACCGGCGGGGTGGAGACGATCATCGTGGCGTGCTGGGACGACGCCGGGGTGTGTGCTGCGGCGATTGGCTCGCTGATTCCGCTGTCGGCGGGGCGGGTGCTCGGCGCGGTCGGTCATGCCCTGGTCGATGGTCGGCTGCGGGGACAGGGGGCGGGACGGCAGCTCAACGCGGCCCTGGAGGCCCGGCTGGCGCACTATGCCGCAGCGGAGGCCCGGTCTCTGGAGGCGTTTGTGCTGGAGAGCGAGGCGGAAGCCCGGTTCTTCTGGGGGAAGGTCGGCTACCGGTGGCCGGTCGGGTGTCGGTACAGTCAGCCGCCGCTGCGGTATGCCGAGGATGGCACGCCGGATCTGCCGGTGGTCCCGCTGCTGTTCTTGATGCGCCACCCGGTACACACCGAGACGATCCCCGGCCCGCTGGTGCGGGACTACCTCCGGTCGATGCTGACGTGGTGGTACCTCGACGAGCTGGCGGAGGAGCTGGAGGGTGCTGCGGTGGCGGTGGCGCAGGACTGGCTGAGCGCGGCGGTGATTGAGCCGTCGGTGGGCTCGCTGGCGGGGGCGGTTGTGGTGCTGGCGGAGCCGGGGGCGCTGGACGAGGATGAGGTGGCGGCCTGGCTGGCGCGCTGAGCCTCACCGCATCGCGATCGGTGCGCCGATGGCCTCATCGGGGATGGCGAAGGCATCGACGAGGGCCACAGCCTCTCCAGCAAGCCCGTCACACAGCGCCATGACCTCCGCGCGGATCGCCTGGGACTTCGCCGGAGTGAGGTAGCCGTTCTCCAGGAACCACCCCCGCTCCGCCTCGATCCGAGACAGGGCGTAGAGGTCGCAGAGGTCGTTGAGCACGGCAGCCAGGGCAGGGTCGGTGCAGTCCTCGACCACCCTACGGAACCGGTCGTGGACCGTGTGCTCGACATGGGCGCGGGCCAGCTCCACCATCGCCGGCTGCCAGCGGTTGAACGCGTCGAATGGATCGTCGGCGCCGTCGAGGTCCCGCCGGATTCCCCGGGCGATGGCGAGGGTGAGGTCGATGGTGCGTCCGGCGAGGATGTCGTTGTGGAAGGCCCCGTTCCGGAGGTGATGCTGCTGGGTCCAGCGGGTGATGATCGGGTTCTTCTCGCTCACCCGGCTGCTGGCGATCTCGGCGAGGTGTCGGATCATGCTGACCGGGCTGGTGTCGGAGAACCGACTGCGGAACTGCCCGAGCACCGCCTTGGCGACGAGCTGCATCAGCACGATGTTGTCGCCCTCGAAGGTGGAGAACACATCGGAGTCCGCTTTGAGCGCTGCGAACCGGTTGATCGCCGCATACCCCTGTCCGCCGCAGCACTCCCGGCTGGTCTGCACGGTGTCCGTGGCATGCCAGGAGGCGATCGCCTTGATGCCCGCCGCCAGGGCCTCGACCTCGCGCATGTCGCCGTCCTCCTCGACGGCTTTTGCGTAGCGGGTGGTGAGGTCCTCGGCGGCGAAGTGCAGGGCGTAGGTTGCTGCGAGGCGGGGGAGCAGCCGGAGTCGGTGGGTGGGGTAGCGGAGGATGGGAACCTCCGGGCCGCCCTCGGGACCGAACTGCCGCCGCCGGGCGCTGTAGCGGATCGCGATGGTCAGCGCGGAGGCCGCGACGTTGACGCTGGCCGCAGCGACGCTCACCCGACCGCCGACCAGGGCACCGAGCATGGTGAAGAACCGCCGACCGGGCGAGGCGATCGGGCTGTGGTACTGCCCGGCCTCGTCGATGGTGGCGAACCGGGAGAGCAGGCTGTCCCGAGGCACGAAGACGCGGTCGAACCAGAGGCGGCCGTTGTCCACGCCGTTGAGGCCCATCTTGTGTCCGCAGTCCGCGATGCGAACCCGGGGGGCAGGGGAGCCGTCGGGTCGCCGGATGGGAACGAGGAAGGCGTGGACACCATGCTCGACCCCGCCGACGGACAGCTGGGCAAAGACGGTGGCCATGTGCCCGTGCTCCGCGGCGTTGCCGATCCACTCCTTGCCAGCGAGGGGGTGGGGGGTGTCGATGACGAAGCCATCTCGCCCGTCGTCGTAGGTGGCGGTGGTCTCCAGGTCGCGGACGTTGGAGCCGTGCGCGCGCTCGGTCATCGCGAAGCAGCCGGGCAGCCGCAGGGCGAAGATGTCGGCGAGGTATCTGTGCTTCTGTTCCTCACTGCCGAGGAACAGGATGCTGCATCCAAACAGCCCGAACTGCACGCCGAACTTCACCAGCAGGCTGAGGTCGAAGGTCGCGAGGGTGGCGAAAGTGGCGACGAACCCACCGACATCCGGTCGTCCGCCGCTCGCCGCGGGCAGGAGGCTGTCGAGGAAGCCCCGGTCTGCCAGTGCCTGGCACCACCGCAGCACGAGCGAGCGGTACTCGGTGGTGTTGATCTCGCCGGGGTGTCGGAAGAACGGATCCGCCAGCAGCGCCCGGACCTTCGCTTTCCACGGACCACGCGGCCCATCGAGCAGCGCCGCCATCGCCTCGGGCGACCAGTCCGGCCCGGAGACGGTGATGTCTGAGGGGGCTTCTGGGGGGAAGAACCGTCGGCTGGCCGCGCTGCCGTAGAGCCCCAGCGTCTTCTCCAGCTCCCGCACCGCCGCCCACTCGCCCTCTGCATCCGACAATCCAGCGATGGACAGGCCGAGGTCGATGAGCCCGTGCTGCCGGGGCAGCCCGACCGTCTCAGCGGCCTCTTCGAGGCGTCGGAGGAGGTCCTGGAGCTGGGTGGCGGTGGGCGGGTTGGTGGGGTCGAGCCACTGCTTGAGGGCAGGGTGGTCACCAGGGAGGGCGGCGTGGAGGGCGGTGACCTCGGCGTCGGTGAGTTCTCCGTCGGCCCATGCGACGTAGATCATGGGGAGGAGAGGAAGGATGGTTTGTTCGGATGAGGAGAAGGACATTGAGGTGATTGTAGTGGCTGTGGAGGATGGAGAGGGGGTTGATGGCTGGTTGGGGTTGATGGCTGATTGAGGACGATGGGGGTAGCGGCAACGTCTCCGTCCTTGGGTGCTGATCGCCACGGGTCCCCTCCGCGGTCCGCGCTGCGCTCCCTTTCGGCCGGCATTCTTGGTGACTGGACGAGGTTGCCGGCCTCGGGTCGCTTGCTGTCTGCGGGGCCGCCAGAGAATCTGGCGTGCGGCCCCTCCGACACGGCCCACTACGGTCTCCCCTTGCGCGCACCCGGGCGGTCTGCGACTTGAGGCTCTCCGGACCGGGTCACCCGACCCCCCCCTTTTAGGGTGTACGTAGGCAGCCACCGGCTGACTTCGTCGGCCTCCGCAGCGGCGTCAGGCCAGCTCGCCCCGCCCCGCCTGTCGGCCCGCCCCGCCTCGCCCGACCTGTCGGCCCGCCCCGCCCCGCCTGTCGGCCCGCCTCGGCCCCGCCTGTCGGCCCGCCTCGCCCCGCCTGTCGGCCCGCCTCGCCCCGCCCGCTCCCGGCTGCCTCCGTGTCCCTCCCTGGCATGCCCACCTTCGTCCGCCTCCTGCCGAAGAGGAGAGTCGTGCTGATCAGCGTCAGCTCAGGTGGGTAATCGACCACTCGCTCGCCTTCAGGCGGGCCTGACGCCGACGGGGACCCTGCGGAGGCCGACGGAGTCGGCCGGTGGCTGCCTATGTACACCCTAAAAGGGGGGGCGTGGCCTTCGATCGAGCAACCTCAAGTCGCAGTCCGCCTGGGTAGCGCGCAAGGGGCTCCCGCAGAGGGTCGTGTCGGAGGGGCCGCACGCCAGATTCTCTGGCGGCCCCGCAGACAGCAAGTGAGCCGAGGCTTGAAAGGTAGTCCCAACACTGAGAATGCCGGCCGACAGGGAGTGCAGCGCGACCCGCGGAGGGACCCCGCAGCGATCAGCACCCAAGGACGGAGACGTCGCGGGAATTCCCATCAACCCCGGGCACCCTCAACCTCTCCACCCTCAACCTCTCTCCACCCTCAACCTCTCTCCACCCTCAACCTCTCTCCACCCTCAACCTCTCTCCACCCTCAACCCAACCTCACCCTCCAGCCACCTTCCGCAAAACCCACTCCGCTCCATACCGATACCCAACCTTCCCCCACAACCGCGCCAACACCGCCGCCACTCCAATCGCCCCCAACGTCCCCGCAAACGCAGGCCCCGCCTCAAACGCCGACCACCACCCCAGCGGTCGGCTGAGCTCCCGAAACACCACCACATGCACCAGCAGCAGCGTCAGGCTCGCCCGCCCCAGGCTCACCCACGTCCCCGCGGTCATGCCCTTGCGCTGCTCGTAGCCAACCAGCCCGGCGATCCCGAGCTGCACCAGCCCGCCAACCAGCAGGATGTACGCCGGACTGCATGGATAAAACGTGCCATTGAACCGCCCGGCGCGCATCAGCAGCCCATCTCCCGTCAGCCCCAGACCCCAGGCCGCCGCCAGCCCACCGCCGACCACGACCCCGAACCCACCCAGGCGACGGATCGACTTTAAATCCCCACCCTTCAGCCAGCGCCCGGCAGCGGTGCCCCCAAGGAACAGCGCCAGCCAGGGGAAGATCGGGAACTGCCCCTCCGCAAACGCCAGGCGGAGGGCGCCACCGACCATGGAGGTGTCTCGCATCCGGTCGTTGCCCAGCCGTGCCGGGGTGCCCAGCCAGTCCTGGATCCCGGTGGTTGCCATCAGGATCGCTGCGGCGAGGGTCAGGATCACCGTCGTCGGCAGCCGTCGCCACAGCGGACCGAGCAGCATCGCCACGCCCATCAGATGCAGCACAAACCACGACATCGGGCTGAACCAGCTGGGGGTGAGGAAGTTGAGCAGGTAGCCAAACCCCATCACCGCCACGCCGCGCTTGATCAGGGTGACGTCGATCTTCCCCGGACTCCAGCCCTTCCCCGCCCGGCTCGCCGCGAACAGGACCCCGCCGACCCCCGCGAGGGTGATGAACAGCGGTGCTGCCCCCCCGCCCAGGGCGTTGAACCCGACAAAGACCGGGTACTTGAGGAACTGACTGGGCGAGACATGGCTCTCCCACAGCCAGACGCCGATGTGCTGCTCCATCATCAGGAACACAGCGAGGCCCCGGAGGACGTCGAGGGCCAGCATTCGGGAGGGCTTGCTCATCGCGGCAGTCTATCCTGTCGTGGAATCCCAACGCCTCCTGGTGCGTTTCCAGATCCCCCATGCTGATCCTCCTCGCCATTCTCCCCGACGCCGCCGCCTTCCGCATCTCCGCACACCGCGCCATCACCCAGGAGGCGGTCCAGGCGGAGGGGCTGGAGGCGGTCGGTCGGTGGCTGTGGCAGGGCAACCGCGCGGAGGACACCCGGCTCAACGTCAAGTGGCGGCACTTCAGCCACTACTTCCGCCCCGATGCATCGCTGACCCTCCCCCGACGGGACACCTCAGATGCGCGGGTCGCGATGCTGCTGGTCGAGGCGGAGGCGGCGGAGGCTGCCGGAGACGAAGCGGCGATGTGGCAGGCCATCGGCGGCATCATCCACCATGTCCAGGACATGGCCTCCCCGCCCCACGTCGTGCCCATCGCCCATGACCTCCGGGACGGCTTCGAGTCCACGCCAGTGGATGGGCTGATGGCGGACCTCGCCCTGCTGACCCCCGAGACGCTCGACCCGGTCGCCGCCCACAGCGCGCTGGCCTGGGAGACCTGGGAGCGGGTGCAGAAGGACGCTGTGACCGGCTGTGGAGCGACCATCCCGCTGTCCGACATCTGGCAGGCACCCGACTCTGGAGCGTTTGGAACCTACGGCGGCATGGACTTCGGGGAGACTGGAGACTGTCCGGAGCTGTCGAGAGCCTATGAGGGCGTGCTGGTCGACCGACTGGAAGCCGCGGTCCGCTACTCCCGATCCGTGCTCCAGCACTTCGCGCCCTGAGCAACCGGGCAGCCCTGTTCAGCCAAACAGCGAATTGCCCGGGACGTCGTCGTTGCTCAGGAAGTACTCCGCGGTGAGCTGCTGAAGCTCGTCGATGGAGATGAGGCCGTTGCCGTCGAGGTCGAGGCGCCCAAACGCAGCCTCCGCACTCGCGACGACCGGCTCGCCGTAGGGAGCGAGGAAGCGCTGGTAGGTGGCGAGGTCTGCGCCGCGGTTGGCGTTGATGCCCATCGCCTGCGCGAGGATGAGGTGGACCCGCCGGACAAGCGAGGGGAGGTCCTCGAACAGCGCGATGTCGCCTTCAGGGAGGGGGGCGTCGTCCGAAGCGAGCTGTGCGGTCCACATTGCAGACCACTCCGTGGCGGAGACCTTCTCATCACTGTCGGTGTCAGCCTCGCCCTTGATGGCCTCCCAGAGCCAGCGCAGCATGACCTCCGCGGCGTCGTAGACGGGAGAGCCGGCGGCGTGGCCATCTTGGGAGAGGGTGCGGTTCATCACCCCCTGCATGTCGCTGAATTCGATGAAGCCGCTGCCGTCGATGTCGATGAGCTGAAAGAGACGATCGAGCTTTTCCTGCTGTCGCTGTCCGAGCATGTGGAGCC
>JBLHNG010000074.1:0-17728 GCA_047621685.1 Myxococcota bacterium | reverse complement strand
CCTTCCTCTCCTTATTTGTTTGTATGTATTGTTTTGGATCGCCTGACCTGGAGTCTCAGGCCGTCCGGGCGCGCGCAAGGGGATGTGTGAGGGCCCGCAAGCGGCCGCTCCCCTGGGCTACCCACCTTGTGGCCCCACCCAGACACCCGCCGCCAACCGCACGTCGGCTCACTCAGTGACCCGTCCTGTACACCTCAGAGCGCCGAGTGGTTCTCTTCCCACAAGCCTCAGTAGACCTGCGGAGCCTCAGTCGAGATCGAGAACTCCAACAACCGGCAATCCAGCGGCCCATTGTAGAGCACATGCCGCTTGTCAACCCGCAGCCCAACAGACTTCGACAGCGGACCAGCCGGCGCAAGAATCCCCACCCCATAGCCGAGCATCCGATGCCGCAGCAGGTCACCGAGGTGGCCATACAGACCAGCCAGCGCGTCATCCTCAAGCCGCGCGCCATAGGGCGGGTTGGTCACCAGCAGCCCCGGAGGCGCGCCCTCTGGGGATTCGAGGTCAGAGAGCGCCCGACGGCGGATGGTGAGGTTGCTCATGCCGAGCTGCTCGCAGTTGTAGCGAGCGGTGGCGACGGCATCCTCGTTGTGATCGAAGCCCAACACCAGCGACTTCGGCTTGACCTGCATCTCGTGGGACTCCTTCAGGAGTGCCTTCCAGGCAGCCGGATCGTTCCCCCGCCACCGGGAGAAGCCCCAGCTCCGCCGGAACCGACCGGGCGGAAGGTTCGCCGCGATGGCCGCGCCTTCCTGGACGATGGTGCCTGAGCCGCACATCGGATCGATCAGCGGCTGGCCTTCCCGAGCGCGCTTCGGCCAGTCCATGATCAGCAGCAGCGCGGCGGCGAGGTTCTCCTTGAGCGGAGCCTCGGTCATGCGTCGGTTGGGCGTCCGCCAGTGCAGGGACGCGCCAGACAGGTCGATGCTGACGGTGTAGACGCTGTGCTTGAGGTGGATGTGGATGCGCACGTCCGGGTTGTCCCGGTCGACCCCCGGCCGGATGCCCGACGGAGTCCGCAGGCGATCGACGATCGCATCCTTGGTCAGCCGAGCGCCAAACTGGCTGTGCCGGATCTCCCGGGATGTGCCCACAAAATCCACCCACAGCATCCCGTCGGGAGCGAGGTGTTCCTCCCACGGCATCCCTCGGAGGGCTTCATAGAGTTCGTCGGGGTGGTTGGCCTGGAAGCGAGCAATCTGGAGGAGGACCCGAGAGCCGGTCCGACACCACAGGCAGGCCCGCATTCCGTCAGACAGTGGACCGGTGAACCGAACCGTGCCGCGCTCGGGTTTGACCTTCTGCAGGCCTATGCGCCGCAGCTCCGTCGCGAGGACGTCCTCCAGCCCGCGGCTGACCGTAACTGTGAAGGTGTGCTTCATCAGGGTTGGATAATCCGTTCACGGTCAGAAATCGACCGCAGAACATCAGTGCCCACCCGTAGATGCTTCGCAACCAGATCTACGGAGACCACCATGACCCTTCTCATCACCCTGCTGACCGCCTTCGCTGACGACACCACCCCGCCCGCTGAGGTCGCTGCGAGCACCGAGCGCACCGAGTACGAGTCGATCCGCGGCTCCTGTCCCAGCTACGCACCGGTCAAGGGCAACCTCACCCCCTACACCACCGAGTACTGCATCTTCCACATTCCCAGCGGGCTCTACTACTTCCGAACCGACGCCGAGTGTTGCTTTGTCAGCTCCGAAGCCGCCACAACCGCCGGATGCCGCAAGAGCGCCCGGTAATACGGTACACTTGGGCATTCGTACTGCACTCCTCATCGCCTTGATCGGCTGCACCCCCACCGCCGTTGATGTCCCGGTCGAACCGGACACCGACGCCGAGGTGGATGCCGACACCGACACCGACACGGATGCCGACACCGACAGCGATGCAGACACCGACACCGACACCGACACCGATGCGGACACTGACGTCGACCCCATCGAGGAAGTCCCCGGCCACACCTGGGCGCACCCCGGGGTCATCCTCATCGACACCGCCGGTCAGACCATCGTCACCGAGACCAAGGTGGAGGGTACGCTCTCCGTCATTCGGAACCACGACGACACCCTCACCGACCTCGACGATGCTCCCCGGGCCTGGGAAGGCAACGTCGGCATCGAGATCCACGGCTCGTCATCGTCCAGCTTCCCGAAGCACAACTACCGGATCGAGCTGAGAGACGACGCCGGCGAGGACCTCGACTACGCCCTGCTCGACCTGCCCTCCGAGAGCGACTGGATCCTCCACGGTCCCTACAGCGACAAGACCCTCCTCCGCAACGCCTTCGCCTACACCCTCGGCCGCTCCATCTCGACCGGGCAGTGGCACCCCCGGACCGCGTTTGCCGAGCTGATCATCAACGAGGAGCACCACGGCGCCTACCTCGTCGCCGAGCGCATCAAGCGCGGCAGTGAGCGGGTCGACATCGCGGCGGCCTCCGATGAGGATCCGACCGGCGGCTACATCATCAAGATCGACCAGAACCGCGGCGCGGGATGGCAGACGGACCGGGCCACCCCGATCGACTACCACTACCCCAAGTCCGACCGGATCACCGCCGCCCAGGACGCCTGGATCCAGAACTGGTTCAACGATCTGGAGGATGTGCTCTCCGCAGACGACTTCGAGGAGAACTGGCCGGACTGGATGGACGGTGACAGCTTCATCGACCACTACATCATCAACGAGCTGGCGCTGAACGTCGATGGCTACCGGCTGTCTGGCTACCTCCACCTCGACTCCTCCGAGCACGGCAGCGGCAAGCTCATCGCCGGCCCGCTGTGGGACTTCAACCTCGGCTTCGGCAACTCCAACTACTGCTACTGCTGGGGGGTCGATGGCTACGTCTACGACGCCCTGGATCTCTGTGGCTATGGCTACCAGGAGCCGTTCTGGTGGCAGCGACTGCTTGAGGATCCGGCCTACATCGACGCCCTGCGCTGTCGCTGGGAGGACCTGCGCACCGGCCTGCTGTCTGATGACACCCTGCGCAGCACCCTCGCTGCCCTCGCCGCAGAGGTCGCCTCGATGCAGACCCGCGATGAGCAGACCTGGCAGACCATGGGCACCTACCTCTGGCCCAACTACTACATCGGCGAGACCTGGGACGATGAAGTCGACTACCTGGAGGACTGGGTGATCGACCGGGCCACCTGGCTCGACGCCAACCTCCCCGGAACCTGCGGAGGCTGAAAGCATGCGACCGACCCCCCTCTTCCTGGCCCTTCTCCTCGGCTGCGGCGACAAAGAAGACACCTCCGCCCCTGCTGAGGCGGATGCGGACACCGACACCGACACCGATTCGGACACCGATGCCGACACAGATGCCGACACCGACACCGACACCGATGCAGACACCGTCACCGTGGTCATCAACGAGATCATGGCCGCCAACGCCGGCGTGGTGGTCGATGATCTCGGTGCGGTCTCCGACTGGATCGAGCTGCACAACACCGGCAACAACCCCGTCGAACTCGCCGGCTTCACACTCTCCGATGACTGGACCGATCCCGGCCAGCACGTCCTGCCCAAAGGGACCATCATCGGCGGGGGCGGCTGGCTGGTGCTCTGGGCGGACGGCAAGGCCAAGAACGGCAGCACCCACCTCCCCTTCCGGCTCAACGCCGGGGGCGAGGGGGTCGGGCTGTTCACCCCAGACGGCGACGCCGTGGACTGGCAGGTCTACCCCGACCAGGAAGACAACACCGCCTACGCCCGCATCCCCGACGGCAGCGACGACTGGCAGACCATCATCCTCGGCACCCCGGGCAGCGAGAACCGCGAGCTGACCCTGACCAGCCTCGCAGTGATGGAGAGCGGAGCAACCTGGGGCTACTGGGACGCCGGCGAGGACCCCTCAGCGGGCTGGCAGTCGACAGGCTACGACGACTCGGGCTGGGGCAGCGGGCCAGCCCCCCTCGGCTACGGCGACAGCCAGAGCACCACGGTCAGCTACGGCGACAACAGCTCCGACAAGAACATCACCGTCTGGTATCGAGCTGAGATCACCGTCGATGAGACCGCCGCAGACGGTGCCTATGCCGCCACCCTGTCGCTGCTGTGCGACGACGGCTGCATTGCCTACCTCAACGGCACCGAGCTTCAGCGTCACAACATGAACACCGGCACGGTCACCGCAGACACCCTGGCCAACGCCACCGTCTCCGGCACCCCCGAGAGCACCTACTACAGCTACGACGTCGATGCCTCCGCGCTGACCAGCGGCGTGAACGTCCTGTCCGCTGAGGTCCACCAGGTCGGCGCCACCAGCTCCGACACCACCTTCGATCTCACCCTCACCGTCGAGACGGTCTCCGAGTAGCACGCTCTGCTGAGGCCACTACTCAGGCCACTACTCAGGCCACTACTCAGACCACTACTCAGACCACTACTGCGGCCAGTTCGAGTCGAAGAGGTCCGAGCGGTCAGAGAGCCACTGGTAGAGGTAGTCCTTCTCGCCCTCGAAGTCCGTCCAGCTCCCGCTCCGGGCACCCGACCAGCTCCCATAGGACTGGTAGCTGCCCGACCACTTCTCCCAGTCCCGCTCCGCAGAGGGCTGGATCTCGGTGTAGTAGTCATCCACGGTGGCCACCTGCCACGCCAGGCTCATCGGCTCGCCGTCCACCCGCATCGAGGCGTACCGATCCTGCAGCTCGGCACTGGCACCCGCGTCGTTCTGAATCGCCCAGAAGATGCGGTTGTTCCCGGTGAAGCTGTTGAGCGAAGAGGCGGAGGTGCGCAGGGTGTACCAGTTCTGGCCCCAGGCGTGGTTGAAGTCCCACGGCACATACAGGAACACCCCGCTGTCGGCATCTGCATAGAGGTAGCTGTTCTTTCCCGCAGAGTCCTCAGAGAGGCTGTAGTAGACCAGCAGGAACCAGTCCATCATCTCCCCGGTGCGGACCCAGTCATCCAGGCCATCGATCAGCGCTGAGGCGCTGGCGTTTCCGGTGAACTCGACGAAGTCATCCAGCTCGGTGAAGTCGGTCTCAGGATCCCCCTCCTTCTTCTCGTAGCCGTCGTGCAGGGTATCTTTTCCGTTGCCGCCGCTGTCGGTGAGGTAGAAGTTGGCGTCGTGGTTGACCGCCTTGTAGAGCCCGCCGTCGTTGTCGAAGCCCATGTGCTTGATGAACTCGTTGTCCACCCGGTCCAGCGACACATACAGCCCGATGTACTCCCCGTTGAGGTAAAGCACCGAGAAGAAGGTCCGGGGGGTGAGGCGGTCCTCGCCCCAGTGCTCCGCCATCGCCGCCCACTGGTCGTAGATCAGCTTCTGACGGACGTAGCTGTTGTCATCGAATGTGGTCAGCAGCAGCAGGTGGTCGCGGGTCTCGCCCCACTCCTCGGTGAGATCGATCTCATCCTTGGTGAATTCAAGGGTGTAGCTGGGCTTTGGGTAACTGGCACTCGACGCACCGCGGATCTTAGCCTCGGCTGCATACTCTCGGCCGCCGTAGGTTACCGTCACGTCCTGGTCGGACTGGGTGAGGGCCGCATCAGCGTCGAGGAAGAGCACCGGCAGGCCCCACTCCTCGGTGTAGGTCAGCGGATCTGGAGCAATGGCGCCGGGAAGGTCAGGGTTGTCGGCCAACCAGACGGTGAAAGTCGCGGCGGTGGGGATCTCATCGTCCTGGGCCCGCACTGAGAAGACCATGTCCACCCGTCCGCCGTCCGCCGGGCCGCTCTGCCAGGTCACCGAGAGGTCTGCGGCGTCAAACGTCGCGCCGTCTGGCAGCGAGGCCGGGGTGATCTCGACCTCGTCGACGGACATGCTGCCAGTGCAGTCCAGGGTGTAGGTCACCAGCGCCCCCTCCCACAGCCAGACATCGTCCAGGTCTGAGGTCAGGGCGCAGTCCTCGCTGGTGGTGATGATCTCAGCGTCGGGGGTGGTGTCCGGCCCGGTGTCGGTGTCCGTGTCCGTTGGTGTGTCACCGGTGTCGAAATCGACGGTGTCGACACCGACGATGTCATCGACGTCCACCGTCGCCGGCCCGGTGCAGGCGACCAGGAGGATCATTGGTTGCTCGCACCGGGGGTCGGTGCATCGGTGATGGCCCAGTCCAGGGAGCCGTCCGGGGTGCGGGCTGCAGAGAGATCGCTGGCCTGTGCTGCGTATTCGAGCCGATCGATCGCCCGCTCGGTGGGTGCAAACAGGCCGATCTGGCCACCATCCCGGGACATCCCGAAGTCGAGGTGGTTGGGGCCTTCTTCTGGATCCTTGTCCGCCCACAGCAGCAGGAAGCCCCCGGCCTCAATGGAGAGGGTGTCGTCAAGCTCCCAGACCGTCGGGTCTTCCAGGTCGTCCGTCATCAACCAGCCTCCCAGCTCGACCGCTTCATCGGTCGGGTTGTACAGCTCGATCCAGTCGCTGTACGAGCCGGTCTCATCGGTGATGGTGGTCTGGTTGCTGGCCATGAACTCGTTGATCACCAGTGCTGGCCACGCCGTCTCAGGCACCGTGTCGGGATCGGTGTCCTCCGTGTCCTGGGTGTCGTCCGTGTCTGGGACGGTGTCCCCGGTGTCGTCAGGGACTCCGATGACGGCGGAGTCCCCGCCGTTTCCGGTGCAGCCATACAGAAGGAAGCCGATGAGTGTCGCAGTCATTGGCGCAGTATAGCTGCAATCCCCAACAAGGTCGATGACAAGGGCATTTTGTCGAACGGGTACAGGCAGGAATCCGTCCAGTACAGCCTCACAGCGCCCCTTTGCCTGTACCGGTACAGGCGCCCCCCGCCGCCCCGTTGGGCTCGCAGCTTGTTGAGGCCCGCGCCGAGGTCGAGCAACTCCGCATCCAGCGAGTCGAGGAGAAGGTGCACACCCTCCGGCTCGGGGGAGACCTGGCCGCTGAGGGTGACCACTGGGCTTCAGACCGCATTGAGCACCAACCTGCTCTCCACCATGAGCCTCGGCCGTGCTTCTGCCATCTCCGACCGGGATCAGCCTGAAAGGGCTGGAGAGCATCACAGAGATAAGAGGGGCTCTCGCCATCAGTGGTCCCCTGATGAGCCTGGCGGGGTTGGAAAATCTCACCTCCATCGACGGTAGCCTCAGCATCCAATACGCCAGAAACCTGGCGAATCTGGAGGCACTTGGGAGCCTGGAGAACACCGGAGGGCTCTTCATCGTCTGGAACGACGTCCTGGCGAGCCTGGAGGATCTGGAGAACCTCACAGACGTCGGAGGGGACCTCGGTGTCTACAACAACACTTCTCTGTGTTCCGAACAGGTGGAGGCTCTGGAGGCGCAGCTCACCACATACACCGGGACCACATCAAACACAGGCAACACCGGGCCCTGTCCCCGAGCGGGTCACAGCCAACGCCACATTCGATTCCACGATTCCACCTGACGCGGGTAAGAGGGTTTATAGCGGTGTGGCGTGCTGGAAAGACAGCGGATCTCGCCAAAAGTCTGCTCCGCTCGTTGAGCTTGCGTTGAAGCATCGAGCCAGGGTGCATGTTGAGGCCGCTCAGAGCGGGTAGCCCGCTCCAGCGGTCGACCGCAGGCCTCCTCCCCGGGCTACCCGTCCTGAGCGGACCAACCGGAAAACGGAAGTCGCCAAATAAAGGCACCCGTCATATCGTCCCCTTCTGGCGGACAGTCTCTTTGAGAGGCTGCCTGCGCGAAGCGGGGGGCTTGGGGGTGAAACCCCCGTCTCAGACAAAGAGCACCAGTCAAGCGGGATATACTGTCCACCGCGATGACTGGTGCCAAAAAAGGGGGACCGGTCATGTGGCCCCCTTCTGGCCGACAGGCCGCTCAACAGGATGCCTGCGCGCAGCGCGAGGGATTGGGGGAGAATTCCCCATTCTCAAAAAAAGGTGCATGGGGAATCTGACTGGTTCCCGTTTAAGGATGGTGGGCTCGACTCCGTCTGCCTGAGACGAACCACCGATCCGCCGATTCCTGTCATACTCGGGTTTTCTCATCAGGAGTCGATATGTTCTCTCTCCCGCTTTGGAGCCTCACTCTCTTCCTGTGCGCCAGTGTCGGGCATGCGGATGAGCCTGAAGAGAAGGCCAGGCAGGTCACTGTGATGACCTACTCCAACTCCGCCGAGATCTGTCGCGATGACCAGCCAAGGACCCTCGATTATGGTCTCCAGCTAAACCGCATCAGCGATCTCAGCGGACTGAGCTGCCTCGTCGAGCTCAAGGGTCCGCTGGAGATCTATGACCTGAGGACCGACGACCTCAGTCCCCTCAAGAACCTCCGGCGCATCTCCGGG
Organism: Myxococcota bacterium; assembly: GCA_047621685.1. Taxonomy (GTDB): domain Bacteria; phylum Myxococcota_A; class UBA796; order UBA796; family UBA796; genus JAQXDW01. Next base: position 9,489 of record JBLHNG010000074.1, on the reverse strand, counting down.
CTGACCATCTCCAAATCAGCCACACTGCGCGACCTCAGCGGACTGGATGGGCTGGAGGTGCTCGGGGACCTGAGCGTGAGCAAGAACCCGCAGCTTGAGAGCCTCGATGGCCTCTCTGAAGAGACCGACATCTCGAAAGTGTCTCTGTTCAGAAACCCGATGCTGCAGCACGTGACCCTCCCTCACCAGACGCTGGACTCGCTCAGCGTCTACGAAAACCTTGCGCTCCGCGAGATCAACCTGGAGTCCCTCCAGCGCATCGGGTCGCTCAGCATCGACAAAACCCCCCAGCATCTCTCGCTGTCGCTGCCAGCGCTGACGGAGATCGGAGATCTTCACCTCACAGAGAGCGGCCAGACCGACCTCTCGGGCTTTGAGAACCTCCGCAGCGCCGAGAGCATCCGCCTCCAACGGTCCGACGCACTCACCAGCCTACGCGGCCTCGGCGCGCTTGAGACCATCGGCATGCTCAACATCACAGGCTGCAACGGCCTCGGATCGTTGTCCGGGATGGCGGAGAAGGTGACCGCCGAGACCGTCTACTTCTACGCCAACAGCCTCCTGCTGGATCTCTCCGGGCTGCCGGCGGAGATCACAGGGGAGATGACACTGATGGACAGCCCCTCGACGGTGACCCACACCTTCCCCGAGGGCACCGCGATCGGCCACCTCACCCTGCTCAAGACTGCCGATCTGACCGACCTGACCGGCCTGAAGTCGCTCGCCTCACTGGGGGGGATCACCCTGAAATACAACCGCGAGCTGGTCAGCCTGGAGGGGCTGCCGACGCTGTCCGGGCTCCTGAATATCGAGGCCTCAGCGATCACCGACTTCTCCGCCCTCTCAGAGGGTCAACACCCCGACAGCATCCAGCTCATCGATAACCGGGATCTGGAGAGCCTCCGGGGCCTGGAAGGCATCACCACCCTCTCTGAGCTGACCATCGAGGGGAGCAGCAAGCTGACCAGCCTGGAGGGGCTGTCTTCGGCGCTGGTGGTCCGCGACGCTCTGACGCTGCGAAAGCTCTTTAAGCTGGCCAGCCTGGCAGGACTGCCGCGGGTGACCGGAACGATGACTCTGGCCACCCTCAAGCAGATCAGCAGCCTCGACGCGATCACTCCGTCCCTGCCCTCCCTGCAGGGGCTTGAGCTGTCGTCCAGCCCCGCGCTGACGGATCTCTCCGCGCTCTCTGCACTGGAGACGATCTCCGGTGACCTCATCCTCGACGACCTCAACAGTCTGACCGGACTGGATGGGCTGGAGGGCCTCACGTCAGTCGGCGGCGCTCTGACGCTGACCACGCTGGACGGCTTGACCGATCTCGACAGCCTGTCCAGCCTCCAGAACGTGGGGGGCACGCTGACCATCGAGAGGAACCAGGCGCTTACCTCTGTCGAGGGGCTGCGCCGGCTCACCGAGGCCGGCGAGCTGATCATCAAGCGCAACGATGTGCTCGCCCACATCAAGGGCCCCGCCCGCCTGACCCGTCTGATATCGCTGGTGATCAGCGCCAACAAGGCGCTCCAGTCGATCAGCGGCTTCCCGAAGCTGGTGGAGATCGAAGGTGACCTCACCGTTGAGAAAAACACCCAGCTCCTGTCGATCGACGGCTTCCCAAAGCTGACGGCGGTCTCGGGGATCGCGATCGACAGCAGCAACGCGCTGGAGCGAATCGATGGCCTTGATCGACTCCAGCGCCTGGGCTCCCTGACGATCACAAACAGCAACAAGGAGGGCTCGATCTCACTGTCCGGCCTCCCCCGCCTGGAGGAGATCACCGGCGACCTGCGCATCACAGAGGCCGGCACCGTGTCGATGTCGCAGCCCCGCCTCGTCCAGATTGGCGGAGATCTCGTGGTGCGGCAAAGCGCACTGGCCGGCCGCATGGCAGCGCTTGAGGCAGTCGGGGGGATGGTGGAGATCTTCCGCACCACGTCGGCAGATCTCTCCGTGCTCGGGCCGCTGCAGCGGGTCGGCGGCGAGGTGTCGATCAAGGGCAACGATATAGACCGAATCGGCGGCCTGGATCAGCTCGTCACAGTCAGCAGCGGCCTGATCGTGATCAGCGACAACAGCGGGCTGACCCTGCTCGATGGCTTCGGCAGCCTCGCACAGTTCGATAAGATCCAGATCAAGAGCAACCCCAACCTGGTGACGATCAGTGGCCTGACCGGACTGCAGGAGGCCCAGACGGTGGACATCTCAAGGAACGCTCTCCTGGAGCAGATCACCGGGCTGACTGCCCTGTCCGGGGTGACGAATCTCTCCATCTCCAGCAACCCGGCCTTGACCGACATCAGCGGGTTGTCCACGTTGGCGACAGCCGACAGCATCGAGATCAGCGGCAGCGCGCTGACGAAGCCGTCGCTGCCCGGGCTGGAGAGCGTGCGGCGGCTGTCCCTGGAGAGCAACGGGCTTCGCGACCTCACCGGGCTAGGCGCCCTGCGCTCTGTGGACACCTTCTACATGCTCTCCAACAACGCGCTGGAGAGCATGCGCGGACTGGAGGGTCTCAGCACCCTCGACACCCTGTACCTCATGCGCCATGAGACGCTGCCCTCCCTCGCTGGACTAGAGCACCTCACCGCGGCGAAGATGCTCATCATCGAGAACAACCCAGGGCTGACCAGCCTGACAGGGTTGGAAGGGATGACGGAGATTGGGAGCTTGAAGCTGACCGGCAACACGAACCTGTCTGATCTCAGTGCTCTGAACGGCCTCCAGCGCGCATCGCTCCGCATCACCCTGTCGACGTGCCCGGAGGACCTCGCTGCGCTGTTCCCCGCGCTGGAGGGCGACCGGCCGGAGATCGCCGGTCCGACGGGGGACTGCGAGGCAAAGGCCGGTGAGCCGGCACGCTTCCAGGACCACCACCTCGCACAGCTGGCGTGGCTGGAGCAGCTCAAGGCATGCCAGCCCTACTCGATGGCCATCGGCAGCGCGGTCTACACCGTCGAGGGGCGTCAGGAGGACCGCTGTGTGGCGGACCTGCCGATCAACGGAGGGATCCAGTGCCGCCTGGATGTGGCCGGTCTCTCGGTGCTGACCCGGGATGAGCTGTTCGACAACGCCCGAAAAGGCATCGACGCCTTCAGCACCGTGGACCCATCACTGCGGATCTATGAGCAGCAGTGCAGTCCGAGGTGAGCCCCGCTCAGAACGGGCAACAGTACAGTTGCTATCTTCGATAAAGTCGACAGCATCGGAGTCTTGATTTCTCTGTGCGCCCATCTGGACGGGAGCGATCCGCCACACGATAAAACAAACGCTCTCAGCTTTGGTCTTATGGGACAAGACGACCTGAACGGGTACGTTTTGCTTACCCGCCCTGATCAGCGCTCACGCAACCGCGGGTTTTCCACACGAGGGGACCGCGTTCGGGTCCAGGCCCGTAAAAAACGGTTGTCTCTTTGCCTGAAATATTGGGGCACTGTTCGGTCATCGTTTAAGCTCCCGCTTCCCCTGAGTCTGAGGTCAGACATGACAACCCGGTTCGCCCTCCTGCTGCTGCCTTCTACCCTCTTCGCTTGCGACAGCGAAGAAACCACCTCTGAGCTCAACCGCCTCAGCGCACGGATCAACGATCAACAGGCACAGATCGATAGCCTGGAGTCAGAGACCATCGATCTGCAAGCTGAGAGCGACGCCATCAACGGAGCGGTGGACCTGACCGAGCTGGCGGACACGGTCGAGCAGAACACGACCGATATTGGTTCAAATACAGCAAGCATCGACACGAGCACTCAGGATATCGCCGCCAATGCCAGCTCGTCCGCCCAGAACACCGCCGATATCGACGCAATCGAGTCAGATTATCTGACGAGCGCGTCGCTGTCTGGGTACGCAACGGAGAGCTGGGTGAGTAGCCAAGGCTACACGACCGAGGGTGGCATCGCAGATCTCTCAACGTACCTATCGGTGGATACATCAACGGATTCAGTTGTGTTTAGTGGGGCGAACGTCTTCGTGCAGTCAGGCTCCGGCTACACTGACGATGATTACAGCAATACAGGGGCTTTGACAGGCTTGGGCAACTTGATCGTCGGATACGACGAAGACGATGGCTCCGACGACAAGAGCGGCAGTCACAACCTCGTCATCGGCATCGAGCACTCCTACGCAAGCTATGGTGGCCTCGTCGCCGGAGAAAATAACACCATCTCCGCGAAGTATACGGTGGTCAGTGGGGGATACACCAACACCGCCAGCGGGGAGTACAGCTCCGTCAGCGGGGGACTCTACAACAACGCAAGCGGAGAGACCAGCTCGGTCAGTGGAGGCTGGAGCAACACGGCCAGCGGGGACTACAGCTCCGTCAGCGGGGGACTCTACAACAACGCAAGCGGGTACTACAGCTCCATCAGTGGGGGCGACTACAACGATGCCACCGGGCTCGTCAGCGCGGTCAGCGGGGGGCACTACAACACCACAGGCGGGGACTACAGCTCCGTAAGCGGGGGATACAGAAACACCGCAAGCGGGAAATACAGCTCCGTAAGCGGGGGATACGGCAACACCGCAAGCGGGGATATGAGCTCCGTAAGCGGGGGATACAGCAACACCGCAAGCGGCCCCCAGAGCTCGGTCAGTGGGGGCCTCAGCAACACTGCCAGCGGGATCTACACCTCCGTCAGCGGGGGCAGAGTCAGCACGGCCAGCGGGTTCTACAGCTCCGTCCTTGGCGGATTTAACAACAACGCAAGCTCAAGCTACAGCACAGCCTACTGATTCGCTGAAGCTCCCCGATCTCAATCAAGAGGCCGTCGCCTCAATAGAGAGACCGCCCCGACTCCGTGCAGGAATGATAAATGATAAGGACTCCGGTTGATTCGACATTCGGTTGAATCCTATTTATATCAAGCTACAATATTGGGCACCCGTCATGTCGCCCCCTTCTGGCGGACAGTCTGTGTGAGAGGATGTCAGCGCGTAGCGGGGGGCTTGGGGGTGAAACCCCCGTCTCAGACAAAAGCGCACCAGTCGGGCCGGATACTGTCCGGCCCGCTGACTGGTGCCCAAAATGGTGCCCTGCTCTCCAAGGGCTCTGCGCGCTCTTTTCACGGCGAGGGATTCAAAGCGCAAGAGGCGCCATTGGGCGAAGAAGTCCTCCGGAGAACCCCTGGAGAGCGTCAGCGTGGGACGTCGGGGGGCGACATTCCCTCAGGCCAGCGGGTGTCTTCGTTCCAGATCGCGCCCCTCAGCACCGCGTGGTCCAGGGAGGCCTCTCGCATGTCGGTGCCGCCCAGGTCGGCCTCGCTCAGGTCGGCCCCGCGCAGGCTGGCCCGGGTCAGCATGGCGCCGCGCAGGTCGGCACGGGTGAGGATCGCAGCATCCAGGCGGACCCCTCGCAGCATCGATCCGCGCAGGTCGGCGTCGGTGAGGTCTGCGCCGCGCAGGTCGGCGTTCTCCAGATCGGTGCCGCGCATGTCGGCACCGCGCAGCCGGATCCCCTCCATCTGTGCATCGGGCATGGAGGCGCGCCACAGCACCACGCCGTCGAGGATCAGCCCGCGCAGATCGGCGGCTGTGAGCCGAGCCCCCTTCAGGACGAAGCGATCCATGACCTCCCGGCGGGTCTGCACGGGCATCGATCGCAGCAGCTCGACGGCCTGCTGGATCTGGCCGGCGTCGCCGCTGCGCAGCAGGGTGGCGAGGTTCATGCGGGCGGTGATGAGCGGGATCTTGTTCATGGCTGGTCGATGGCCAGGGCATGGAGGTTGAGCAATACAATGCGCTGTGAGGGTGTGCTCGCGGCGATCAGGGCACGCAGATCGCGGTAGTACCGACGCTGGAGCTGCTGAATCCGCCCGAAGTCGTGCTCAGAGACGGCGCAGATCGTGAACGAAGCGACCCCCTCCGCAGCTTCCATGCGGCTCAATGCCACCCCGGTCCACCAGCGCTTGAGGTCGGTCGGACGAGAGGGAATGCGCGAGTCGACCGCCTGGACCTCCAGCCGCTGCCACCGCCCCCCGACCGACCGGATCTGCCCGGCCTCTCTCAGCAGCGTCAGGCACTCGGAAACCACCGCAACGGGCAGACTCAAGCGAGCGGCCACCCAGTCATCGCGGTGGGTGGGCAGTGACTGATAGTCCGCCAGCTCCAGCGCGAGCAGGACCGCCGGGGCCCAGGGCTGATCGCGTGCGAGCAGACGGGCCGCCTCCAGGACCCGCCAGTCCTGCGCGGCCGCCGGAAGCGCACCTGGATCGGCAAACAAGGCGACGAAGTCCAGCATCCTCGCTGAGGTGACCTCCACAAAGCGCAGCAGGTCGGGCAGCTTCGGCTCAGAGCTTCCGCGGAGCCAGCGCCCGACGACGTCACGGCTCAGCCCCATCTTTGCGGCGATGACCGTGGCCGGGGTGGTGCCCTGCAGCCGCCGCATCAGCGCCGCGACCGACTCGGTCTTCCACGGCTCCGCTCCGGCCTCCCCCGGAATCCAGCCCTCCAGCACGCTCGACACCGCACAGCCGGTGCGATGGGCCAGCCAGAAGAACGTCGCCGCAGAGGGCCATCGTCGTCCGCTTTCCCACAGATAGACGATGTTGGTCGTGTACTGAAGACGACGGGAGAGCGCCCGCTGGCTGCGATCACCGCGCAGCGTGCGAACGAGCTGCCGACAGAGCTGTTCCACATCCACCATGAACGGCTTGTATCTCAAACCCGCACACATGATTGTATGTATAGGTCACGAAATGTGCGATTTCGGAGTGGTGAAGGAGAGCAAAACCCGTGAATTCAATTGCAGGAGAAAACCATGCGCAATCTGCTCTTGATCCCGCTCGCCCTCGCCGCCTGTGATGAGGAGCCATCCTCGCTGGATGGTGGCCAGTTCGGTGAGGAGACCGGTGCTGGCTGCACCGCCGTCAGCACCGTGCCGCTCGAGATCGATGAGGTCTCTCCGTTCGGGTTCACCCCGCGGGAGGTTCACGATCTGGTCGTCGGTACGCACAGCACAACGCTGACCTGGGACGATGGCAGCGCCACTCCGTTCACCGTGACGGTGGACAACCCGGGCGCGGCGAGCTGGGTGGAGTACGAATACCTCAACGAGGACGGCAGCGAGTCGATGAACGAGATCGGCTGTGCGTACAACATCGAGATGACGGTGGATCTGACGCTGGTCACTGAAGACGGTGCCTTCAACGAGACCCTCTCCGTGCTCATCCAGGCCCCCAGCAGCGACTGGGTCAATGAGACGGTCGCGATGGAGGCCCTCTCCGGCAGCTTCTCCATCGAGCAGTGGGCGGACGCCAGCTACGACAGCGTCACCGCCGACATGATGCTCAACTTTGAGTCGTCTGGAATCTACGGCGAGATCGATGGCTACGGTGAGTCGAGCTCCGGCAGCGGCGACAGCGGCACCGTCTCCCTCAACCGGTTCACCATCGCGACGTTCTGAGCGCAGCAGGTCAGCACCCCTCGACCCCACTCTGTTTTCAGGCTGGTATGAGGACAGTATTATACGGATGCGCACTGATCCAGAGCGCATCCGTAGGATGAAGATCCGCTTGCGGATTTTGCAGCGCATCGCGCTGTAGTTGGGCCGCTGAGAGCGGGTAGTGTAGGGGGATCAATCCTCCTGCAAAAGGCTGCAGGGGTGCTATCGGAACACCCCATACGGTGGAGCGTCTTCAGCGCGGAACCGTATGACGAGCCGGGAGAGTGTCAGCAAGGCGTTGTTCACGGTCGCCAACCTGTTTGGTGCCGACGTCGACCACTGCGGACTTGGCGCGGGTCGCGTGCAGGGAGGGATCAGCGACATCCTGGGGTGAGCCGTGGCGTCGGCCTGTGGTGGAGGTCCCACAGCGAAGCCCCGCCCGACACAAGGTCGGACGGGGCTTGACCCTGTAGGGGGTCGAAATCAACATAGCTCACGGCAGGGCCGCTGACCCAGGCCGAGGAGCTGTCATCGGCCTGGGTGTCGAGCTATGAGGGATCCGAGCTCGACGACCGACGCGGCCGACGAGCTCACCTGTCTACTCTTGGTCGCCGACCACGGCGCCTGCTCCGATGGATACGTACGACGCCCCAGAGTAGACTGCGCCGCAGTAGTCACCGACGCCCGTGACCGAAGAATCTGCGCCCGTGCTGACGTAGTCTCTCGCCAAGATCGTACCCACGATGTTCGCGTTCGCCCCGATGGAGACGTAGCCGCCGGTGGCATTCCAGATGACACGGGTGTTGTCTGTCCCGTTGATCACCACCACATTCACGCTCGCGCCGAAGGTCAGGTAGTTGCTGATGTTGAAGATGAAGTCACCGTCCTGGTTTTCGGCATCAAGGGTGAGCGTCACGCCCGCAGTCACAGTCAGCAAGCCGTCGACATCATAGACTCCAGCAGTGAACGTCTGGTTCGTCGCGATATTACCAGGAAGAATGTCGGTTCCGCCCGTCATGGCGTCCAGCGCAGATTGTGCATCGAGGACCCCCTGATGCTCATCGACGATGACCGGCACTGTCGTGTTGTTTGTATCACTTCCGGATGCGCTACCGGCCCCGTATGTCACAACTGTTCCATATTCCAGGTCGCCGACAACCTGTGAACTCGCACCGAGGGTAACTGCGGTTCCGGACTGAAGATCGGTATAGACCTCCGAGGACGCGCCGAGTGTACTGGCACCCACGGCCAGCGTACTGCCCTCGACCGTTGCGCTAGCGCCGGTGGTCAGGTTGGTGCCAGTTTGGATGTCTCCCGTGACCGTCGAGCCTGCGCCTATGGTGACGTAGGTGTTCGCCAGGATATTGCCGTAGACCATCTCATCACCGGTCGAACCAGCGCCAGCGCTCACGTATGTGTTGGCAAAGACCGTCTGGTCATACAGGATGGACCCCATCGAGGACTGAAGACTGGTAGTGCCTGCTTGTTCTGGGCCGCTGCAGTTGTAGTCGACGGCGCTATTGCACTCCTCGATGGCGCCGTGATAGCGGGTGCTATCCTGGTCGTCGCAGTCGGTCTCCGCGGGGTCTCCATCGCCATCGGCGTCCATGACTGGCACGGGGCTGGTGCAGTCGGTGCTATTCGAGTTGGGCGTCAAGATGCAGTCGTCAAAGCCCCCGTCCTCATAGTCGCTGTCGCAGGTATCGCCGATGCCGTTGCCGTCAGAGTCGGCCTGATCGGAGTTCGCATCAGAGATGCAGTTGTCGTCGTAGTCATTGATGCCGTCTTCGTCGGTGTCAATGTCGTCATCGGGAACCAGGACCACACCATCGCCGGGGACCACCTCGACGACAAAGTTGATGTCGTTGAAGTCTCTGTCGCCACCGCCATACAGATCCTCAAATCCAACAGTGAAGGTTCCGTCTCCATTGTCAATGATTGACGCATGCACTTCCCCGTCGGGGTTCCGATCACCCGGGCCTGAGTAGTACCAGTATCCGGTGTTGCTCACATAGATGGCAAACACCAGCTCATCACCTTCTAGGAATGCACCGAGGTCGAACTCGGTTCCGACTGCAGTCTCGTGCCCGGTTCCGATCCAGACGAACTCCGGA
>JBLHNG010000073.1:0-17775 GCA_047621685.1 Myxococcota bacterium | reverse complement strand
CGACCCGACTGACGCCTCCGACGACAACCCCGACACCACCGACTCCGACTCCGACGGCATCTCCGATGGCCTGGAGGAGGCGCTGGGCACCGACCCGACCGACTCCGACACCGACAACGACGGCATCAACGATCCCAACGAGCTGTACGTCTACAGCACCGACCCGACCGACACCGACACCGACAACGACGGCGTGACCGACTGGACTGAGCTGCTGGTCGACGGCACCGAGCCGACCCTCACCGACACCGACGGCGACGGTCTTCACGACGGTGAGGAGGTCGGCACCTACGGGACCGATCCCCTCGACTCCGACTCCGACGGCGATGGACTCACCGACGGCGACGAGGCTCACGTCTACGGCACCACCCCTGACGAGGTCGACACCGACGGCGACGGACTCACCGACGGCGACGAGGTCTGGCTCCACGGCTCCGATCCGCTGGACACCGACACCGACGGCGACGGCTTGACCGACGGCGAGGAGATCAACGACACCGACACCAGTCCCATCGATCCCGACACCGACGGCGGAACCACCCCCGACGGCGTCGAGGACCTGATCGCCGGGACCGATCCCCTCGACGGCTTCGACGACGTCTCCAGCACCGTCGATGCCGACTCCGACGGCCTGACCAATGCCCTGGAGGCCGCGCTGGGCAGCAACCCCCTGTCGAGCGACTCCGACAGCGATGGGCTCTCCGACTACGACGAGCAGTACACCTACGGCACCGAAGCCACCAACGACGACACCGACGGCGACGGCCTGCTCGACGGCGATGAGGTCGACGTCTACGGCACCGATCCCCAGCGCCTCGACTCTGACGGCGATGGACTCGGCGACGGCGAGGAGCTGAACGCCATCGGCTCCGACCCCCTCTCGAAGGACTCCGACGAAGACGGCCTGGAGGACAACGAGGAGCGCGACGTCTACGGCACCGACCCGACGATCCTCGACTCCGACCTCGACGGGCTCGACGACGGCGACGAGGTCCTCATCTACAGCACCGATCCGGCGGTCGAAGACACCGACGGCGGCGGGCGCATCGACGGCGACGAGGTCCTCACCGACGGCACCGACCCCCTCGACGAGGACGACGACCTCCTCGACTCCGACGGCGACGGCCTGACCGACTACGAGGAGGAGACCTACGGCAGCGATCCCCTCAACGAGGACACCGACGGCGACGGGCTCGATGACGGCAATGAGGTCAGCCGGGGCACCGACCCGACCGACTCTGACACCGACAACGATGGGCTGTCCGATGGTGATGAGGTCTACACTCACCAGACCGACCCGATGGACGAGGACTCCGACAACGACGGCCTCAACGATGGCCGCGAGGTCAACTACACCGGCAGCAACCCCAACGCCTTCGACACCGACGGTGACGGGCTCAACGACGGCGACGAGGTCGACACCTACGGGACCGATCCCAGCGCGGAGGACTCCGACGGAGATGGCCTCCTCGACGGGGAGGAGGTCATCCGGGGAACCGACCCGACTGACTCCGACTCCGACAACGACGGCCTCACCGACGGCGAAGAGGTCAACGACCACGGAACCGACCCGCTCAACGACGACTCCGACAGCGGCACCCTGCACGACGGCGACGAGATCGAGGGCGGCACCGACCCACTCGACGCCAGCGACGACGTCGAAGAGGAAGAGGTCTCCGGCAAGTTCAGCGGCGGCTGGAAGGGCGGCTGCTCGACAGCCTCTCCCTCAGACTCCCACCGCGGCGCGCTCAGCTGGCTGCCCCTGCTCGCTGGTCTGCTCATCCTCCGCCGTCGCCGCCAGGATGAGGTCTGATCCATGATTGGAGCCCTGATGACCCCCCTCCTCCTCAGCCTCACCGGGCTCGCCCAGGACGTCACGGTCCCGGCGATCAACGCCCAGCTGTTCCGCCCGTCCATTGACTCCACCAACCTGCTGTGGACCGACGACGCCAGCCGCGGACAGAGCGGCTACACCTCTGGCCGGGTCCTGCTGTCCTACGCCAACGACCCGCTGGTCTACACCCTGGACTCCGGCGAGCGCATCGAGGTGCTCTCCGACATCCTCCAGATGGACCTCATGGGTGGCTACACCTGGGGCCGCGTCCGGCTCGGCGCAGACCTGCCGATCCTGCTGTACTCCGCCGGAAGCACTGGCAGTGAGAGCAGCCTGGGCGACGTCGGCGCAGACGCCCGGGTCTCGATCCTGGACCGCTCCACAGCCCCCATCGGCCTCGCGCTCAGCGGGCGGCTTGCCTTCCCCACCGCCACAGGCACGCTCCCGGTCGGCAGCGACGGGCTTGGCTGGGAGGTCAGCGCCATCGTCGACCGCACCATCGGCCGTGCCCTCCTCGCCGCCAACCTGGGAACCCGCGGGATCCCAGAGACGACGCTGGACAACGTGCAGTGGGACGACCAGCTCTTCTTCCGCACCGGTGCCGGCTACAGCATCACCGACCGCACCGGGGCCAGCCTGGAGCTGACCGGGAACTTCACCTATGGCGAGCTGACCAACTCTGCGGGGACCCCGGTCGAGGGCCTGCTCGGCGGCTGGCTGCGACCGGGTGGCGGCAACATGCTGCTGCGTGCTGGAGTGGGCAGCGGCCTGAACATCGGCATCGGCGCCCCCCGGCTCCGCACCGTGCTCGCCCTGTCCTATGAGCCCCCGATGGGCGAAGACACCGACGGCGATGGCCTTCTCGACGCCTTCGACGAGTGCCCTGAGCGCCCCGAAGACGCCGACGGTCACGACGACCGCGATGGCTGTCCCGATCCCACCCTGGTGACCATCCAGTTCGTCGACGGCGACGGTGCAGCGGTGGAGGGCGTCTCCTACACCCTCGATGGCAGCCCCGGGTCCCTTGAGACCAGCCCGATGTGGACCGGCACCTACAGCATCGCCGCCACCGCCTATGGCTACCAGGCGCTGAAGTCACAGCTCTCCGTGCCCGGCGGTGAGCGCCACGAAGCCACTGTCACCCTCAAGGCGCTCAAGCCCGGTCGCCTCGTCGTTCGGGTCTCCGACTCCACCGGCGGCGTGGTCGACGGCGCGGTCTGGCTCATCGATGGTGTGGAGCAGGGCGAGATCGGAAAGGCTGCGCGAAGCTCACTGTTGCCGGGGACCTACCGGATCTCGGCCTTCGCCGACGGTCACCTCCGGTCCAGCAAGACTGCCCAGATCCGTGCAGACCTCTCCACCACCGTCGAGATCACCCTCCGCCCGACCACCACCACCGTCACCCGGGACCGCATCGACCTCGGCGGGAAGATCTACTTCGAGACCGCCAAGGACGTCATCAAGGAAGAGAGCCACGCCCTGCTCGAAGACGTCGCTGCGATCATGATGGAGTTCCCCGAGATCCGGCAGGTCCGCATCGAGGGTCACACCGACAACCGCGGCAACGCTGGCTACAACCAGCAGCTGTCCGACGACCGCTCCGCCTCGGTGACCCGGTTCCTCATCGATCGCGGTGTGGACCCGGAGCGGCTGAACAGCATCGGCTACGGCGAGAGCAAGCCAGTCGATGGCCGCAACAGCGAGCGGGCCTGGGCGATGAACCGTCGGGTCGACTTCTTCATCGAGGAGTGGGTGGATATTGAGCGCACGGTGCCGCTGAGCCCGGGGCGGCCGATGGAGCGGCTGGAGGCGCCGGTGGAAGAAGCTCCCGTCGAGGGAGCTGAGGCACCGGTCGAGACGGAGACACCAGAACATCCCTGATGCCTCTGTCCGTCAGAACTTTCCGTTGTCGTGCTTCCACTCTTCGGGCGGCGCGACAGCCTCGACGGTGTCCCAGTGCTCCACCAGCTTGCCTTCTGCGACCCGGTACAGGTCGCAGAAGGCAGTGTGGATGCCTCCGCGCTCCCCTTCGCTGACCGCGAGGACGAAGCTGCCCTGGGCGAGCACCCGGTGGAGGTGGCGGTAGACCACGGCTCCAGGACCGCTGGCGGCTCCCTCAAGGCGCGCCCTCAGGGCCTCGGCACCGTCGACTCCGGTGGGGTGGTGCTCTGTGTAGTGGTCTGTGCTGACGAAGGCATCCAGGGCATCGCGCTTTCCAGCAATGCAGACCGTCTCGACAAACGCACGGACCAGGGCGCGGTTCTCCTCAGTGCGGTCGAGGTCGGTGGCCTCCGTGGGGCCGTCGACCATGCTGTGGCCTGCGGGATTCGGCCCCTTGCGCGGCTGGATGTTGTCCCAGTGCTCCACGGTCAGGTCGCCCTCAAAGCGGAACACCTCGAAGCCGATCCGTCGGGTGGCAAAGTCGTACTCGGTCTGACCGAACACGAAGTCCCCGTCGGTAAAGGCACGCACGATGTTGACCCGCGGTGAGGTCTTCGAGAGCCGGGCGAACAGCGCCGCCAGCCCCTCCCGCCCGGTGTGGGTCTGGGGGTTGTGCTGGATGTACTGGATCGGGCTGATCACCGACACCGACGCGGGGTCACCGGTCTCGATGCCCTTGAGGAGGGTGCGAATGCGGTCGATTCGGGAGAGGGTCATCTGGACCTTCGTGGTGAGGGAGCAGGTGGGGGCTGTAATTCGGAGGGGGCTCGAATTCGTCACCAGCCTGAACCCCAGACCGGATGCCCATGATTCGCTCACTGTTTCCCCTGGCCTGTGAGTCCGGCATCGAGTCCAACACCGACCCGCTCGCTGAGAGATGTCCAGAGGGCTCTCTCTTTGCGTTTCGCAAATTCGAACCATAACCAAGAACAAAACCCACACGACGGTTGCTATAAATGGTGACAGGCACCCGTTACTGGTACGTTTACCCTTGACACACAAACAAAACTTATGCTAAAATATAAACAGCGAAGCTACTCGTGCCTTTAACAAAAGAACCTCGACCGCCAGAAAGGCATTGTCGAGTGCACACTGTTCGCGAACTGTTCCAGCTCTGACTGGCGCTATCGTACCACTAAATAAAAAGGATCCAATGCAATATTGCGTAACCGATTCCAAGACCGCTCCTCTCTTCAAGCACAGCCGCCGTCCCCAGTGGGGTCCCGGTCTCCTGGTTCATGAAGAACCGACCCGCCGCGTGCTCCAGTTTCAGGACGGCCAGCTTCGTAAGTTCAAGCGCGGCTACTACGACCTGCTGACCCCTTGCCAGCTCAGCGAGACCCGCGCCTCAATGTTGGTCGAGGAGCTTGAGACGCTGCACATCCAGACCCGCAGCGACCGGGCCATCCAAACGAAGCTCCAGCAGAAGCCGCCGGTCATGCCCTTCTCCGGCCAGATCCAGGTCTTCTCGACCCTCTTCCCCGGTGGATTCCAGGATCCCGACTACCTGGACACCTGCCGCACCTCGTCCGGCCCTCGGTTCAGCAAGCGGCACATCGACCGCGCTGTGTCTGTCACGAAGAAGAAGCTCAGCCAGAAGCGACTCGAGAAGCTCCTCGCGGCTGGTGAGCCCGGTCTAATCATTGGCAGCCTCGTAGACGTCTTCAAGAAGACCTCCCTCGCCAGCCCCTTGCAGATCGTCAAGCCCCTCGCCGCGATGGATGCCGACCACCACGCCCCGGTCGCGCTCGCCCTGCACGCGCTGCTGTATGGCGAGGCGGCCTACAAGAAGCGCTTCCGAGCGTGGCTGCTGGCGCTGGGGGATGTCCCCGACCTCAAGGTCACCTGGCCCCTCGCGACCCTTCCCGCCGCCCTGCGCCACCCCGACAAGCACATTGTCATCCGACGACGCGTCTTCCAGCTCCAGGCCCGCATCATCCGGCCCGACGCCATCGCCCGCCGACGCCCCACTCCCCGGGGTTACCGGCGAATGCGGGAGGTCGTCCAGGACACCCATGAGGCCCTGATCGAAGCGAGTCTACAGCCCGCCGACATGTTCGATGTCCACCACTTCATCTGGCAGACCCTCCGCCCCAAAGGCCAGCAGCTCCACCAGGAGCTCAACCAGCAAGCTGCGGCGTGAGCGAGCATGTCCCGAACCCAACAGGGATGCCATACGCGCGTCCCATCAACCAAAACAAAGGGAGGACCATGTATCAGGTCGTCGCAGGTAAGAATATTTCTAAGTTCCAGAACCGAAAAGACGCCATCATTGCCGCGCGTCGAGTAAGCCGGCGCTGCCATCAGGACGTCATGGTTCTCCACGAAGCAGGAATGGAGCGGATGGTCTATCGTCGGGGACGGATTGAGTCTGGTGCATACGGCAAGGAACGCCCTCGCCGCGCGTTCCGGTAGTCCTGTGGTGGAGCACGCTGCCCACACCCGGCCGCTCCGGTGCTCACACGCACTGTGCAGCAGCGGGTGTTGCTCCCTTCTCAGCGCAGACTGAGTTGGCGTGTCACCGCCCCTGATTGGCGGTCTTCAGCAGCGACTCCCACAGCGACATAAGCGAGAACGGCTTGGAGATGCAGTCATTGTCTATCTCCGCCAGAAATTGCTTTGTGGGCTCAGTATAGGCACCACCGCTCATGAACAGGACCCGCGCTTCGAGCCCGGGGTGGGCCTGCTGGAGGCGGGCATAGACGTCCATCCCGGTGCAGTCCGGCATCATCATGTCGCAGAGGATCACATCAAAGGGTGTCTCCTCACAGAGCTTCACCGCGTCCTGTCCGCGGGAGGTGGTCTCCAGGATGCAGTCCTTCAGCATCTGGCTGAGCATCTTGAGAATGGACGGCTCATCATCGATGATCAGCACCTGAAGCGGATTCCCATTGCGCTGCAACAAGATCCTGGGCTGGCTTGGGGCTGCAGCAGGGGACTCCGAGACCGGAAGGCGGAGCGTGATCCGGGTGCCCTGGCCGACTGTGCTGTCGATGCTCAGGGTGCCCCCGATGTTCCGAATGATGTTTTGGCTGATGGAGAGCCCCAGCCCGATGCCGCTGCCGATCGGCTTGGTGGTGAAGAATGGATCCAGCGCCCGGTGCCGGGTGGCCTCGTCCATGCCGCTGCCGGTGTCTTCAATCTCGATGATCACCTCGCTTCCTTCAGAGCGACCGCTCACCGTGATGGTGTTTTCTTCACTGTGGCCGACCTCGATGGACTGGGCTGCGTTGATCAGCAGGTTGACGAAGACCTGCATCAGGCGGCCCTCGCTGCCCTGAACCGGTGGCAGCGGTGGGCAGCTCTGCACCAGCTGGGCCCGGTGCCGGAATTCGGCGGAGGCAATGGACACCGCGCGGTCGAGCTCCCGCCGGATGTCCACAGCGACTGAGAGAGCGGGGTTGGTCCGGGTGAACTGGAGCAGATCGTGCACGATCCGGCTGATGCGCATCGCCCCCTCTCGCACCTCCCCAAGCAGCGCAGCCTGCTTGGGATCATCGGGCGGCATGTTCATCATGATGAGGCTGAGGTTGCCGATGATGAAGGTGAGTGGGTTGTTGATCTCGTGGGCCATCCCGGCCGCCAGGGTGCCCATTGACGCCAGCCGCTCGGTGCGCTGGAGCCGATTCTGGAGCGTCTTGTGCTCCGCCTCAGCCTCCATCCGCTCGGTGATGTCCACAAAGATCACCATCGCGGTGATCTGCTCTTCGTGGGGGATCGGGATGGCGGTGAACACCGCCCAGCGGATGCATCCGTCGGGCTGCTGCACGCCGATGGTGGTCGGTGCCTGCTGCTTGCCGGTCATCAGGCACCGGCTGACTGGATACTCCTCGACTGGACAGAGGCTGCCGTCGTCCCGGTAGGTCTTCCCGGCGAAGTCGACCGTGTAGATGTCGGTCAGCTCGTTGAACGACAACCCCAGGAACTGCTGGGCCTGCTGGTTGGCCAGCAGGATCGCGCCGGTCGGGGCGACATGCACGATGCCGCCGGGGATGGCGTCGAGGATGCGGTCGAGTAGCGAGCCGCTGCGCTCCTGGAGCGTGCGCTCAAGGTCACGGATTCGCTGCTGTAGGCGTTCATTTTCCTGCTGAAGATTGCTCAAACCGTCGCACATTCCTGGCTAATTCGGTGTTCTGATCAGACATCATACGCCAGCCGCTGGCTCGGAGGAGTCAGCCTCCTCGAAAAGCTCTTAACCACCCCCGCGCCCAATCGAGAGGCACCTCGACGGCGAAGAAGCTGAGGAACGCCACCCCGAGCAGCGGGTAGGGAAAGGTGATGGTCATCAGAACATCGATGCCCAGGTGTGCCAGCCACATCCCGATGGCGAAGACCCACGCCAGCCGACGGTGCAGCAGTGCGAGCGGGGCAGTCAGCTCCAGGGTGAGGGTGAGCAGGGCTCCGGGGATGAGCAGACCGGGGTGGTCGTAGATCAGCCAGACCCATTGCCCGCCGCCGTCGGGGTGGATCAGCTCCTTGTAGAGCGCGTCATAGGCGATCTGATCCCGGAGGTTGCTGCCCAGCGCCCACCGCCACCCCGCCGAGCCGGTGACCTTGGCGACCCCGGCGAGGAAGTACGCAGAGACGGTGGCGACGCTCATCAGCCGGATGCCCCAGCCAAACTGCCACCCGTCCGCCAGCGGCTCCAGACGCCGCCGCCCTGCCAGCCACGCATCCACCGACCAGGCGTGCGCCGCCGGGGCCAGGGCGAGGATGCCAGCGTGGATCATGGCGAGGTTGTTGACGTGGTAGATCTGCCCCCAGCTGTTGCGGTAGCCGAGCACAAACGCCAGCAAGACGGCGAAGACGGGTGCGACGAAGCGGTGTGCGATCCCGAGGATGAACACCACGTTCAGCACAATCGACGCAATCAGCAGCGTGCCCCAGAGCCCGACATCCAGCGGCGCAGACAGCAAGCTCGCCAGCCCCACCCCCGAGAAGGTGTCGTCCCCCGCCCGGCTGATGCGCAGCCAGGGTCGGTGCTGGCCGACCTGGAGGTGGAGCAGGTACAGCCCCACCGCAATCCGCAGCACTGCGATTCGCCGAGCCGGGGCCGGCTGGAACCAGAACCGCTGCCATGCACGGATCATCGCGGCACCAGGCAGAGGTCGAACGCCTTGAGGGTGTCCGGCTCGGCGATGCCCTCGCCGAAGTAGCGGTCCCGATCAAACTCACCGAGCAGAATGGCAACCTCGACGATCTCTGAATCCACCGCCCGGTGCTCCTTCGCGACCTCCTCCGCGATGCTCTCGCACAGCACCTCAACCCGCGCCTTGCCCTCATGGACGATGGCGGTGAGCTGGTTGCGCCCCTGGTTGAAGCCGCCGCTGGCCCAGTAGGTGTAGGGGATGGGGTGGAGGCTGCCGTCCCGTGCCCGACCGGACACATAGACCACCGACTCGATGTCTGGTCGGGTGCCACGGAACATCGGATACCAGGACAGCGGGAAGCTGTCGAGCACACCCTCCGTCCAGTGTCGGCGGATCGGGGAGAGCACCGTGAGGCTCACGATGAGGCAGACGATGGAGGCATACAGTCGACTCAAGGCGGGCTCCCGGCCCCGGTTAACCCGGACGCTCTTTGCGAGCGCCTGTGCCATCATCGGGGCGATGAAGCCCCTGCCCCTCCTTGCCCTCTACACCCTCTCCGGTCTGGCCGGTCTGGCCTGGCAGGTGCTGTGGGTGCGCGCCTGGACCCCGGTGTTTGGCGCCGGCCTGGAGGCGGTCGCTGCGGTGACCGCGACCTTCCTGGGAGGCCTGGGACTTGGCGGGCTGGTGGCGGGTCGGCTCAAGGGCTCTCCGCTGAAGGCCTACGCTGCCCTGGAGGCCGGGGTGGGGGCCTGGGGCGCGGCGATGCCCTTCGTCCTCGCCGCGCTGAGCGTGCCGATGGCGGCGGCAATGGCCAGCTTCGGGGCGACCCCGGTTCGCCTGCTCTCCGCGATCCTCCTCATCCTCCCCCCAGCGGTCGCGCTCGGCGCGACCTACCCACTCATCGCCCGTGCCCTCGATGCAGACACCCACCCCCACCGGGCCGGACTCGCCTACGGGCTCAATGCCCTGGGGGCGGCGGGCGGGGCGCTTCTGGCGGGCATGTGGCTGCCCTGGGCGCTTGGGATCCAGCGGTCGAGTCTGGTGCTCGGCGGGGTCAACCTCACCGTGGCCGCCCTCGCGCTGCTCCTGTCTCGCAGTGCCCCGAAGCCCACCCCTGTCAAGCCCGCTGAGGGCCGCGTCGACCCGATCCTGTGGTGGTTGGCCGGGCTGTCGGGTCTGGTCGGGCTGGCCCTGGAGGTGACCTGGAGCCGGCTCAGCGGACCGCTGCTCGTCTCTCGCGGTGGAGACAGCGCCGCGTTCGCCGCCGTGCTCGCCGCGGTGCTGGTCGGCATCGGGCTGGGCGGACTCATCGGAAGCGTCTCCGGTCGTCGGGCCGGGCGGACCCTGGCGGTGATCCAGGCGCTGCTCGCGGTGTGCGTGCTGCTGATCCTGGAGCCGGTCCGCGATCTCCTGCTCGGTGGGGTCCACCATGAGATCCACGAGGGGCTGCTGCCGCTGCTGCCGGCCCTGTTCCTCGGCGCGACCTTCCCGCTGCTGAGCAACGAGCTGCTGGCTGCGGGACGCGGCGGACTGGGGCGCCTCTATGCGGTGAACACCGTCGGCGCGGTAGTGGGCTCCCTGGCCGCCGGATTCGTCCTGGTGCCCCTGCTCGGCGCCCAGCGGCTGGCGGTGCTGCTCGCCGGACTCGCCGCGATCACCGCTGGGATCGGGCTGTACCGGGACCGCAGTCGGCTGCTGCTCCCCTGGCTCATCCTCGCAGGCTTTGGGGTGGCCGGTGCGCTTGTCGTGACCCCGCCCATTGCCGGCGGGCGCCTCCTGCCGCCAGACGAGGTCCTGGTGGCAGCACTAGAAGGACGGCAGACCTCCACCCTGGTCGCCCGACGCCCAGACGGAGAGCATGTGCTGATCTCTGGCGGACACCGGATCACCCAGGCGGGCCAGGGTCGCATCAACGACCACGAGCTGCGGGCACTCGGACCGGCCTCGCTGCACGGCGCGCCGAAGCGGGTGCTCTCCATCGGGCTGGGTACCGGGGAGACCGCCCGGGCGTTCCTGACGGTGGAGGGCCTCGAAGAGCTGGTGGTGGTCGAGCTGGATGCGCGACAGCCGGAGATGCTGTCCTGGTTTGGCAACGACGGTGTGCTGGACGACCCGCGGCTGACGCTGATCACCGGGGACGGACGCTGGTTTCTGCGCACCGATCCGCGAAAGTGGGACGTCATCTCGGTGGATGCCTATGGCCCCCGGACCGCCTCAGCGACCTTCTACACCGCAGAGTTCTACACCCAGGCGGTGGCAAAGCTGCGACCGGGCGGGCTGCTGTTCGTCAAGTTCAACCCGGCCTCTCTGCCAGACACCGAGACCATCGCCGCCTACGTGGGCACCCTGTTCGATGCGGCTCCCTCCGCCGCGCTGGTCTCCATGGGCCGCGGGTTCTTCGGGCTGGTCGGGGGCGGTGTGGATGGCCTCGACCTGCCGAGCGGTCTCATCGTCTCCGACCCGATCTCCGCTGCTCCGCTGCTGGAGGGCGTGCGCCGGGTCACCGACGATCACCCGGTCGCGGTGCCCAACCAGGTCATCCGCTCTCCGCAGAAGATCGAGCCGTTCATCCGGGCCCGTCGGGGGCAGTGAGCGCTACCCCTGCTCGGGATCCTGGAGCACGCCCCTCAGCGCCTCAATCACCACCTGAAGCCGAGCACTGCGCTGCCGGGAGGCCGGGTAGATCGCATAGATCGGAAAGCTCCCCAGGCTGTAGCCGGGCAGGACCCGACGAAGCGACGGTGTGACACGCATGATGCGCGGCGAGGTCAGCCCGATGCCGATTCCAGCGGCGAGGGCATCCATCAGGGTCCGCCCGTCGTCGGCCTCAAAACGACCCTCCACCGCCACGGTGTGCTGGTGACCGGAGCTGTCGGTCAGGGTGAAGTGGGACTGCGGTGGATCCCGGACGAACAGCAGGATCTCATGGTCGATGAGGTCGGCGGGCTTTTCGGGATGCCCCCGCCGATGGAGGTACTCCTCGCTGGCGACGAGGACGGGGTGGATGTCGGACAGCTTGCGCGCGATGAGGGTGCTGTCGGACAGGGTGCCGCCGATGACCACCACGTCCAGCCCCTCCGCGACCGGGTTGACCGGCTTGTCGTTGACCCTCACCTGGAGGCGGAGGCCGGGGTGCTCGCGGAGCAGGGCCTTCATCGAAGCGAGCAGATCCGCTGTCAGCAGGCTGGGAACGCTGATCCTGACCATCCCCGACAGCCCCTCCTTCTCCCCCTGCAGCGCGGTCTCGGTGGCTTCCACCTCCTGGAGAATGCGGCGGGCGCGGCTGAGGAGGATGCGCCCGGTCTCGCTCAGGCTGAGGCTGCGGGTGGTGCGGTAGAGCAGCCGGGTGTCCAGACGCTCTTCGAGGGCAGCGAGCCGGCGGCTGACGGTGTTGGAGGGCAGGCCGAGGGCACGAGCGGCGGCGGTCAGGCTTCCAGACTCTACGATCTGGGCAAAGATGCGCAGCTCTTCGAGGCTCTCGATCTTCATGGCGTCCTCTGGGTGTGCGGTGAATCAAAGCACCGAATCCAGAGTTGATTACATCATATTTTGAGACACACATGTTGATTTTATGTCCTGGTTTAAAGAAATCAGACACGCGAGATTGTGATCACCCAAGGCCGACAAGGCCGATGACTCACAGGATCTCCCATGTCTGTTGTTGTCCGCATTCTGACCGCGCTGTTCGCCCTCATTGCCCTCGGCACCGGCGGTGCAGGTCTCCTCGGCGGCCTGGGTGATGCGGAGGTCCTCCCGATCCTCGACAACAACTACCGCTTCTTCGCCGGGGTGTGGTTCACGGTCGGCATCGGGCTGGCCCACTGCGCGCTGAAGCTGGAGGAGTCCACCCACCTCTTCCGGCTCCTGATGCTGGCGATCTTCATCGGCGGCATCGGCCGGGCGGTCGGAATGCTGGATGTGGTCCCCGAGCGTCGGATGATCGTGGGCACCCTCATCGAGACCGTGCTCCCGGCTCTGCTCATCCTGCTTCAGTCCCGGCTCCTCAAGAAGACCACCTGATTCCCCTCACCCCTGGAGTTCACCATGATTGCCTTCCTCAGCCTCACCGCCTTCGCCGCCGAGCCCGCCATCCCTGCTGCCGCCGAGGGCCTGGGCAAGGGCATGCACATCCACCTGGAGCAGACCATCGCGGCACCCGCTGATGAGGTCTGGCGTGTGCTGGCCCACGAGTACGTCGGGGTCGACGTGTGGTCCTCCATCGTGCTCGCTTCCCGGCCGATGACCACGGCTGATCTGTCCGAAGGCACCACCAGCGACCCGGACGCCCCGGTCATCGGCCGGGTGGTGACCAGCGGCTTCGGGGATGTCACAGAGGCCCTGGTGATGTACGACGAGGCCGACCGGACCTTCACGTTCCGTGCCGGCAACCTGCCCGGGATCATCGCTTACTCCCAGAACACCCACGAGGTCCACGATCTTGGCGATGGCACCAGCACGGTCACCTTCGACATCTACGTGGTGCCGAAGGGTGTGATGCGGCTGATGAAGGGCAAGCTTCGCAGCAAGCTCTCAGAGGGGCTCGGGCACCACCTGGAGGAGGCGGCGGCATACATCGAGACCGGCGCGCTCTCTGAGGCGAAGCAGGCCCAGCTCGCTGCCCGGTAGCTACGCCAGTCGGGTGAACGCCCAGACGTTCCACAGCCAGGTCGAGCTGGTGGATGTGAGGCGGAGACCGGCGGCCTCGGCCAGCGATTGGATCTGTGCCTCGGGGTGGACGTAGGCCTGGTAGTCCGAGCCCTTGATGCGCAGCGCGAAGTTCATCACCGATGCTCCCGCCCGGCTCCACCACCGCTCCTTGGGAAACACCACCCCCCACGCTCGGCTGGCCTTGCTTGTGGAGGTCGCCACCAGGGCCGCGAGGTCGGGGTAGCAGCAGAGGACCCGGTCGAGGGTGACGACCTCGTGCTCGGTGATCTCAGCCTCGATGGCCACGAAGTCGCCGAAGCGGTGGTCGGAGGTGGTGAAGCCGAGGCGCTCGAGTTCTTCCTTTGCGACGGCGATGTAGGCTTTCGAGGCGTCGACGTGGGTGATGCGGTCGGTGCTGGGGGCGAAGGCGTGCTGGATGGCGCCGACGCCGCCGCCGATGTCGAGGAGGGAGCCTCGGGGGAGGGCGTCGATGAGCTTGCGGGTGGAGGCGCTTGGGCCGCGACGGTGGAGCTTCGCGAGCTCGCGGCGGGCGACGCGCGGGTCGAAGAGCTTGTCAGCGGAGATGCAGTGGGGGCAGGGCATGGGGAGGCTCCGGGGGCGGGTGGAGCTTATCGCGGTTCTGTGGGGCTGCGGGGTTGCGGGGCTGCGGGGCATGCTGAGGTGCAGGAAGGTCCTGTGAGGCTGCGCCGAGTGGTTCCACCAGCCCCGCCAGCACATCAAGCCCCCGCTCAAACTGCCGACTCAGCATCCGCCGCATCACCCACCCCACCCCCGGAACCGCAGGCTCCATCGCCACACTCCACGTCAGCCGGCACCCCTCCGGGATCGCCTCCAGCTCCACCCGCCCCTCATGCCACCGAATCCCACCGCCCTTATACACACTGTATACCAGCCGCTCCCCGTCCACGACCTCCACCAGCCGCTCCTCCATCCGCCCCGGTACCCCCGTCACCCGAACCGTCCGAGTCGCCCCCGCCTCAACCGCCCCACCCCCCGGCCCCGGGCTCAGCGGGGCGATCTCCACCTCTGCCCACGCGCTGATCCGCGCCGCCTCACTCACCCACGGCCACAGCACCTCCGGGCTCACCGGCAGCTCCCGCACAAACAGCAGCTCGACAATCCTCATCCGCGCAGCACCGTGCCGTCCTCAACCTGCCCCCCATCCCCCTCCAACCTCACCGTCCCTTCCACCACCACCCCGGCCCCAAACGTCCAGTCCCCCTCAACCGTCAGCCGCGCACACCCCTTCAGCGACGGCACCCCCGCCGGAAACCGTGCCTCCAGGTCACTCACCAGCTTGTAGTACCGCGAGTCCAGCACAATCACCGGCGGCTCTACCGTCGAGATCACCCGATGGTCCGCCGTCAACACCGTCGCATCCGAGCGCACCCGCAGCAGGTCCGCGGTGGTCTTGACCGGAGAGAACCGACTCCGAGGCACCCGCAGCGCCCCGGAACCCTCAAACACCGCAATCGCCGCCCCCATCGCGCTCTCCAGCTGGTAGACCGCCGGAGAAGCCGCATCCCGGGGATCAACCGTCTTGGCATTGCGAATCAGCGGCAGGTGCAGGCCACCCTCTGCATCGATCCGGGCCTGGAGCACATCGAGGTCGAGCCAGAGGTTGTTGGTGTTGAAGTAGCGGTGGCGGGTGTGGTCCTGGAAGGTGGCGGCATCTTCTGGCGCACACTGGGCGCGCTCTCTCAGGATGAGCTGACCATCCCGCATCGCGAGGTGGCCGCCCTTCGCGTCGGCCTCGGTGCGGTCAGCGACCTCCATGAGGAACGGCAGTCCCTTCGAGATGACATGGCCGAGGATGGCCGGATCGAGGGTCGCGCCGAGGTTGTCGGAGTTGGAGACGAAGGCGTAGCGGATGCCCACCCCCCGCAGCGCGGCCAGGGTGCCCCGGGTGATCAGGGCCGTAAACAGGTCGCCGTGCCCTGGCGGACACCACCGCAGACGCTCGTCGGACCAGTCGACCGGACCGAGGGTGCCCTGGTCGATCTTGGGGATCCGATGCTGGAGGAAGTCCCGGGGGAGGTCGCCGGGGGTCGGCGGCAGGGTGTCGAGCAGGGCCAGGGAGTCGTCCTGGGTCGAGAAGCTGTTCATCAGCACCAGCGGACAGCCGGCGTGGCGGGCCTGGTGGACGATCAGCTCCAGGAAGCTCTGGCCGGACTTCACCGGCAGCAGCGACTTGGCGACCTGGAGGCCCATGCTGGTGCCGAGCCCACCGTTGAGCTTGATGATCACCGCCCGGTGCAGGTGGGCCCGTCCCAGGTCCGCCAGCGCCGGGTCCAGCGCCTCGGCGTCGGGAAGGTCTGCGACCGGTGTGATGGCCGACTCCGGGATCATCCCGGTCTCCCCGGCGATCAGCTGGCGGTAGTGGTGAGCGAATGAGTCGATCGCCTGCTGCGGCAGATCGTCGGCCTGCATCATCGTCATCAGCGCGTCGAGAGACATCGGGGCTCCGGGTTGCCGGCGAGGGTATCACCTGCCCCCGGTGGTAGCATTTGCCCAGGGGAGGTGCCTGTGCGTCTGTTCATTGCTGGAGCGTTGCTGTCCGCCAGCGGAGCTCAAGCCGCTCGCCTGTACATCGAGCGTCCCGTGCTCTGCGACATGGCCGAGGTGGTGATCATCGGTGAGGTGACTGGCCAGGAGGTGCGCTGGTCTGCGGGAGACCTCGGCGGACTGGAGACCTGGAGCGACCTCAGCGTCACCCGGATCGTCCGCGCCCCCGCCCCCATCATCGCCACCCTCTCCGTCGTCACCCCCGGCGGCGTGCTCAACGGGCTGCGCATGGCCATCGAAGATGTCGCGGCACTGCACACCGATCACCGCTACCTCCTGCTGCTCTCCCCCACCGCCGACGGCTGGCGGGTGGTCGGCGGAGCAGACGGCGCCATCCCGCTGCCCCACGGGGATCCCACAGCCGATGCTGCCGCCATCGAGAGCCTCGGGAGCTGCCATGCGAACTGAGCGCGCCCTGCTCTGCCTCGCGCTGCTGCTGCCTGCGGCGGCATCGGCCTACACCTTCACCGGCATCACCTGGTCCTGGCAGAACCACCCCATCGAGGATCCCTTCCTCCTCGACGCCGACTCCTTCCCCGCCGACGAGGTCTCTGGCGATGACGTCGAGCAGGCGATCATCGACGCTATGGCCTCCTGGAACGACGCCGGTCTCGACCTGACCCTGAATTACGGCGGACAGATCTCCGACGGCGAGCTGCTCACCGACGGCTTCTTCAACATCTTCTACACCGAGACCTACAGCGGCGCCTCCGAGGGCACCCTGGCGTTCGCCGCCACCTGGTCCACCGCCAGCGGCGAGGGCGTGGACTGCGACATCGTGTTCGTCGGCGAGAACGACTACGGCGCGGTCAATTGGAGCGCGGATGCTGGCGGGCCGGGCAACGGAGAGGTCGATGTGCAGGCGGTGGCCGTACATGAGCTGGGGCACTGCCTGGGCCTGGGCCACTCCACCAGCAGCAGCGCCACGATGTACGCCTACTACAGCTACGATCGCACCCTGCACAGCGACGACCTCGACGGTGCCGCAGCCCTGTACGACGACGCCTGTGTCGATGGCGACGGCGACGGCTACACCGACTGCCCGGACTCCGAGTCGGAGGACTGCGACGACAGCAACGCCAGCATCAGCCCCGGGGCCACCGAGGTCTGCGACGGGGCCGACGACAACTGCGACGGCGTCATCGACAGCAACGAGGAGATCACCATCGCGCTGGGGACTGTCGGCCTGTACGCTGCCACTGCCTGGACTTCGTTTGGAAACGCCGTTCAGGTCGACCATGACACCGCGCTGCGGGGGGTGCGGCAGAAGATGTCCGTGGAGGAGGGCAGCCGGCTGGTCTGGACGATCTACGTCGCCGAGGCGTCGTCTGGCCCCTACAGCCTGGTCTACTCCGGCATCTCCAACGCCAGCGATGAAGCCTGGCAGAACAGCCCGGTGCTGCATGTCGCGCTGTCGGCGGACAGGGTCTACCAGATCAGCCTCGGCGTGCTGAGCGACGAGCAGACCTACTGGTACGACAACAGCCCCGACCTCGATCCACAGGACGGACTCACCCCGCTGGGCAGCGTCTACGGCGTCGCCCTGGGCAGCGGCAACCACGGCATCGACGCCAACTACCTGTTCCCCCAGGAGCTGACCCTGGTCCAGGAGGCGGATCCAGACGGCGACGGGCAGACCGGGCTGTGTGGAGACTGCGATCCCGACGATCCGAGTGC
>JBLHNG010000072.1:0-17812 GCA_047621685.1 Myxococcota bacterium | reverse complement strand
GAATCTGCCCCAGAACCCCCCGAGTAATCGCATACAGCGGCGGAACACCCTCCGACGGAGAGAGCGCCTCAGAGAGCGTGCTGTCGGGATCGAGGGGCACGTCGGAGGTGTAGTAGGCGAACCGGGTGGCGACATCGGGCCGCACGATGCCGGCGTTCATCGCCGCGACCAGGGTGCGGGCGAAGAAGCTGCCCTCCATCTCCAGCCCCACGCACTGCCAGAACCGACGGTAGAAGTGCAGCAGCTGGCGGTTCTGGAGCAGTGTGCCGGTCACGGTGAGCACCGGACCTTCGTGGACCGTGCGGCCCGGTGCGAGGGCGGCGAGCCGGGCGACATCGAGGTCGGCGTTGGGCAGGGGGTGGAGTGCGTCGCCCTCCTGGAGCAGGGTCGCCCGGGGCACCATCAGGTCACCGCGCTTGCCGGTCAGTCCGCCGGCCTTGCCGATCACCGACACCGATCGAACCGCATGGCCGAACACGAACAGGAGGTTGGAGAGGATCTCCTCGGCCTGCTGCCCAAACGCATAGTCGACGTTGACGATGAGGGTCGGCGCCTGGGGTGTCGAGACGTGGATGGCCGGGTCACAGCAGGTCGGCTCGATCTGCATTGCGTCGATGATGTCGACCGCGATGCCGGTGAACGCAGTGGTCCGAAGCCGGTAGTGTCCCGCCTCCCGCTCCTCGGCGATGCACGTCTCCCGCGCTCCAGGGGTGGCCTCGATGTAGTGCCGGGCGAGCACGTAGAGCAGGTCCGACTCGTCTGCCCAGCTCCCCTCGACGTCTGCCGGCCGGTGCTCCCGCCCCCACGCCAGGATCTCCTCCCGACGCCGTGCGATGTAGGCAGACAGGCAGTTGCCGACGGAGTGGGTGTTTGAAGAGACGATGTGGACGCGCAGCTCCGGATCCTCCAGATCGACCAGCCAGCAGGCCACGTCGCGGATCTCCCGCGCCCACCGCTCGGCGGCGCTGGCGTTGTAGTTGTCGATCTGGAAGTCGCAGTCCAGGGCGATGTCTTCGTGGTGCAATAGGATGTCGTGGATCCGGTCCCACAGGTCGTCCGGCCAGATCCGCCGCAGTGCAGACAGCTCCGGCTCGGTCAGTCCCGACAGCGCCACCAGCGCCGAGTCTTCACTCCCCTGCCGGCCCTTCAGCGCGACCAGCATCTCTGAGGATCGGCATCGGAGACGAATCTTCCGCGCCTCCACTGCATAGGCGCACAGACAGGTCAGCAGGTCGGTGATGTCGGAGATGCCGTCTCTCAGCAGGATCAGCGTCTTGCCGGGCATCTGCCGCCATGCGCTTCGGCGACGGGCGTGGGTGCGCAGGGGGTCGAACTTGGTGTCCGGGTCGGTGTAGAGCGGAGAGAGGTGGGCGGTGAGAAACCAGGTGTTGGTGCGGGTGACGTCCTCGGGCAGCCGGGCGACGGCGTAGGAGAGGGCGTCGGTGTCGATGCGGTCGCTGTGCAGCAGGGGGTGGAGGGCGGGGTGGAGGGCGCAGTAGTGGGCGACCAGCTCGCTGAGCAGGAAGCCCTCAGAGTCCACCAGCCGCAGGATCTCCGCCCACAGCGAGCGGTAGCCCTGGAAGATGCCCTGCTTGACGGTCAGGCTGCGGGCCAGAGACACCCGAAACGGTGGGTTCTCTTCGATGAGGCGCAGGAAGTCGACCGCCGACAGCACATAGAGGTGCACCACACCGATCGCCTGCCCCCCCTGCTGGCGTGGGGCGTCGAACAGAGCGGCACGCTCGCCGAAGAAGTGGCCGGGCTGGAGGACCGAGGCCTGCACCCCGTCGGACCGGAACCCAACCTCACCGTCCGCCAGCAGGAAGACCTCCCGGGACCGCTCCCCGGCACGGACGATCCAGTCGTCTGGCGCATAGCGGCGAAGCTCCATGCGATCCGCCAGGGAAGCCTGGGCGGTGGAGGAGAGGTAGAGGAAGGGAATGGTGTGGGCCAGCATGTGACTGGCGGTTGGGATGGTGCTCACGCCGGCCAGTCTACAGGGCGACCCCGTCTACAGGGCGACCCCGTCTACAGGGCGACCCGCCAGTCCGAGATCCCACCGGGTCGGTCGAACACCGCGATGCCGTCCGCAGACAGAGCGGCCCGGATGGCGTCCGCCTTCGCCCAGTCCCGATCCGCCCGCGCCTGCTGCCGAGCCTGCACTCGCACCTCAATGTCCGCAGCACTCAGCCCCAGCACCGCCAGCCGCTTCCCGCTCGTCTCCGCCCAGAACGCCGCCGGGGTCTGGGCGAGCAGCCCGGTGGCCTCCGTCAGCATCGACAGCGCAGCCAGCGCCGGAGCGACCACTGGCCCCGCCTTCCTCGCCGCCCCCTTCACCCCAACCAGCCGGTTGATCGCCCTCGCGAGGGTGAAGGCGTGTCCGAGGGCCGAGGCGGTGTTGAAGTCGGCGTCCATGGCCTCGGTGAGCCGAGTCGGAAACCCTCGTCCCAGGCGGAGAACCACCAGGGCAGGCTTCCCGATCTGGCTCGCGATAGCGTCGGCGTCCCCGGTCCCACCCAGCCCCTCCGCGGACTCCCTCGCCTCGTAGAGTCTCGCGAGCATCGTCAGCGCCTCCGACAGCGCGGTGTCGCTCCACAGCAGCGCCGAGCGGTAGTGGTTCTGGAGGTAGTACAGCCGCAGCGCCTCCGCCGGGTACGCCGCCAGCAGCGACTTGACGGTGATGAAGTTGCCCGCGCTGTGACCCATCTTCTGGCCGCGGATGTTCAGCAGCCCGTTGTGGACCCAGCAGTTCGCATACGGCTTGCCGGTCGCTGCGGTGGACTGGGCGGCCTCGTTCTCGTGGTGGGGGAAGACCAGATCCGTCCCGCCGCCGTGGATGTCGAGGGTGTCTCCGAGGTAGCGCATCGACATCGCCGAGCACTCGATGTGCCAGCCCGGACGCCCCCGACCCCACGGGCTGTCCCATGCCGGCTCCCCGGGCCGCTCGCCCTTCCAGAGCGCGAAGTCAGCGGGGTGTCGCTTGGCGGAGGTGTCTGCATCTGCCGATGGCTCCCCCGGTCCCTGCCCGGAGATGCGCCCGTAGTCGGCGTCACTGGGCACCGAGAACCACACCGAGCCGCCCGAGGCGTAGGCGAAGCCCCGCTCGACGAGGCGGGCGATGAGCGCGATGATGTCGGGGATGTGCCCGGTGACCCGGGGCTCGTGGTCCGGCGGGAGGAGCCCGAGGGCGGTGGCATCTTCCTGGAAGGAGTCGATGTAGTGGTCCGCCAGGGCCAGCGGCTCGGCACCGGTCTGGGCGGCCCGACGGATGATCTTGTCGTCGATGTCAGTGAAGTTGCGCACCAGGGTCACCCGCCAGCCACGATGGCGGAGGTAGCGGGTGATGACGTCGAACAGGACGAATGCCCGGGCGTGGCCGATGTGGGCGTCGTCGTAGACGGTCATGCCGCAGACGTAGATGCCGACATGGCCGGGAGTGACGGGGACGAACGGCTGCACGGCACGCGCGGATGTGCTGTAGACGGAGAACGGCTGAGCCATGGTGAGGCTCCTGTGATGTTGAGTGCTGTGAGGATGTGGCAGACGGGTCCGGTCAGCTCAACAACATCGACATCGAAGGCTCACGCGCACCACACGCCGGGTCAGCGTCTTCGGGGTGGTGTCTGGGTGGGCCATGGGCGAAGCGTAGCCGATGGCGCCGGAGTCGCCAACCAGGGGTAGACTGACGGGGTGCTGATCCTCCTCGCCCTGTCCGCCCACGCCGCCACGACGATGGTGCTGCCAGACGGTGAGGACCCGACGGACTGGCAGGCAGCGGTGTCGATGGCCGGGCTCACACTCGGAGCGGCCACCGGTGCCGCCCATGTCACCCTCGGTGGCGGCCAGCTCTGTGCGGTCCTCCCCCCGGATCGTCAGCGGTGCGTGGCCCTCGCGATGCCGCAGACCGACGCGGCCCGGGAAGAGGCGGTCTGGCTGGCGCGCTCGCTGCTGCGGGAGGTCCAGGCGATGCCGGCCCCGGAGCCCGAGGTTGTCCCCCCGGTATCTGCGCGCCCTCCGCCGGTCGTGGTCGTCCCTCAGCCCACCCCCGAGCCCATCGTGCTCCCCCCCGAGCCCCTGATCATTCCTCCGCCTGACCGTGCAGTGATCCCCATTGCGCTCAGCCCGGTGCTGCGGTGGCGGTCCGACAGCGGGCTGGCCCCGGGGGGCACGCTGTCGGTGATGCTGCCCACGACCCAGGCGGTCCAGCCGCTGCTGCGCCTGACCGGAGTCGCACCAGACCGGATCAACCTCGACGGTCCCGAGCGGCAGACCGCCCAGCTCGGTGCCAGCCTCGGGGTCCGCTGGCAGCACGACGGCCCCACCGCCGCGCTGGATGCCGGGCTGGACTGGCAGCGCTGGCATCAGGACGGCACCCCCATCGCCACCGCCTGGCTCCCCCAGGTCACTGCTCGCCTCGGCTGGTCCCTCCGCAGTGACAGTCCCCTGTCAGTGCAGCCCTGGCTGGGCGGCGCTGTGATTCTTCGCAGCATCTCGATGTCCATCGACGGCGAGCCCATCGACGATCCCGCCCGGCTCAGCGGCCTGCTCGGGCTGTCCGTTGAGCGATCGGGAAGATGACAGTGATCCTTTCAGCGTGCTGCGGCACCTCTGACAGCAATGCCCCGTCCGCTCCCCAGCACTGACACCGTCGCCGCAGCGATCCGTGGCGTCCCTGGCGCCCTGGATCAGGTGGTCAGCACCAGCCTGCCGGCGGTGCTTGGGTGGTGCAAGCGGCTGCTCGGTCCCCGGGGCGATCCAGAAGACGCCGCCCACGATGTCCTCGTGGTGCTCATCGATCACATCGGCACGCTTCAGGATCCGGTGGCGTTTCCCGGCTGGCTGTTCCAGGTGACCCGGCGGGTGCTCTCCACCCACCGGCGCCGGGCCTGGGTTCGCCACTGGCTGCCCGGGGCGTCCACTGAGACCACCGACACCGGCCCCTCCCCGGAGCGTCGCTACCTGCGCGACGAGACCGCCCGCTCGGTCCAGGAGCTGCTCGACCAGCTCCCGGAGGCCCAGCGCATCACCCTCATTCTCCACGACCTCGAAGACCGCTCCGATGCGGAGGTCGCCGACATCCTCGGCGTCCCCAAAGGAACCGTCAAGAGCCGACTGCGGCTCGGTCGTGCACGCCTCAAGACCCTCGCGGAGGGCGCCGGGCTTGTCCCGACCCCCTCTCACCGGAGCGCCCTGTGAACACCCTCCTCCAGCACCTCGATGACATCGACGGCCCCAAGACCGACGAGGTCGAGCGCATCCGACGCCGGCTCTCCGCGCGTCGCCCCCGGGTCACCGCTGTGCTTGTACCCACTGGCCTCGCCATGGCTGCCGCAGCCGCGCTGATGCTCGGCGCCCTGCCCTCCGCTGCCCTCCCCGGTCCCCCGCCGGTGTCGGTGTCCGCCGAGCTGACCCAGGCCGGCGCCGTGGCGTTGACCGAGCACATCCGCCTCGACATCGACGGCCTCGGCACGGTCCATGGAGACGCCAATGAGGTCGACATCGACTGGAAGCAGGGCAGCCTGTCCGTCACCGTCACCCCCGATCAGGGCATCGACCTCACCGTTCGCACGGACGAAGCCTCCGCATCAGTGGTCGGGACCACCTTCTCAGTCGACCGCAGCGCGCTGGGGACCGCTGTGCTCGTCACGGAGGGCACAGTGAGCGTGGAGTGCGCGGACATGACCCGACACACCCTGACCGCCGGGAACACTGCGCTCTGCCTGCCGCTGTCCGCCATAGGCCGCGTGGTCACCCTGCTCGACACCAACGCCCCATCTCAGGCGGTGCTCGCTGAGATCCAGCGCGGCCTCAGCATGGATCCCCCCCGTTCGATCAGAGGAGAGCTTCTGAGCCGACAGATTGAGGTATTATTAGAGCAGGGTGACCGGGACGCCGCTGCAGCAGTCGCCTGGCACTACATCCACGAAGGGCACACCGCCCGCGCCGAGAAGTTCACCGCCCTCGCCCAGGAAGCCCACCCATGAGCCGAGCCCTCTCCCTCCTGCTGATCACCGGCTGCGGAGAGGTTGTGGTGGACTGGCCGGGCACTGAAGACGATGTGCCCACCCTGGTCGATGAGGATGGCGACGGCGACGAAGACGGCCTCTCCGACTCCGAGGAAGACGCCGCCGGCACAGACCCGACCGACGCCGACACCGACAACGACGGCTGGTCCGACGGCGAAGAGGTTCGCCTCGGCACCAACCCGATCTACTCCTACAGCCATCCCTACTACGGCGACTACAACGTCGGCTGGTGCTTCGAGCAGCCCGCCGCCACCGGCCCCTCCAGCGGTCACCGCTACGAGCGCGGCGACGTCGTGGAGAACTTCACCCTCATCGACCAGCACGGCGAGCCGGTGGACCTCTACTCCTTCTGCGGCCAGCACGTCATGCTGATCTTCGGCGAGACCGGCAGCGACCAGTTCCGAGAGATCGCCGCCGCCGCTCAGAAGCTCCAGGAGAAGCACTACGACGATGGCCTCCAGATCATCGAGCTGCTGATCGGAGACGAGACCGGCAACTCCATCTCTGGCATCGAGCAGGTCGAGTGGGCCTCCCAGTACGCCTTCTCCGCCATCCCGGTCCTCGATGAGGACAACCGCACCAACTGGCGCAGCTTCGAGCACGACAACCACACACCCACCATTGTTCACATCGACGGCGAGATGACCATTCTGTCGGTAGACGAGAACGTGACCAATCCGGTGAAGTGGCTCCAGTAGGGCGTTTTTGGGCACCGGTCATCTCATCCCCTTCTCGTGGACAGTCTGTTTCAGAGGATGCCTGCGCGAAGCGGGGGGGGTGGGGGTGAAACCCCCTTCTCAGACAAAGAGCACCAGTCAAGCGGGATAACTGTCCACCGCGATGACGGGTGCCCGTTTTTGATCTGCCAGTGATCGAAAAGAAAGACGACTGAGACCGGTTCTTGAGCTAATCCAGAAAAAGAACCACCGAAATGATCCTTTCCGGTCGCTACGGCACCTCTCAGTGCGACCCCTACGATGAACCCACCGGGAGAACCTGATGAAGCTTCACACCCTTGCACTCCTCGCGCCGATGCTCCTTGCCGGCTGCCTGAGCTTTGACTCTGACGACGATGGCCTGACCAACGCCGAGGAGGAAGACCTCGGCACGAACCCGGACAAGGCAGACTCCGACGGCGACGGCATCGACGATGCAGACGAAGTGGACGACGGCACGGACCCGACGGAAGCCGACTCCGACGGTGACGGCCTGGAAGACGGCGAAGAGGCCGACTACGGCACCGACGCACTCTCTGCGGACTCCGACACCGACGGTGTGAGCGATGGCATCGAAGTGAGCAACGACAGCGACCCGCTGAACGTGTTCTCGTGGCCGGGTGATGGCATCTGGCCGGACAACCGCGCGAAGGCGACGGAGTCCTCGACCTACGCCTACGATGAGGTCTTCCCCGACTTCACCGCGCCTGACCGCTTCGGCGTCGAGGTCTCCCTCCACCAGTTCTGGGGACAGACGATCCTCCTGGACTTCTCCGCAGGCTGGTGTGGTCCCTGCAAGACGGTGGCCAAGGACGCTGAGGAGATGTGGAACGACCAGCGCGAGGACGGCTTCGTCATCGTGCACGCCATGACCGATGGGGCAACCGGCGCCGCTGACGAAGAGTTCCTCAACGAGTGGGCCGATGACTACGACCTCACCTTCCCCGTGCTCGGAGAGGGCGAGATCGAGGACACCTACTACGCACTCGCCAGCGCGGGACTCAACGAGGGATACATCCCCTACATGCTCGTCCTTGCACCGGACATGACCCTCCGCTCCATCTACGTCGGTGGTGGGACCGAGAGCCAGATCGCATCCGAGGTCGAAGACATCCTCGCAGAGTAGTTCTCGCAGAGTCGTTCTCGCAGAGTCGTTCTCGCAGAGTCGTTCTCGCAGAGTCGTTCTCGCAGAGTCGTCACTCACTTCGCGAAAGACGCAGCGGCTCCTCATCCGGGGAGCCGCTGCATGCTTCTGGCCTACCGCATGGCATTTAGCGGCCAGCGGGTCTGCGCATTGCTCCGGACCCCGTCCAGCCACACGCCGCGCAGGTCCACCCTCCGAAGGTCCACCCCCTCCAGGCACGCTCCCCGAAGACTCGCCCCGGTGAGCACCGTGGGCTCTGGCCTCGGCTTCCCGGGGATCGGCACCGTGGCCCACAGCTCCGCACCGCGCAGGTCCGCCCCGTCCAGCCAGGCTCCCGTGAGGTTCGCGCCGACCAGACAGGCATCCCGCAGGTCCGCGCCGGTCAGCTTCGCCTCGCGCAGGCTGGCCTCGCTGAGGTTGGCCCCCCGCAGGCTCGCCCCGGTGAGATCAGCCCGGTACAGGCTCGCGCCCAGCAGCCGGACGTCACAGAGCCGCGCACTGCGCAGGTCCGCACCGAGCAGGTCGGCCCGGGAGAGGTCCGCACCGTCCAGCCGGCTGCGGTGCATCGTCACTCCGATCAGCTCGATCCCGCGGAGGTCCATCCCCCGGAGATCCATCTGCGGAACCGGCTGGGACATCGCACGGACATCTTCGCCCAGCTCTCCGTTGGTGGCCTGCTCTGCAAGCCACTTTTGAAACTGACGCCACACACACCTGCTCTATCGTCGCTGCGACTGTCGCGCTCAGTGTCGGGGGATGGGCACCCCGTCACCGCCGGTCAGTGGCACATGGCTGGCGGTGTAGTGGGTCGGCATCTGCCGCGCGCTGTCGAGCACCTTGGCCACCAGGCTGTCGAGGCCCCAGAACACATACCGGGTGACGAACCCAGAGGGGATGTCGCCGCCAAGCGCGGTGGCGCAGTGGTAGGCAAACAGGGTGCGGCCATCGGGCAGGTCGATGAAGATCCAGGCCCCGAAGTTGACCGGCACTGCAATGGCAGACTCAAACGTCTTCACGCTCAGCCCAGCGACCTCGCCACCCACCACCGCCGGTCGCATCGTCTCGACAAAGCCCGGCTCCAGCCCCCAGCTCCGCTCCCACATCCCGGTCGTCTTGTGGGGGAGGTCGTGGTTGAGGGTGGTCTGGACGAGGAAGTGACGGTCGGCAACCGGCATGGGCAGATCGACGTAGCCATACCAGCGAAACAGCTCATCGCCGAGGAGGGGCAGCTGGTGGATGATGAGGCTGCTGTCGGTGCCGAAGTGCTCGGCGTCCATGCTGCCCAGCCAGAGATCGGCACGGGGCAGATCGGTGAGGACCATCGCCATCGCCCCATCCGGGGCCTCCCCCCCGCTGGGCAGCCGCATCTTGAGCACCTTCCCCGCCAGCAGGCGCGCGACCTGATCATCAGAGAGCGCGGGGATCGGGTGGCTGGCGTGGGGGGCGTAGTCGGTCAGTGCCGAGCGGATCGTTGCCGGGTTGACCGGTTCAGCGAGGGCAGGCAGTGCGAGGAGCCAGGGAAGCACGGTCGTATTGTTACCCGATGTCAGGAGGGTCGGTATTACAACGCTCTACTCCAGAACAATGTCCTCCATGATCACCGTGTCGTCATACAGCGCCACCCCGCCATGGGTCGCGAAGCCACTGGACTCCGTGTAGTCGGTCCCGTTGACGGTGACAGTGCTCCCCGAGACGCTCCAGTCAAAGCGATCCCCCTCTGGTGCGTCGTCCATCCACCACCACAGCGCCTCGCCGCCGGTGGACACAAAGGTCCACAGCCCGCCATCGGCCCCAACCAGCCACGCCACATAGTTGCTGCTGTCGTCGTAGCCAGCGACCACCCCGGCGTAGCCCTCGGGCGCATCGTGGCTCACTGCGAAGTCCCCCTCCGACTTCGCCACCGCCATCGAGAGGTACGGTCCTGTCCCGGCCACCACCCCGTCGGTGATGTGGATCCAGTCGAGGAACACCGGGGTCATCGGCTCCTGCTCGCCGACAACCCACGCCTCGACCGCCGCGACCGTCTCGTCGATGTCGACGTAGTCCGCCAGCAGCACCGAGCCGTCGGCATCGTAGGCATCGCGGAAGGCGTCGAAGTCTGCGGGCTGCTCCGCATTGAGGTAGCGCACCGTCGCCCATGCCCACGGGCGGGAGAGGTCCCCGGTGCCCTCAAAGCTGTACTGCCCCTCGGACAGGGCGCTGGCCGGGTAGTCCTCCCAGGTCAGCATCGGCAGCCGCCCCAGCCGGAGGCACTCCCCGTCCCAGTCGTGCCGGGAGAGGACCTCCGCGAGCCCCTCGACGTACCAGCCATCCCGCCCGGTGTTCTCAGTGCGGGCGAGGTAGTGAAACTGGTGCACCAGCTCGTGCAGAAACAGCATGCGGGTGAAGTAGATGGTCGGCTGGGTGTACATGTAGGCCGTCTTCGTGCCCGGCCAGTAGTAGCCGCCGCTGCTCGGGGCGGAGGTCCCGTCCGCCACGATGGCAGCCTGGAAGGCGGTGAAGTCCGCGTACCAGTCCGCCTCCATCGGCAGGTCGGTGGGGGTGGCGTCGAAGTACTCGGCCATCGCATCAAACGCCGCCTCGGCAAACCGAGCCATCTGGAGCGCCTCGGCCTCGTCGGTCTCAAAGTACAGCCGGTAGTGCTCCGTCTCGACAATACCGTCGCTGATGGTGTAGCTGCCATCGTCGCAGTGCCAGGTCGAGGCTGGCTGAGTCGTGTCGGTGGTGTCGGTGTCCGCTGCGGTGTCATCGGTCTGCTCAGTGAGCTTGTCTCCGGTGCAGCCGAGCAGGAACAGGAACAGAGCGGTGCGAGGGGTTGCAGGCATGACTCTGAGATAGCACGCCCGCAATGGACACTCCGCTCAGGTCGCTTCGTGCTGATCCACAATGGATTCCGTCGGGCAATTGAGCAGGGCCTCCTGGCAGTCGGCGACCTCCTCGGGGGTCTCTGGCTGTCGGTAGCAGATGTCGTGAGTCTCTTCGTCTGACATTCGGAAGTGTGCCGGGGCGATGTCGCTACACAGTGAGCAGAGGATGCACTCGGTGTCGACGGCGAAGCGTCCGGGGGTGTTGTCGGGCCAGAATGTACGTTCCATATGTGCTCTCCAGGCTGGGGTGACATGAAGAAGGTAAGGCAAGGCAAGGCGCTGCCCTGTCGTCTACATTGTTGATTCATCAACATCTGGATGATGCCACCGTGCCCGACCCCGACCAGCTCGCCGCCAACCTCAGTCGAAACCTCAGGTCCCTCCGCGAGATCCGCCGCTACACCCAGCAGCGTCTCTCCACACTGTCCGGCGTCCCCCGCCCCACCCTGGCGACCCTGGAGTCCGGCTCGGCGAACCCGACCCTGGCGGTGCTGGCGAAGGTTGCGGGTGCGCTGTCGGTGTCGATCGAGGAGCTGATCGGCCCACCGCGGGACATGGGGCGGCTGTATCTGGCGGACAGCCTGCCGCGTCGGATGAAGCGCGGGGTGGAGCTGCGCGATGTGGTGCCGGATCCGCTGCCTGGCATGACCCTGGAGCGCATGGCCCTGCCCCCGGGCGGACGGCTCACCGGGATTCCGGGCACCAGTCACCGGGCCGGACAGTATCCGGCCCGACTGGTGCGCTTTTGTCTGAGACGGGGGCTTCACCCCCAAACCCCCCGCTACGCGCTGACATCCTCTCACCGGGGGACGTGGTGGTGTACCGAGGGGATCAGAGCCATGGGTATGCGAATCCCGGAGCGGTCGCGGCGGTCGCGTTTACGCTGATTATGCCGGGGTAGGCAGTGAGTGAGCGCCCTGTAAACCACGCGGTGTTCAGTCGGCCAGGACCACATCCATCGCATTGCGGAGCGTCCACGCCGCCCGGGCGGGCTCCTGCATCGCAGCCCCCTGGAGCGACTGGAGCAGCACCGCCCGCTCGTCCCCGGTCAGCGTCCCCTCCGCCAGCAGCAGCACGCCCTCGATGGCGGTCTGGTAGATCGCCACGCACATCGCCGGCTCGCCAGCATTGAACTGCGGCACGCCCCGGGAGATCGCACGGCTCAGTGTGGCCTGGACCGCGTCACGGCTGACCGCAGAGGGCACCGTCGCCGTCGCTACAGCAGCCTCCGGGTCGATCAGCGGCTCGATGGCAAGGATCGTGAGTGAGAACGCACCGGGCTGGCCGTCGGCGAGCAGGAAGCCGAGCGAGTCAATGCGCTCCGGGGCCTGAGCCAGCGGTGGCGCGCCGGTGATCGGTCGGCCAAACGCGGTCGCCTGGAACGCCGACAGCGCGACCTCCACCTCGATCTCTTCGTCCGCGACGGTCTCCACCGCAACCCGGTAGCTCCCCCCTCGAATCGGAACGTCAGCTCGACGCGCGGTGAAGTCATAGGTTCGTCCATCGCCCCGCAGCGTGAGCCGGAAGCCGGTGGCTCCCTCCAGCCCCAGCGTCGTCGGCTGAGTGCGGACCGAGGTGAAGCCGCCGTTCTGCTCCAGGGAGAGGTTGCCGGAGAACACCACCGTGTCGTCTGCCACCACCGCGCTGTCCGAGACGCCGCCCATGACCGTGTCGTTGACACAGACCCAGTCGAGCCCCGCTCCGATCAGCTCTGCTGCACTGCTTACCGCCATCATCACCATCCAGAGCATGACCATCTCCGCTCACTGGTTGTGCTAACGGCATCCTCGCAGATGCCCACAGCGGACGAACCGACACGCAGCGGTGCGCACGCAGCAGCGGGCCTTCAGCCATGTCCGGGCGTGGGCCTCGACCGCATTGTCTCTGCATCCGGAACCGTCTCCAGACACCCGCCAGCGCAACGCGCACCCAAAACCGAATGGAACCCGCGCGATCCGTCCGGTGGTTTTGCGGCACCAGTCATGTCGCCTCTACACCCAGGTCCCAATCTCTACAAACGCCCAGAAACCAGCCGCCAGGTTGATGATCCCGCCCAGCCCCACCATCGCCATCACAATCGCCCAGTCCCGCGTGGAAGCAGATGTATCGCCCCGTCGCACAACCAGGAACGCGATCGGAATCAGGGGCAGCAGCACAAAGAGGATCCGAAGCACCAGGTGCGGATCGAAGTAGGGAGGCGGGGTGTCCTGGGTCATGGTCAGCACCGCGGCCACCGCACTGGGAAAGAGCAGGAAGGCCGCCAGCAGCCCCTGCACACGCAGCCCCTTGCCTGGAGATATCAGCCCGGCCAGCAGCAGCAACAGGACCGGCCCACTCATCAGCATCGACCACATCACCTGCATCCGGGACCAGGTCACCCCGAAGTCCAGCGACATGAAGGAGATGGAGCCAGGAATCATCCCCAGTCCGACCGCCACGAGCAGCAGGAGGATCTCACTGAAGCACAGCAGCCGAAGGCGGGCGGTGATGCTCATGACTCAGCTCCGGTTGGGGTTCTCGGGGAGTAGCATGTTGGCGTGCCTGCCCGGCGCGTCCAGAGCCGACAAGCCCTGGTAGAAGAAGACGAGGCAGGACCGCTCCCCAGCACCCACCGGACAAGCGAAGTGCCAGGTGGCCGGGTCGTCAGAAGCGAAGAACACGGCGGTGTTGGGCCGGGGAGGTACGGTCAGCAGCGTGTCCTGGTGGGCGATCATGTAGGTCTCCAGCGCCGGATCCTTACTGTAGAGTCGTCCGTCGGCGTGGAGCAGGCAGCATGCCTCGGTGACCGGGTTGTCGGTTGGGATCCCCAGATCGTCGAAGAACGGGAAGATGAGCTGACCGCCCTCCGTGGGCACGTCGATGTAGAACAGCAGGCTGAACCGACGATGGGGACGCCCGTTGAGGTCGTGGTGCAGCAGCCCGGTCTGGCCCTCGAACCTCAGGAGGATGTGCTGGATCGACAGGCCGTCGACCACCGGAAAGCGCGCGGTGATCGCAGACTGCAGCGGGTCGAGGAAGGGCACATCCGGGAGCTGGCTGTAGACGTCTCGACCGCCACGCCGGGGGCGGGTGAGCTGCCGAATCCGGGTGAATTCAGCGGAGGGGAGGAAGTCGTCGACGATCGTGACCATGCGTGAAGCAAGCTAACGCGAGGGCTACCGTGCCACCCTGCCGATTGGGACTGGCGCAGCTGTGCCACCGAGACACATGCGCCCCGCCAGACCGGGGCCTTCTGGCGGGCACGGTCCCTGCGACGAAGGGAGGCAGAACACCCAGGAGACTCAAAGCTGCCCCCCAGACCGCAGCAGACAAGTACGCAGACAACGCCTACCGGGTCACCCCCTGGGTCTACCTCCAGTCCTACACCGACGGCGGCAGCAACCCCGCCTCGTTCTGTGTGATGACCGACACCGTCGACTGATCTCGCCGTCGCTGCAACCCCGAAGACCAGCGATGTGAAGACGACCTGGACTCACGGTTCACCGGCACACTCGTCGTTCTCACTGCCAGGAGTGCCGTAGTCACCGTCGCCGTAGGTGCTGGTCGCCTCGCACCAATTCACCTCGTCGTCGTTGTCCGTGGCGTCTCCGGTGGTCGTGAGGTTCATCGCCACGCCGGAGGTGATGGTGAAGCTTGAGAAGTCGACCGTGTCGATGGTGGTGGCTCCAGAGCTGAGGGTGATGGAGTCCCCGCTGTTGTTCAGCGCTGGGCCGGACCAGTCAAAGTCTGCATCAACACCACCGTTTAGCGTCGAGTCTCCGTTGATCGCGAAGACGGCATAGCCGCCGTCGGCGATCACCAGAGTGTCGTCGATGGTGTCGGAGCTGGAGTTGTCGGAGAATTCGAGCCCGTCGAGGTCCACGTCCGCGCCGAAGTCATTGTAGACCTCGAAGTACTCGCCGCTGTAGTCGGCGACCGCGGCGGGGTTGGCCATGATCTCGGTGATGATGAGGTCACCGGCGGACAGGTCCGCGATGGTGTAGCCGTCGAATCCGTCGCAGTCCTGGTCGATGCCATCGTGGAAGGTCTCCCCGGAGGCACCTGGGTAGACATCGCCGTCGGCGTCGTCGCAGTCGGTGTCGCTGACCGCGTAGCCGTCCGGCTCGATGCACGCCTCGGTGGTCACAGAGGCATCAGCATCGCCGTAGCCGTCGCCGTCGCCGTCGATGGTGAAGGTCGTGCCGGTGGTGGTGTCGAGGCTGTCGTCGTCGTCATCGATCAGGGTGTCGCAGTCGTTGTCCGCGCTGTCGCACACCTCGGAGGCCCCGGGGTTGACCGATGAGTCGGTGTCGTCGCAGTCGGTGGCATCCACGACAGTGCCGGAGGGCTGGAGGCAGGTCTGCGTGGTGAGTGAGGTGCTGCCGTAGCCGTCGCTGTCAGTGTCGCCGTACCAGGTCTGCGCGGTGGTGGCGTCGAGACTGTCGTCATCGTCATCGATCAGGCTGTCGCAGTCGTTGTCGAGGGTGTCGCACTCCTCGGATGCCCCGGGGTTGATGGTGCTGTTGGCGTCGTTGCAGTCGGTGGCATCGTCGATGTAGCCAGCGGGCGACTCGCAGCGGGTCACCGAGCTGGTGATGGAGCCATAGCCGTCGCTGTCGGCGTCGATGTACCAGGTGGTGGCGTCGGCGGCCTCGTTCTCATCGGTGGTGCCATCGCAGTCGTTGTCCACGCTGTCGCACACCTCAGAGGCCCCGGGGTGGACCGTCGCGTCGGCGTCGTCGCAGTCCGTGGCGTCTGTGAGGTATCCGCTGGGCACATCGCAAGCGCGGGTGGAGGCTGCGCTGTCTCCGTAGCCATCGGCGTCGGCGTCGGCGTACCAGGTGGAGGCGTCGGTGGCATCTTCGTCGGCAGTGCCATCGCAGTTGTCGTCCGCGTCGTTGCACACCTCAGAGGCCCCGGGGTTGACCGATGGGTCGGTGTCGTCGCAGTCGGTGGCATCGGAGACGTGACCAGAGGGCGCATCGCAGGTGGCCTCGACGCTGCTGGCGTTGCCGTAGCCGTCGCCATCGGTGTCGGCGTACCAGTCCAGCACGTCAGCCGCATCCTCGTCGGCGGTGCCGTCGCAGTCGTTGTCCACGCTGTCGCACACCTCAGAGGCATCCGGGTTGATGTCGGCGCTGTCGTCGTCGCAGTCAGTGTCATCCGCGACGTAGCTGCTGGGCTGATCGCAGCTTTCGACGGAGTAGGCCGCATAGCCGAAGCCATCGCCGTCAAAGTCCCGATACCAGGTCTCTGCGTCGGTCAGGCTGGTGTCGTAGTCGTCGGTGAGCCCGTCGCAGTCATCGTCGATGGTGTTGCAGACTTCAGCGGCATCGGGGTTGATGGCCGAGTCTGCATCATCGCAGTCGGTGGCGTCGGCGACATGACCGGAGGGCTGCTCGCACTGCACAGCGGACGTGTCGACGTCTCCGAATCCGTCGGCGTCGGCATCGGCGTACCAGGTGGCGGAATCGGTGGCCGAGTCTTCGTCGGTGGTGCCGTCGCAGTCGTTGTCGATGTCGTCGCAGACTTCAGCGGCGTCGGAGTTGATCGCCGAGTCTGCATCATCGCAGTCGGTGGTGTCTGCGGTGTAGCCGGAGGGGGCGGAGCAGGCGAGGGTGGTCGAGGTGACGTCTCCGAAGCCGTCGGCGTCGCTGTCTGCGTACCAGGTGGCAGCGTCGGTGGCGTCGTCCTCATCGGTGGTGCCGTCGCAGTCGTTGTCCACACTGTCACACACCTCCTCGCCGTCGGGGTTGACCGCAGCGTCGGTGTCGTCGCACTCTTCGCAGGCCGCGTAGCCGTCGCCATCGTCATCCGCGTAGCCGACGCTGCCGTCGCAGTTGTAGTCGGCGGGGTCGGTGCAGTCCGCCTCCGCCGCGCCGGGGCTGTAGGCGACATCGTCATCGTCGCAGTCTCCTGCGGATTCGGCGTAGCCGTCGGGGCGATCGCAGGCCGAGGTGGTGCTGGACTCGATGCCGTAGCCGTCGCCGTCGCCGTCTGCGTACCAGGTGGCGGTGTCGGTCGCGTTGTTGTTGTCGGTGATTCCGTCGCAGTCGTTGTCTGCCCCGTCGCACACCTCCTCGCCGTCTGGAGAGACTTCGGCGTCGGTGTCGTCGCAGTCGTCGGTGTTGTCGACGTAGCCAGCCTCCAGGCTGCAGGTGATCTCAGGGGCCTGCTCGTCGCCGAAGCCATCGCCGTCGCTGTCGGTGTAGAAGGTGGACCTGTCGACGGCGTCGGTGTCGATGGTGCCGTCGCAGTTGTTGTCGATGGAGTCGCACACTTCATCGGCGTCGGGGTTGATGTCCGCGTCGGTGTCGTCGCAGTCATCCTCAGCGGCAAA
Organism: Myxococcota bacterium; assembly: GCA_047621685.1. Lineage (GTDB taxonomy): Bacteria > Myxococcota_A > UBA796 > UBA796 > UBA796 > JAQXDW01. Next base: position 740 of record JBLHNG010000072.1, on the reverse strand, counting down.
GCCGTCGCCGTCGACGTCGGTGACCTCTACCTCGGTGTCTTCCGTGTCGTCCGTGGGGCTGACCAGGGTGTCTTCGTCCTTGTCACCACAGGCAACAAGGAGGGTCAGGATCGCGGGAATCAGACGCATCGGGTCTCCTCAGAGCAGGCGTGGAGGATACCCGCAGCATGGGAAGGTTGTTGTGACAGCTTTGTGCTCTGCCCGCCGCCATCGTGCTTACAGTCTCCATGGAGGTGTCCATGGAGCTCTTCGTCGCTGCCATCACCGGAATGATCGTCTTCGCAGCCCTCAAGCGCCTCCTCTCAGAGGAGCGACCCGACGAATCCACAAACCATCCCACAATCCCCGAGACCCTCACGAGGGGCAGCGACGGCAACGTGATCAACCCGGCGACCGATGCCCGGATGCGTCAGGCATTCGATGGGCTCAACACCACCCTTCCGTTCCTCGGCGGGCAAGAGAGCTGGGACCTCGGCCCACCGCCGCCTGTCGCTGAGCTGGAGGAGGACATCGGCTCCAACCAGCAGACGCTGAGCACCGAAGAGCTGGCCGCCCTCCAGCCCCCTGCCCCGCAGAACTGAATCCAGACCGGTCCAGCCCCATGTTTCGGCGTTAGTCTAAGAGCAAACCATGGAGGCCTGGATGCGCTTGCTCCTGTTGACCACTGTGCTGCTCGCTGCCTGCGACAGCAAGACCGACGACGATCTCGACGACACCACGGACACCGTCACGGACACCGA
>JBLHNG010000071.1:0-17901 GCA_047621685.1 Myxococcota bacterium | reverse complement strand
ACCTCGACGGCCTGCTCTCGGAGACCCCCGCCGACTCAGACGGCAACGTCGAGCTGGTCACCGCCAACCTCTCGCCAGGCAACCACGTCATCACCCTGTCGGTGATCGACGTGGAAGCCACCAGCGGCACGGACTGGGTGGACATCAGCATCACTGACCTCGAGGAGGCCCCAGAGCTCCTCATCCGCAGCCCGGCTGACGATGACGTCGGCATCGAGCTGGAGATGTTCGAGCTGGAGGCCCTGGTCTCTGATGCCCAGGACGACCCCACCGACCTCTGGGTCTCCATCGTCTCGGACTTCGACGGTGAGGTCTGTGCCGACTACGCCAACGAGACTGGCGTGCTGAGCTGCGAGGTGGTGCTCTCTCCCGAAGACCACACCCTCACCTTCACCGTCACCGATCTCGACGACAACACCGACGCCGCCCTCGCCCTGTTCGACGTGCTCGCGCTGACCGAGATCGACGACGACGGTGATGGCTTCACCGAGGATCAGGGCGACTGCGACGACACCAACTCCTCGGTCTACCCCGGTGCCGAAGAGTTCTACAACCAGACCGACGACGACTGCGACGACATCATCGACGAGGACACCGTCGGCTCCGACGACGACTTCGACGGGCAGACCGAGCTCGACGGCGACTGCGACGACAACGACGACGACACCTATGAGGGCGCACCCGAGGTCTGCGACGACGCCGACAACGACTGCGACGGCGACATCGACGAGGGCACCAGCTGTGTCGACGACGACGGCGACGGCTACTCCGAGATCGACGGCGACTGCGACGACGACTCCACCGCCACCTACCCCGGCGCTGAGGAGCTGAGCGACGGGCTGGACAACGACTGCGACGGCACTGTCGATGAAGGCACCGACGTCTACGATGACGACGGCGACTGCTTCTGCGAGAGCGGCACCTGCACCGGCTCCGCCTCGACCTCTTGCACGACCCTCGCCGACGGCGACTGCGACGACGCCGACGACGCCATCAGCCCCGACGCCGATGAGGAGTGCGACAACATCGACAACGACTGCGACGGAGAGGTCGATGAAGACTCCGCCGTCGACGCGCCGACCTGGTACGCCGACACCGACTCCGATGCCTACGGCGACCCCGACGACTCCACCGCCAGCTGCGATCAGCCCTCAGGCTACGTCTCCGATGCCACCGACTGCGACGACGACGACTCCAGCAGCAACCCCGGTGAGTCTGAGGTCTGTGACGAGGCCGACAACGACTGCGATGGCACCGTCGATGAAGGCGTAACCACGACCTACTACGACGACGATGACGGCGACGGCTACGGCGATGCCAGCGACACCACCGAGGACTGCTCCACCCCCACCGGCTACGTCACCGACGCCACCGACTGCGACGACACCGCCTCCGGCAGCTACCCCGGCGCCACCGAGTACTGCGACGGCGACGACAACGACTGCGACGGCACCACCGATGAAGACTCCGCCGCGGACGCCTCCACCTGGTTCGCTGACAGCGACGGCGACGGCTACGGCGGCTCCAGCATCTACACCGTCGCCTGCTCAGCACCCACCAGCTACGTCGGCAACAGCACCGACTGCGACGACGGCGACGCCAGCAACTACCCGGGCGCGACCGAGTACTGCGACAATGAGGACAACGACTGCGACGGCACCGCCGACGAGGACGACGCCGCGGATGCCTCGACCTGGTACGAGGACTCCGACAACGACGGCTACGGTGACTCCTCATCAACCGACGTCGCCTGCGACCAGCCCACCGGCTGGGTCAGCAACGCAACGGACTGCGACGACGGCGACGGCAACGTCAACCCGGGCGAGTCAGAGATCTGCGACAGTGACGACAACGACTGCGACGGCACGGTCGATGAGGGCGTAACCACGACCTACTACGACGACGATGACGGCGACGGCTACGGCGATGCCAGTGACACCACCGAGGACTGCTCGACGCCTTCCGGCTACGTCACCAACGACGACGACTGCGACGACTCAGACTCCTCGCTGAGTCCGGACACGGTGTGGTACGTCGACTCCGACAGTGACGGCTATGGTGGCAGCTCCTACACCACCCAGTGCACCCAGCCTTCCGGCTACGTCGAAGACTCCACCGACTGCAACGATGCCTCCAGCAGCGCCTACCCCGGTGCGACCGAGAGCTGCGACAGCATCGACAACGACTGTGACGGCTCTACTGACGAGGCCAATGCGTCCGGGTGCACCACGTACTACCGTGACTACGACGGCGACGGCTACGGCGACTCCAGCTACAGCGTCTGTACCTGCAGTACCAGCGGCTACTACTCAGCAACCAACAGCACCGACTGCTACGACTACAGTTCCTCCGCCAACCCCGCACAGACCAGCTACTTCACGAGCAGTCGCGGAGATGGCAGCTACGACTATAACTGTGACAGCAGCCAGACGAAGCAGTACACCGGCAGCGGAAGCTGCGGTTCCTGGCCAATTAACTGCAGCTCAGGTTCAACCGCTGGATGGGATGGAAGCACCCCGTCCTGTGGGTCTTCAAAGGACTACATTACAAACTGCTCAACGGGCTGGACCGGCTGCAACGAGACCACGTCGAGCTACACCCAGTCCTGTCGCTGAGAAGCCTGTAGCGTCGAGAGGGAACGGTTTCGTATTTAACTGTACCGTTCCCTACTCAATCACAACGTCCTCATCCTCCCCAACTGGCTCCTCCCCTTCCGAGAGATCCGCCAGCCAGGAGTCCATGCGCCATGCAGTGCGGGTGTGGGTGTCGTCGGTGGTGTCTTCGGGGTCGGAGACCGCGATCCCAGCGAGGGTGACTGCGCCCTCGTCGTCCCCGGTCTGGTGGATCCACATGCCCATGCCGATCTTCTCCGCGCCCACCTCCGAGTAGCCCTCCCGGAGGCGGTCTCCCAGCACCCGGTGCCAGTCCGGGTTCTCGGCGTAGGAGCGAATCACCGCCAGACAGGGGTACTCCTCGCAGTCCGTGCCGATCAGCTCCAGGTCCTCGCTGCCATCAAGCGCGGCTGCCAGGGCCTGGTCGAAGGACTCCGGCTGGTAGGCGTCCGCGACTTCTCGATCGTCCCAGGACTGTGGGGTGCCCTCGACGGCTTCCAGCGCGCCCTCCTGGAGGTTGCGCTCCAGATGGAGGACCTGGTTCTCCCGCTCAAGCTGCGCGATGTAGTCCACGACCTCAGCAGGGAGGCCCTCTGTTGAGATCGCCGCGGTCGCGTCAGGCTCACCGACCACATGGTGGACAGCCTGACGCTCGGGAGCCTCATGGATGGTGTGGCGGTCCCCTGCAGACAGGGTGACCGGCGCCGTGTCGCCGCTGACCACCGCGGAGCCCTCATAGACGGCGATGGTGATCACGGCGCCAGCGGCGGCAGCGATGAGATGGGATGCGTTCATGTTCTCGACCTCCTGCCCTCCATCACGCAGCCGGGCGTCGGCAGGTTCCACCGAAATGAGCGCGCGGCCATCCACTGCGATCATCGCCGCTGCGGTCTCGACCACCACGTCCCCCTCGACGAGCTGCTGGCCAGACAGCAGGATCACCCGACCAGGCGGGGTGGGCCACAGGACAAGCAGCGCCAGCGCAGCAGCAGCGAGCGCACCGAGTGCCATCGGCCAGCGCACACGCTTCGGCGCGGTGAGCTGGCGAAGTACCGCAGCATCGAGTGCAGGCGGAGGTGGGGGCGTCGGCAGGTCCGAGAGACCATCCGGGAGCGCGCTCATGGCCTCCCAGACCGCCGAGAGTTCCGGATCCGCTTCGATCCGGGCACGCAAAGCCTCGGCCGCATCCTCCCCCAGCTCGCCATCGAGCAGTCGGGAGAGATCGGTGTAGATGTCGCTCATGTCGGTCTCCCCATCAGCACCGCGAGGCGCCCCCGTCCCCGGTGAAGGCGGGACTTCACCGTACCCACCGCGACCCCCTCCGTCTTGGCGATGTCTTCGAGGGAGTGCCCCTCGATGTGGTGCATCACCACGACCCGCCGCTGTCCGATCGGCAGCCGGGTCAGGGCCGACTCCAGGCGTCGCGACTGCTGTGCCCGATCCAGCCGAGACTCCAACAGTACCGGTGCACCGGGCAGCTCCCCCAGCTCCACTACCTCACCCCGGACCCGTCTTCGACGGTGACGGTCGATGAGGTGGCGATGGGCAACCCGGAGGATCCAGGATGCCAGTGGGGCACTGCCGGAGGGGTCAAACCGGTGCAGACCATGCAGCACCTTCTCCCAGATCTCCTGGTAGGCGTCGTCCGGATCGGGATCCAGCCGACGACAGAGCGCATAGACCACCGGGCCATGCGCATCCAGAAGTGCCCGCCAGGCATCGGGCTCGCCAACGGACGCCGCCTGGAGGGTCTCCGGCGACAGGACATGACGTGAGGTGGATTGGCGCGCGGGCTTCATGTCTTCCAACACGTCTCCAGGCACACTCAGGTTCCCATGATCTGGAGACAATCTCAAATTGTGTTTAAATTCAACGAGTTACCGACCAACCCTGCTCCTTGTCCCGACCGATGGTGATCGTACCGCCAGAGATCCTGGAGGCGGTCGCGGAGGCTGTGATGCGGACCTGACGGCCATCGGAGAGCGTGAACCGGGTGCCGTCGAAGGTGCCGCTGAGGGAGAATCGCCGCTGGGTGTTGCCGAGCTGGACGATGAAGACCCCGGTGATCGACTCGCCGTCCTGTGCGGTAATCTTGAGGGTGCAGGGGCGACCATCGTAGCGTCCAGTCCAGCTCCCGAGGATGCTGACGACGGCAGCTTCGGGCGGCGTCTCTTCCGGCTCGTTGGTGGTGAGCACCGCCGCGAGCCCGTCACCGAGAGTGTCAGTGCGTTCGGTCTCCGGAGTCTCCTCCACCTCAGGTGAGGGCTCCTCGGGTGGGGGCTCCTCGGGTGGGGCCTCCTCAGGTGGGGCCTCTTCAGTCACGACCTCGGAGACTGTCTCCGGAGCCTCCACCTCAGTCCGCTCCTCCCGCTCTACACGACGCGTCTCCTCCGGCTCGACCCGAGCCTCAGCCGGTGCTTCTTCCGCTACGCCCTCCGCTACGCCCTCAGTCTCGACGAGCCCAGCCTCGACGAGCCCAGCCTCTACGACCACCGCTTCGTCCGGACGGCTCCGACCTGCGGAGATCGGGGGGCTGATGCGGAGGCTCGGCCTGGGCGAGGGTGCGGCGACAGCGGCAGTGCTGACCACCGGCTCCTGGGAGGCACCCATCCACCATCCACCAAGCCCGGCCACCAGGAGCAGACTGAGCAGGCCGAGCGCACGGGCGGGGCCGCGGGACTTCGCCTGGATGCGCTCGCTCAGCGTGGTCGGAGCGGCTGGCGGTGGAGCGGTCGAGGCGACTGTGATGTCCGACAGCGAGGTCGTCTCGGGCAGGAGGTCATCCTCGTGGGGAAAGATCGTCTGGAAGACGCCTTCGTCCAGGAATCCCTTGTCGGGAATCAGCGTCTTGCCCCGTGGACCGTGCGGCGTGAGGACGTGGCGGGCTCCAGCACCGTCGGGGAACAGGGTCTGGAGCATTGCGGAGCAGCTCTGGAAGCGGCGCGCCGGATCTGGGTCCATCGACCGCCGGATCAGGTAGACGAAGTGCGGCAGACAGTCCGGGAGGTGCTCGGTGATGTCGCTCCAGCGCCCAGCCGCTTCGTCAAAGGCGGGCTGACCGGTGAGCATCTCGAAGAAGATGCAGCCGAGGGAGAAGATGTCGCTGGCGATGGTCGCGCTTCCCGGATCCGTCTGCTGCTCTGGTGCAAGCCAGCGGAGGCTCTGTGGGGGAAGCTCCAGGCCGCTGAGCTGGTAGGGCAGCTGGCCGATGCCGAAGTCAGCGACCTTGGCGTAGTCCGCGTCCTGGCTCAGCAAGATCGCCCCGGGCCTCAGGTCGCCGTGGACGACCCCTTGCTGGTGGGCTGCACCGACGGCGTCGAGGACCTGCCCGAGCAGGACGGAGGCATCTTCGGTAGAGAACGCCCCATGCACCCGCATCCAGCGCTCAAGGGACGGGCCATCGACGAACTCCATGACCAGCCCCACGCAGCCGTCCTTGAGGCGGATGACATCCGAGACGCCGACGATGTTGGGGTGGCTCAGCCTCCCCTGGGCTCGCCCTTCCTGCAGCATCAGCCGCTGAAGCTCGGGGTGGGGAGCCAGGAAGAACTTGATCGCGTATCGGCTTCCGAGCTGGACATGGGTAGCACTGTAGACCCGGGTGAGCCGCCCAGCCCCCAGGACCGCGCCGATGCGATAGCGCCCGACCTCGTCTCCGAAATTCAGCACGGCGACCTCACAAGGTCTTCGCTGGGCGCCAGACGCTGACCCCGGCAGAGATGATGAGTTCGTCTCCAAAGCCGTTCTGTGAGAAGACGGATCGAAGCCCGCTCAGGGAGACGGTCCAATTGGCGGCGGAGCGGAGGAGGAGCTTGCCGCCGACGTGGGCGGAGGTGGTCTGGAGTGCGACATAGCGCTCGGTGCTGGTGAGATCGGTCTCCTCCAAAGTCACGCCACCCGCGCGGGTCATGAAGTATGCGGTCGGGCCGATGCTCCAAGCCGCCGAGCCTGCCAGGACCTCCAGATTGGCGAGAATCTCAGAGCCGGGCACGCTCTGACCAGAGACGGTGGCGTTGGGGAAGCGATACCGCCAGCCCCCCTCGACCTGACCGCTCCAGAAGCCCGAGCCGAGTCCGCCGCTGTGCCCGACGGAGGCGAACACGCCGAGATCGGTGGTGCCCTCGCCCAGCGAGGTCAGCCGGGCCCGGGTGGGCGCGGTGAGGTCTCCCAGGCGAAGCTCTCCGACCAGGGCCGCGGAGACCGGTGCGCCATACAGCTCATCGAGGACCTGTCCCTTGAGCTGCATCGTGACCGTGCCGATGCCCTGGCTGGTCTTGCAGGCACCGAGTCCGAGGTCGTCACAGGCCGTGTCGTCGCTGGCGAGGCTCCGGGAGCGGTGGATCGGGACCTGGATGCTGCCCTGGAGGCCCGGGAGGATGCCTGCGGACAGGATACCCACCGCACCCATCGTCGACACGCCCCCGCCCGGCAGCGTGTTGCCATCTCCGGTGCTGTTGGTCAGCGTCGTGGCACGCCGACTCTCCAGCCCGGAGTAGACGTCAAAGTCTCCCGCAGAGAGGACCCATGGACCACCCGCCATGGCTTCAGCCAAAAACAACCACCACACCATGAATATCGCCTCTCGTTTCTCCTCAGAGTGTATGTCCGAGAACAGCGAGTGGTTACCCCCACATGTCAGATGTCGTCGATCTCATAAGATGGCTTGCGACGCCTCATCATCGCAATGCCACCACCAATCAGCCCAACCAGCACGAGACCGCTGAGAATCACCGGCGCGGAGGTTGGCCGATACTTGAGGTAGTACATGATCTTCTTGTCTGGCGCGATGATCGGCTGACCGCCCTCGGGGCCGGTGAACGCCACTGAACCAGTCAACTCGAGCAGTGCAGTATCCAGGCTCGCTTCGTCGATGTTGTTTGCGACCGCCCAGGTCATCATCATGCCCTTGTCGTAGGGTGCCAGGGCCAGCCGGTAGGTCCCACCGGGGATGGGCGGACTGTAGTAGAAGCCCATGCGGTCCCCAACAGTGATCGGGGTGGCAGCCTCGACAGGGGTGGCGGAGCTGCCGAAGAACTTCTCGTTTACCTCAGCCTCGATGCCATCAAACGAGTGCTCATCAAGGGGACCGACGTGCAGGTAGGTGCCACAGGCAAACACCACGTCGGGATCGCCTGTCAGCGGCGGGCGGATGCCGACGAAGCAGCTGTCTGCTGCGTAGCTGTCGTCGAGCTTCGTGACGATCTTCTTGACCGCGTCCAGCTCCCTGGGATGAGGCACCCGCCAGCCATCGGGCAGGGTGGCCGTGAAGCCGCCGCCCTCCACCTCAGTGGCTGCCGGTAGGGCAGCAGCGTCCAGCTCCAGCTGGTCCACGAACCGGGTCAGCGCTGCCTCGGCCTTGGCGTCGTTGCGCTTGAGGCCGACGATGCGGAGGTGGATGGTCTGTCCATTGCTGGCGAACCCAGCGAACCAGGCCGCCCCGGGACCGCCGGTCTTGTGGGTGAAGGTGATCTTGGAGATGGCGGTGGGTCGACGGGCGATGGTGGTGGTCGTCGTGGATGCGACTGCGACCTCTTCGAGCCCCTCGCGCTCCAGGATGCCCGTGTAGACCTCTGCCCAGTGTGCGGCTGCGGCGTCGTCGACCGTCACCTGGAACGGGGTGAGCCACAGCTTCATCAGGAGATTGGTGTCGCTCTGGGCCTTGAAGTCGTAGTCCGTCCAGCCTTTATCTGAGACCTCCCATCCGGCGGGGAGGACGACAGAGCCGGCGACATCGTTCATCCGATAGTCTTCAGCGTGGGCGGACAGGGCAAGAAGCAGGGTGAGCATGGGGGCAGAATATCGCGCCACCCCCTGCCCTCACCGTGAGGATTTTGTCTGCCACGGCGGCACCCAGCCCCCGAGGTCGGCCTCCAGGGCGAGGGCAGCGGCGATGGTGCGGTGATCCGCCCCGTGTGCCCCGACAACCTGCACTCCCAGCGGCATGCCCTTGCCGTCGAGTCCGAGGGGGACCTGGGTGACCGGCAGCTCCATGACGTTGAGAATCGCAGTGTAGATCCAGCTGATCGGTCGGGAGAGCGGGACGTAGTGGCGCGGCGCGGGGGTGGGGTGGCTGGGGTAGAGCATGAGGCCGTCGATACCCAGCGCCTCGGTCATCTCCGCTCGCAGCGCATGCCCCTCGGCGATGAACCGCTCGGCACGGGCCGGAAACGCATCGGTGACGCGCTCCAGGCCAGCGAGGAGGATGGCCGGCAGGGTGTAGCTGCCCCCACCGAATGCCCAGCGGAGCAGCGCGGTCCGGGTGCGGTCCTGCCCGCGGTACAGGCTGGTTCGAAACGGCACCGTAGAGGCCTCTCCGAGCATCGCCGACCAGATGTCAGTGGCACCGCGGAGGCGGGAGAAGCGGATCTCCTCGATGCGGGCACCGCGGGCCTCCAGGGCAGCGGCAGCGGCGGCCTGAGCCGCGATGAGCTCCGGGCAGATCGAGAGCAGCCCATCGTCGGGCACGGTCAGCACCCGGACCCCGGTGAAGTCAACCTGGGCGGGGTCAGACAAGGGCATCGTGAAGCAGCCCGGATCCAGGCCATCGGGCCCGGCGAGGATGCGCACAAGGGGCATGAGATCCTCGGCCCGACGGCACAGCGGGCCGGTGGTGAGGTAGCGGCTGCCCTGCTCGGTGTCGATGGCCGGATACTGGCCGGTGTTCGGGATGAGTCCGCCGGTGGGCTTGTGTCCGAAGATGCCGTTGAAGAACGCTGGCATCCGGATCGAGCCCCCGACATCCGAGCCGATCCCAAGCGGTGAGCCCCCCGCACCGATGATCGCCCCTTCCCCGCCAGAGCTGCCGCCGACGATGCGCCGGGGGTCGTAGGGGTTGTTGGTGCGACCATACAAGCGGTTGCTGGTCTCCATCCACATGCACAGCTCGGAGGTGTTGGTCACCCCCATCGGGATGGCGCCTGCGGCCCGGAGGCGAGCGACGGCGGTGGCATCGGACGGCGCGCGGATCCCCGCCCGGGAGACCAGCCCGGAGGCATTGGGCATCCCAGTCAGCGCGAAGCACTCCTTGATGGTGCAGGGCACCCCATGCAGCGGACCGACGTCTTCTCCGCGCCTCGCATCGGCCTGATCAGCCTCAGACAGCGCCGCCTCGAAGCGGTCGGCCACCACTGCGTTGAGGGTCGGGTTGACCGCCTCGATCTTTGCAATGTGCGCGGTGACGGCCTCCCGGGAGGAGACCTCGCCGCGTCGGATGAGGTCCGCCAGTGCGACCCCCGACAGCTCCAGCAACTCCATCACGCCTCCAGCGACCAGACCAGCACCGGCTCTCTGAGTCCGGCGAGTCGATGCTCTCCCTGCTCCTTTATCGTGTGCCGCCCTCGGAGGCGGTTGACGGTGGCCTCCGTGAGCAGAACATCGACCTGAAGCTTCCGGGTGAGCGCCTCGACCCGGGCGGCGATGTTCACCGCCTCGCCGATGATGGTGTACTCCCGGCGGGCTGCGGTGCCCACCGGCCCGGCCACTGCAGTGCCGGTGTTGATGCCGACGCTGATGTTGATGGCGCGCCCGTAGCGCGCTCGAAGCTCCGGACCGAGCGCACGGGTCGACCGGATGAGTCCCTCAGCGGCCAGGGTGGCACGCTCGGCGTGGTCCTTGAGATCCTCCGGCGCACCGAAGACCGCCACCACCGCATCACCGAGGAACTTATTGATGATCCCGCCGCGACTCTCGACCTCCTCGACCGCCACCGCGAGCCACTCGTTGAGCAGACTGACCAGCTCCCGGGGCTCAAGCTGCTGGGACAGCGGGGTGAATCCGCGAATGTCTGCGAACAGGACGGTGACCTGCCGCAGCTCCCCTTCCTCCAGGAGCGCACCGCTCATTGCTGCCTGGGCGACCTTGGGGTTTACGTACTGCCCGAACGTCAGCTGGAGGGCCTCCCGGGCCTCAAACTCCCGCAGCTTCTCGCGCAGCAGCCGCTCCCGTTCCCGCCAGATGAGCCCACCGATGAGGGCCAGCACCCCGCCGAGCGCTGCCCACAGCTCGGGACGGGAGGCCAGCGGACGGGCGATGGAGAAGCCGGTCTCCGCGGCCGGACTCCAGCCGCTGCCCTGGGCGGAGACCTGGACCTGGACGGTGTGCGCCCCGGGGGCCATGCCGGGGAGGTTGATGCGTGGGCTCTGCTGAGCGGGGGACCAGTCCGACGCATCCAGCCGGAACCGCCACAGGACCTGCTCGCTGCTGCCGAGGAAGTCGGCCCCGGCACGGACCTCTAAGAAGGTGTCCGAGGAGCCGAGCGCGGAGGGGTCCTCGACCGGCTCACCCCGCAGCAGCAGCACCTCGATTCGGGCGGTCGGCGCCTTGGGTGCGGTCTCAAAGGCGCCCTTCCGCAGCCAGATCACGCCCTGATCCGCGATCGCGATCAGCCAACCAGAGAAGCTCGCCGCGCTCCGTCCGGAGATCAGACGCATCCCCGACAGACCCCGATCAGCGCCGATGTCCAGTCGCTCGGGCAGCAGCCGATGGAGGCGATCACCGCCCAGCGCCCACAGCTCACTGTCGTCGACCAGCAGACCGGTGATTGGGCGATCCCGAGCCTCCATCACCCGGCTCCAGGCGCCCTCATCCCGCACAAAGACCCCGCGACTGCAGGAGACATACAGCGCCTCATCCACCATCGCGATGGTCCCGCTGCGGCAGTGTCCTGGTCCGCTGCCCACCGCGACCAGCTCGCCATCGTCCAGCCGCCACAGCTGCTCCTCCCCAGCAGCCCACAGCTGCCCACCGGGTCCAGGACGCAGGCCAGCGGTGAGGAGGTCGGGGTCGACCGCCATCGGACCCCCCGGGATCGGGGTGAGCTGCATCGCGCTGTGAGTGGTCGGGCTGAACAGGATGACCTGACCGCCCGCTCCCCGATACAGCGCCCCATAGCGCTCCTCGGTCTCCTCGATGACCGCGCTGCCTTCGTCGTCGCTGCGGGTGATTCCGCGAAAGCCCTGGGTGAACAGCGCCCCGGTCCGTCCCCGCACGATCTGCCGGACGTCATGGCCGATGGACAGCGGAGTCACGGAGAAGTCCGCCTCGACCCGGACTGCACCACCGAGCCCGCCGATGAGCAGCCCCTCGCCGTCGGGGGTGAGGGTGGTGATCTGGTTGGAGAACAGCCCGGAGTCCGCGGTCCAGACCAGCGCATCCAGGGAGTTGACCCTCACGAGGCCGTTGCCGTAGGTGCCGATCCAGAGGAGGCCGTGGTGGTCGACGGTGGCGGTGGTGGTCACCGGACCGGGCAGTCCAGAGTCCGCGTCGAGCACCTCCCAGCTCTCCCCGGGCTTCCCGATGCGCACCCCGTCCCCACAGGCCAGGGCGATGCGATCATCGGAGAGTCGAGCCATGTCGGTGACGAAGCAGCGCGGCTCGATCGGGATCTTCTCGCCATTGAGGCGGAACAGGCCATCCTCCCGCCCGACCAGGAGGCCGTCGGGATCAGAGAGGAACCGCCGGACCGGTGCCTCAGCGACCTCAACGACACTGCCACCCGACAACCGATAGAGTCCGGTCTCCGCCCCAAACCAGATGGTCTCGCCCTCGGATATGACTGCACGGGCTGGGATCTCGGAGAGGAACTCCGTGTCAAAGCCCGTCTCAGAGTGGGTGATGCGCTGCACACCCTGCTCGCTGGCCAGCAGGATCCCGCCGCCGGGCTGGGCGAAGAGCTCCGCCGGGGTGAACTGCGGATGCTCATCGAGGATCACCGGCTCGCCATCGACCACCGCATACAGCCCCCGGTCGGACTGCACGTAGATGGTGTCCCCCACCGGCAGTGCAGCCCGGACAAACGCCGTGCTCCACAGCGGCGGGGCGGGCACCGGGGAGAAGTCCTGGCCGTCGAAGATCACCAGGCCCAGATCCGTGCCGACGAGCAGCTCACCGTTGACCATCATCTCGATGGCTCGGATGTCGCTGCCGGGGAGGCCGGAGGAAAGGGAGAACGTGTCTGTGAGCCAGGCCCCGGGTGGTCGGGCCGCCTGTGTGGGGAGGGAGAGGACAAGCAGGGCGAAGCTCACTGGAGCACGGTAGCAGAACGGGAACTACACGGCGCTCTGAGGTGTGCAGGACGGTCCTTTGAGCCTGCGGACGGTGCCCCGGTTGAAGGGCGCCCCCGTACCAAAGAGGCCAAAGACAAAGCGGAGATCCCCCCTCATCTCTCACAGGAGAACAAACCCGGATACCTGGAGTGGCCAGGAGGTGGCTGTGGGCTACGACTTCGATCTGTTCGTGATTGGCGCAGGATCCGGTGGAGTGAGGGCGGCCCGAATTGCCGCGAAGCTCGGTGCCCGGGTCGGCATCTGCGAGGACAAGCGGATGGGCGGGACGTGTGTCAACGTCGGCTGCGTGCCCAAGAAGCTGATGGTCATCGGCAGCCGCTACCCGGCAGATGCCAAGGACGCCGCCGGCTTCGGCTGGGACTTCCCCACTCCCACGCTAGACTGGGGACGGTCCAACCACAACCGGGAGCGGGAGATCCACCGGCTCAACGGCATCTACCTGCGCCTGCTGGAGAACTCCGGCTGCACCGTCATCCCCGGCCGGGGCTCCATCCAGGATCCCCACACCGTGCGCATCGGCGACCGGGACTTCACCGCCGCGAACATCCTCATCGCCACCGGCGGCCGCCCCTGGAGACCCGATGTCCCTGGTGCAGAGCACGGCATCACCTCAGACGAGGTGTTCTCCCTGCCCACCCTCCCCAAGCGGATCGCGATCGTGGGCGGGGGCTACATCGGCGTGGAGTTCGCCGGGATCTTCAACGGCTACGGCAGCGCGGTCAGCCTCATCCACCGACGCAACCTCCTGCTGACCGGCTTCGACGACGACGTGCGCGTCTTCCTCGGCGAGCAGATGACCGAGCAGGGCATCGACCTGAACCTCGGCTGTCAGGTCGCTGGCATCGACAAGACCGCCGACGGTCTCCGCGTGCTGACCTCCGAAGGCCACACCATCGACGCCGATGTCGTCCTCTGGGCCACCGGTCGGACCCCGAACACCACCGGCCTCGGCCTGGAGCGTGTCGGCATCGCGCTGGGACGCCGCGGAGAGATCCCGGTGGACGACCACCTCCAGACCACCGTGCCCTCCATCTACGCCTGCGGCGACGTCATCGGGCGGGTGGCGCTGACTCCGGTGGCCCTCGCAGAAGGCATGATGCTGGCCCGCAACCTGTTCGGCGGCCAGTCCCGCACGATGAACTACGACCTCATCCCCACCGCGGTCTTCTCCCGCCCCAACATCGGCACCGTCGGGCTGACCGAGGCCGCGGCCCGTCAGTCGGGTCGCCGGGTGACCATCTACCGCTCCAGCTTCCGTCAGATGAAGCACACCATCTCTGGGCGCAACGAGCGCACCCTGATGAAGCTGATCGTAGACAAAGAGACCGACGTGGTGCTCGGCTGCCACATGGTCGGCGACGATGCCGGGGAGATCATCCAGGGCCTCGGGGTGGCACTCAAGGCCGGCGCGACCAAGGCCATCTTTGATGACACCATCGGCATCCACCCCACCGCTGCTGAGGAATTCGTGACGATGCGCACCCCCATCGCGGAGTGAGTTACCTGAACGCCCATGCAGGGTCCACCCATCCCGGAGCTCTTCTCCCCGGCGACCGCGCGCTGGTTCGCTGACGCCTTCGAGGCACCCACCGCGGTGCAGCAGCGGGGCTGGCCGGTCATTGCTCGGCGAGAGCACGTCCTCATGCTCGCCCCGACCGGGTCAGGCAAGACCCTCGCGGCGTTCCTCTCCTGCCTCGACCGGCTCTGTGGGCTGGATCCAGAGGCGGAGCTGGGCACCCTGGTGCTCTACATCTCGCCGGTCAAGGCGCTGGCCTACGACATCCAGCGCAACCTGCACACCCCGCTCATCGGCATCCAGCGCGCCGCCGAGGCCCTCGGGATCTCCCCGCGCATCCCCGATGTGGCCGTCCGCACCGGAGACACTTCCCAGAAAGAGCGCCGCCGTCAGCTCAAGCGCCCTGCGGACATCCTGGTCACCACCCCTGAGTCGCTGTTCCTGCTGATGGGCTCGAAGGCCCGGGAGGGGCTGCGCAGCGTGGACACCATCATCATCGATGAGATCCACGCCATCGCCGGTACCAAGCGCGGCACCCACCTCGCGGTCACCCTGGAGCGCCTCTCGGGCCTCACCGACACTGAGCCACAGCGCATCGGGCTGTCCGCCACCCAGCGTCCGCTGTCTGCGATCGCGAAGTACCTCGGTGGGGATCGCGCGGTGAGCATCATCGACGCCTCCGCCCCACCGCAGATGGACCTCCAGGTCTGCGTGCCGGTCTCCGACATGACCCGCCCCCAGCGCCCGGTGCTCAAGCCGCCCATCATCGGCGGCTCCCTGCTCGCCCAGGACGATCGCTCCACCCGCCGACGAACTGCCGCAGACTTCATCCGACCCGGTCCCGGGGAGCAGCTCGCGATGCCCGCCGAGGGTCGGCCCAGCATGGAGCAGTCCGCCACCCACTCCGGCGACCAGTCCGCCCGCTACTCCATCTGGGAGTCGATCCACGATGAGATCATCACGCTCGTCCAGTCCCACCAGAGCACCATCGTGTTCGTCAACAGCCGGGGACTCTGCGAGCGGCTCTGCCAGCACCTCAACGAGCGGCTCGCGGCACAGGAAGGTGAGCTGGTTGTGCGCGCCCACCACGGCTCGGTGTCGCGCGGCCAGCGCACGGAGATCGAGGAGGGGCTCAAGACCGGGGCGCTGCGGGCCATCGTCGCGACCAGCTCGCTGGAGCTTGGTGTGGACATGGGGCTGGTGGATCTGGTCATCCAGGTCGCCGCCCCCCCCTCGGTCGCCAGCGGGATGCAGCGCATCGGTCGGGCCGGTCACGGGGTCGGGCAGCGCAGCGTGGGGCGCATCTTTCCGCGCTTCCCCGGCGATCTCCTCCAGGCCGCCGCAGTCGCCCGCCAGATGAAGGCCGGCTTCATCGAGCCCACCTCAATCCCCAAGAACTGCCTCGACGTGCTCGCCCAACAGATCGTGGCGATGTGTGCCCACGAGGAGCGCACCGCCGATGGGGTCTTCGCCCTCGTTCGCCGCACCCACAGCTACGCCGAGCTGACCCGCCCCGCGCTCGATGCGGTCCTCGACATGCTCTCCGGCCGCTACCCTGCGGAGGAGTTCAGGGACCTCAAGGCCCGGGTGATCTGGGATCGGGGCACCGGGGCGCTGAAGTCCCGCAAGGACGCCGCCACCCTCGCCCTCCTCAACGCCGGCACCATCCCCGATCGGGGCACCTACGCCGTGCACCTCGGCGCGGACGGTCCCCGGATCGGCGAGCTGTTTGAGGAGATGGTCCTGGAGAGCCGCCCGGGTCAGACCTTCATCCTCGGCGCGAGCAGCTGGCGCATCCAGGAGATCACCCGGGATCGGGTGGTGGTCTCCCCTGCACCGGGAGAGCCGGGTCGCCTGCCGTTCTGGCGGGGTGCGGGCCCGGGGAGGCCTGCGGAGCTGGGTCGGGCGATGGGGGCGTTTGTTCGGGAGGTCGGTGCCCTGCCCGAAGACGACGCGCTCGATGCGCTGCTGGCCGACGGGCTGCTCAACGAGAACGCCGCGAAGAACCTGCTGCGCTACATCCGAGAGCAGCGCGAGCAGACCGGGGTGCTGCCTAGCGACGAAGACATCGTCATCGAGCGCTTCCGGGACGAGCTGGGGGGCTGGCGCATCTGCATCCTCTCCCCGTTCGGCGCTCGGGTCCACGCCCCCTGGGCCACCGCCATCGAGGCACAGCTCTCCGAGCGGGCCGGCTCGGTCGTGCAGACGCTGTGGACCGACGATGGCATCGTGGTGCGCCTCGAATCCATCGACGACGAGCTTCCCGACACCGCCACCCTCCTGCCGGCCCCCGAGGAGGTCGAGGAGCTGCTGCTCGCCCAGCTCGCCTCCTCCCCGATCTTCGCCACCCACTTCCGGGAGAACGCCTCCCGTGCGCTCATCCTCCCCCGCCGGACCACCCGCAAGCGCGCCCCGCTCTGGGCGCAGCGGATCCGGGCACAGGCGCTGCTCAGCGTGGTCGAGAAGTTCCCGTCCTTCCCGATCGTGCTGGAGACCTACCGGGAGATCCTCCAGGAGGTCTTCGACCTTCCCGGGCTCAAGTCGCTGCTGAGCGACATCCGCAGCCGCAAGGTCCGGATCGTAGAGGTCGAGACCCGCCGGGCCTCGCCGTTCGCCCGCTCCCTGGCGTTCGCCTATGTGACCACCTGGCTGTACGCCGCAGACACCCCCACCGCCGAGCGCAAGGCCCAGGCGCTGTCCCTGGACCGGCGGCTGCTCTCGGAGCTTCTGGGACAGGCCGAGCTTCGAGCACTGCTGGATCTTGGGGTGATCGCAGACCTCGAAGCCGAGCTGCAGGGCCTCGCGGAGGGGCACCGGGCGAGGAACCCCGACCAGCTCCATGACCTCCTCCGTCGGGTCGGTGATCTTCGCGAAGATGAGATTGCTGCCCGCTGCAAGGGAGACGCCGCAGCCTGGATCGCCCAGCTCGCCCGTCAGCGTCGCGCCCTGCCGATGCGGATCGCCGGGGAGTCACGGGTGGTCGCAGTCGAGGACGCCGCGATGTTCCGAGACGCCCTCGGCTCACCCCCGCCCTCCGGCCTGCCCGCCGCCCTGCTCACCCCGGAGTCCGAGCCGCTGGAGCGCCTGATGCGTCGGTTCGCTGCCCGGCGGGGTCCGTTTCTTCCTGAGGACTTCGCCGCCCGCTACCGGATGCTGCCCGCCCAGGTCGAGGCCCTGCTTCGCGGACTGGAGGCTCAGGATCGGCTGGTCCATGGCGAACTGATGCCCGGCGGCATCCGACCAGAGTGGTGCGACCCGGAGGTCCTTCGGCGCATCCGTCGGCGGACCCTGGCGAAGCTGCGCGGTCAGGTCGCCCCGGTGGAGGGGCCGGTGCTCGCCCGGTTCCTCACCAGCTGGCACGGACTCGACGGTCGCGGCACCCTGGAGCGGGCCATCGAGCAGCTCGAAGGCGCCGCCCTGCCCTGGTCGAGCCTCATCTCCGAGATCCTGCCCCGCCGGGTGCCGGGCTTCCGACCGACGATGCTCAACGAGCTGGGCGCCTCAGGTCGGCTGGTGTGGGTCGGCCGGGGCTCGCTGGGGACGAAGGATGGTCGGGTGGCGCTGTATTGGCGGGAGCGCATCGGTCTGATCGCAGACCCGCCGCCGCCGTTTGAGTCTCCCACCCCGCTGCACGCCGCCATCCTTGAGCACCTCGATCAGCGCGGCGCCAGCTTCACCGCCACCCTCCAGATCCGCTGCGGTAAGCCGA
>JBLHNG010000070.1:0-17954 GCA_047621685.1 Myxococcota bacterium | reverse complement strand
GAATAGCCAGATCAGTCGAACCTGGGGAGGGCGAGCCCCCAGCCAGCCAGCACAATCAGGACTCCACCGACCATGCTGGTGAAGATCGCGGTCTTCTGGCTCGGATGACCCCACCACTGCCAGATCATGACGGCACCGATCAGGCCGAGGGCGAGGAGGCCGAGGCGGACTACCTGGGACATCGGTGGATGGCGGGTTGGGTCAGTGGGCTCAGGTGTAGGCATTGTGAGGCCCGTATCATGAGGGAGACTGGTGTCTGGCTGGGGTCCGCATGGCGGGTAGCCCAGGGGGAGCGGCGACCAGCGTCCGGCTGGGGGGTCACAGGGGGAGCGGCGATTGGAGGCAAGCGCAGCGAGACGCAGTGAGTGCAGCCCCCCTTGAGCGCAGCGCCATAAGCAGTCTGAAAGGCCAGCGTTGGTGCGGAGTGGCCAGAAAAAGAATGGCGCCGACGATGGCGAACCTCAGCTCACACGGGGAGGGAGAACCCGCCGTCATCCCATCGCCCCGACGCTGAGAAGACCGAAGGGCAAGCAGAACAGGGCAGGCAACATCAAAAGCAGAGATGGGCGAATCCTTGAAGTGCGGCGGTACTGCCAACCCCGTCTCCGTCCTTGGGCTGACGGCGCCCGGCCCTCCTCGTCAACTGAAGAAGCTACGGACCAATGCTGCGCTTTATTGGCGGGCATGCGCCAAACACGCGCCAAACACACGCCAAACACGCGCCAAACACTACTCGCCGTAGAAGAACGCCGGGGAGGTCTCAAACTGGAAGGCCACCGACAGCTCCTGACACACCCCGTCGCCATCCGGCTTCATGTCCGCCGCCCCGGTGACCAGAGTGGTGATCAGCTCCCGGATGTCTCCCAGGTCGCCCTCCTCGACGATGCGCAGGATGTCGCTGTTGCTCACCCCGCCGCCGAACACCCCGGTCATGATGCCGTCCTCGGACACCGCCAGTCGGACCGCGCCCTGAGGCATGTCGAACTCCAGCGCCACGTCGAGCACCTGGAGCGGCAGGAACAGCGGCACCCCGCGCACATCCACCACCCCATCGGTGATGGTCGTCTCAGCGACGTAGGCATACGGCGGGAACTCGGAGCGGCCGAAGCTCTGGCCGTCGAGCATCTCGCCGTCAGTACCGATGATCGGCGTTCCGTCGGCCCGGGCGAACTCCATGGAGACGCACGCGTCGTTCTCGTAGTCGTCGATCCCGGTCAGCTTGACCATCAGCAGCAGCTCGCCGTTGTTGACCGAGTCCTGGATGAGATCCTCCACTGCGGAGGCCTCGGTCGCTTCTAAGGCAGGAATGAGGCCGGAGAAGGCGTTGTCGATGCCCTCGTTGCCAGCCGGATCGATGAGGTCGGCGTGACTGCACCCCTCGTCGTCGTTGTCATCGCTGACGTGATCATCGAGGTTGAAGCCCCAGACGATGCCGTCCTTTCGACGGGTGTAGGCGACGACATTGAGGACCGCGGTGAGGGTCTCTCCGGTGGAGCAGTCCACCTCGGCGAGGTCCTCTTTTCCGCATGCGCTGAGCAGAAGCCAGATCATCATCAGACCTCGATGTCGGAGAGGCCGTCGGTGGCCTCGGACTCCCCGGCGCCGAAGCTGGCGGCGGGAACGTCCATGGCCCGGATGAGCGACAGCATGACCTTGCTCGCACTCTCCTGGGTGTAGGACCGGTAGTGCTGCCCCATCGCAATTCGTCCGGCCCCGCCGGCCACGATGAGGGGGATCTCGTCGAGTGCGTGGGTGCGCCCTTCGGAAGTCTCCGAGGCAGCGAGCACGATGCTGTTGTCCAGCAGGCTCCCCTCCCCCTCCGGCACTGCGCGCAGGGCCTCCAGGAGATACGCCAGCTCCTCCATCACCTGGACGGTGATGCTGTGGACCTCGGGCTGATCCCCGCTCTCGTTGTGGGTGAGGTTGTGGTGGCCGTCGGAGGTGTCGGTGAACAGCTCGTTGTTCAGCGGTGGGGTGAAGTGGAAGGAGAACACCCGGGTCTGATCACAGGCCAGCGCCATCGCGAGCATGTCGGACATCGCCCGGCTCTTCGCAGACAGCTGGGCGCGCCCGTCGATGTCGGGGTACGCCTCAAGCGGTGTCTTGGGGGCCATGCAGGCCGCGAGGTCTGGTGGATCCTCGGACAGCCGGGCCAGCCGAAGCTCCAGCTCCCGGATGCCGTCGAGGTGCTGCTCCAGTCGCTGCCGGTCGTTGCTGCCGAGCTGCGACTGCATCTCGTTGACGTCGGAGAGCACGGCGTCGAGCACGCTGCGCCGGTAGCCGAGGCTGGGATCGACCACCCCACCCTCACCCGGCCCACGAAAGGTCTCGCCGAAGATGCGCTCGTAGAATGCGAACGGGTCGGTCTCGGCGGGGTTGGTGGCGTTGGGACCGGTGAACGAGAAGATCCCCGAGGAGGATATGCCGATCTCCAGGGAGCGGTAGAGGGTCGAATCTCCGATCTCTGCGGCGATGATCTGGTCGATGGTCGGCCCGGCGACGGTCCAGTCATCGTCGTCGCCGTCGACCTGCTGACCGGTCAGCAGCCCAGCAGCCCCCGACCAGTGCGGGGAGATGTTGTCGACCTTCACCGACATCCCGCTGATGACGGAGATGACGTCGGTCAGGTTTGCCAGGGGAGCCAGCTCCTCAGAGACAGCCCAGTCTGCGCCCTCACCGGTGGGGGTCCACTGGTCGGGGCGGTTGCCGTTGCCCCAGAAGAACAGCCCGAAGCGCTGCGGGAACAGGCTGTCGGCGGCATGGGCACTGCGGGGTGCGAAGATCTCCAGGGCGGGCAGGCCAACGGTGACCAGTCCACCACCAGCAAAGGCACCGCGAAGAAAGCGCCGCCGGCTGGTGTGCTTACCGCTCATTGGATGGCTCCTGCCGTGGTGAAGCTGTCGGAGAGGATCGTCTGGATGAGCAGATCCTGGAAGGAGTAGTCCGAGTCAGCGAACGACTCCGCCAGCCAGTCCACCAGCGCCTCCTCGCCCTCTTCGATGGGGTGTCCGGTGGCGTACTGGAAGACGTGGCCCGACATGCAGCGACCGAGGTCGTCGTGGGCCGCGACGCGCTCGCCCAGCCCCCAGGCCGTCGAGAAGGTCGCGCCGTCCAGATCGCCGCTGGCGTCGATCATTGCGTCGTTCTCAGTGTCCCGCCAGCGTCCGATGCCGTCGAAGTTCTCCAGGCCCAGGCCGACCGGGTCGGTGATCTGGTGGCAGGAGGCGCAGGAGGGGTCTTCGAGGTGACTGGCGATGCGCTCCCGGAGTGTGGGGGAGTCGGCGTCGGCCTCGGGGATGGAGGTGTCCACATCTCCGGGCGGGGGCGGGATCTCGTGACAGAGCAGGACGGTGCGAACGAACTTGCCGCGCAGGGTGGCGGAGGTGGAGGTGGGGTGGGAGTGCAGGGCGAGCACGCTGGCATGTCCCAGCAGCCCCCGTCGGCCATCGGCCTCGTCCAGCCAGACCTCCCCGAAGCCCTCCTCAGTGGGCGCCGCGATGCTGTAGAGCGCCGCCAGCCGCCGGTCGACGAAGGTGCGCTGGGTGGTGAACAGCTCCCGGAAGTCGGCATCATCTTCCAGCAGGAGCGCCTCGATGAGCAGGAGGGTCTCTTCTCGGGCGGACGGGCCGAGGTCGGGGCTGGCGTGGGTGAAGGCGGTCGGATCCTTGCTGAGATCGTCCAGCTCATAGAGCCCCAGCAGCTCGGTGAACAGGTTGCGCACCCCGGCGCTGGCGTTGTCGTCAGACAGCATCCGTCGGGCCTGGACCTCCAACCCTGCGGAGGTCGACAGCTCCCCAGACTCCGCAGCCAGCAGCAGCTCATCGTCAGGCAGGGTGTTCCACAGCAGGAAGCTCAGCCGGGTGGCGATCTCGAAGTCGGTGAGCCGTCGGCGGTCAGGGTCGAGCGGATCGGGGGTGCCATGCTCGGTGCGGTAGAGGAAGCTGGGCGACTGGAGGATGGCGGAGATGGCGTACATCGCGCCGGTGTGGAAGTCCTCGTCGGACTCCCCGATCGCAGTGACGATCGTGGTCAGCCGGTCGATCTCCTCAGCGGTCAGCGGACGACGCCAGGCCACGCGCCCGACCTCGGTGATGAGCTGAGCGGCGCAGTCCTCGTCGGACGGACCGACCGGCTCGCAGGGGTAGAAATTCGCCCGTAACGCCGCATCTTCAGTGACCTGCTCGGCGATGAGGTAGGCCGCTGACTCATACAGCTCGACCCCAAACGACGACACCGAGCTGACCGCAGCACCGACCGACAGCAGGCCGGCAATCTCGCTGTCGGGCTCCAAGCTGGTCGGCAGCACGAGGCCCTCGCCAAACAGGGTGGTCACCGCGTTGTCGTACTGGGTCGCCGTCAGCCGTCGGAGCGCGGGCTGGGCGGGTGCGACCGATGGGGCAGGGCCGACATCTGTGCTGCTGGTGTCATCGGAGCCCTGGCAGCCGATGAGGAGCGCGACAAGAACCGTGGAAGTCATCTCTCCTCCTGCAGAAAACACAACGTAGAAGGAAACGCGGTGTGTTTCAAGCGCGCTACAGCCACCGTGCCCGCTTCGTCGTCCAGAACTGAAGCCGCGTATACCAGTCCCACCGCGACAGGTTGGTGCGGTTCCCTCCACGCACGCCGCTGGGGATGGGCCAGGGTGCCGTGTCGAGGCGTGGAATGTGAGACAGCGGGGTGGCTGCATGCAGGGCGCGCCATGCAGACGCCATCGCGATCAGCTGCTCGACGGGGGTGAGCGGATCCTGCCCTTCGCCGACGGGGAGGGTGTACGCCACCCGGTCAGACGGGGCCGCGGCGAGGGCGTCGATGAGGACTTCCACTGCCACCGGCTGGCGTGCGGCGGCTCCACCGGTCGGCCAGGGACCGGTCAGCGGCTCTCCGATGGGCCCGAGGATCCCCGCGACAGACACAGACTCCGGCAGCGCACCATCGACACGCCAGGCCACCAGCGCGTCCCGAAGCCCGGCGTAGAGGTCGGCGTAGCTGATCTGGCGGTCTGACAGCGCCACCTCCAGCCCGCCGAGCCCCGACGCAACCGCTGCGGTGCCAACGTCGAGGTCCGCGGTCGTGAGGATCTCAGCGGGGGGGTGCACCATGTCGATCACCGTCGCGCTGGTGACCCAGGTGCCCCCGGTCGGTCGGACCAGGAGGCTGTCGGCGTCTGAGAGGGCGGAGGTCTGGCGGGACCAGTAGCGATCGATCTTCCGGGTGGCGTTCAGCTCGGAGTCCGCTGGACGGACGGCGGAGAAGGTGCTGATCCCGGGCTGGTAGCGCTCGTCGATGAGGGCATTGATGTCGTGCCGCTCCACCTTGTCTGTGGCGAGCATGCCAAACAGCCGCGCCCCGGGTCCGGTGAGACTCCGCAGGGCGATGACCTGATCCCGATCGACGTATCCCTCCAGCTTGGCATCGTCTTGGAGGCTGATCACCAGCGTGTTCATGTGCCAATACAGGTCGACCGGCGGACCGGAGAAGGTACCCATTGGCTTCTTGCTGTCACCGCGGACCGGGATCCCAAGCCGCTGGGTGTGCACATAGGTCGCCACCGCATCCACCCCGGCGTAAGCAACCGCGGAGAGCGGACGCCCGAGGATCTCAACCACCGCCGCAGCCCCGCCCTTCTGCGTGCAGTCCACTGCCGAGGTGGTGTAGTCGATGGCGCAGGTCTCCAGGCGCTCAAAACCGGCGACCGCTTCATCCCAGGTCAGCGACTTGAGGTCGTTTACCAGATCGGTGAACGGGCGGACGCCGTGGGGGTGGTAGGACAGCGTGATGCTCGGGTCTCTCAGCGCGGTGAGCACATCCGGGGCGTGCTCGGCGTACCAGGCAGCCTGATGCTCACCGCGATGGAGGTAGGCCTCCAGCGGCACCCCCTGCTGTCGGGCAAGCTCCAGGTGACGGCGGACATTCTCAGCGCTACGCTGAGGATCGGCGATGTTCTCAAAGTGCCCGAAGCGATAGCCGTACAGGGGAGAGGCTTCCTGCCCCTGGCTCAGCCCGATCATCAGCAACCATCCCACCATTTTCGCTCCCTGGCCCCTGGAGGATACTCCGACCATGCTCGCCTTGCTGCTCGCCTGCGCCCCTGACCCAGCGGTCACCAGCGAGGACATCGCCGTCCTGACCGACCTCTCTCAGCCGATGGATGAGTGCGCCCTGCCCTGCGTCGCCCTCTCTGGACCGGCGGGGACTGTGCTGAGCCTGACTGCGGACAATGTGCTTCTGGACTCCGGAACCATTGGAGACGATGGGCTGATCGACCTCTGCCCCGACCCGGGAAGCGTCTCTGCGGGGGCAACGCTCACCATCGAGCAGGAGGGCATCGCGCTGGTCACTGCGGTGCCGGACATCCGACCGTTCGGCTACGCGATGGGCCGGGAGCGGACCTGGGGCGCGCCGGATGCCCTGGAGTGGCAGGAGGGCTGGGTCCTCGATGCCTACCCGATCTTCGGCTCTCAGCCCGAGAGCTGGTACCACCAGGCGATCACCAGTCCGCAGCGGTCTGGGGACCGGCTGTACTTCTCCGGCAAGCCCACCGACGACGCCCCCTATCGCCTCGGGATGGTCGAGCTGGACGGTGAGTCGGTGGTCGCACCCGCCGAGGCTCCGCTGCTGGAGCCCGCTTCAGGAGACTGGGACGCCGCCGGACAGGTCAGCCCCACTCTCATCGAGGGGGTCGACGGCGAGACGCTGCTGCTGTACCAGGGCCTCTCTGAGAGCGCCGAGGTGCCGGTTCTCGGGCGGGCAAGCTCTGCAGACGGGCTGACCTGGATCCGTCCAGAGAGCGGCACCTACGGCGATCCGATCAGCAACAAAATCTCCCACCCCACCGCGCTCCTCGATGAGTCGGGGGTCATCGAGCTGTGGCACCTCACCGACGTGGGGCTGATCGGTCTGTCGCTGTCTGAAGACGGCGGGCACACCTTCACCCCCTCCTGTGTGGCCCTTCCGATGCGCGGGAAGTCGCCAGAGGTGTCCCGGGTCGGAGACCGCACCATCATGACCTGGGCGACTCAGTCTGATGGCGAGGACATCGTGCGGTGGGCCGAGAGCTTCGACGGGATCCGCTGGCTGGAGAACAGCGAGCCCATCCTCCAAGCCTCGGACTCTTCCTGGACCGCCGATGGCCTGTCCAACGCCCAGCTCACCTGGATCGACGGTGCCCCCAGGCTGCTGCTGGTCGGCGTGTACGGTGGGCAGCACACCTTCGGCTTCGCCCGCCCGGAATCGGAGAAATAGATGCTGCTGACACTGCTCGCGCTCTCCTGTCGAGACAAGTCGACCGACACCAGCCCCACCGTCGCCATGGAGTCCGCCTGTGGGGATGTCTCCCCGCTCACCAACACCCGGGCCCTACAATTCGACGGTGCGGTGCCGACCAACCTCATCATCATCAGCATCGACACCCTGCGCCGGGATCGGGTCGGGCGGTACAGCGGCGGAGACGACACCCCCTTTCTCGACGAGCGTCTCGCCGCCTCTGTGGTCCTCGACGATCTCCAGGCCTGCGCGAACTGGACCTTGCCCGGCGTGTTCTGCGCGGTCACCGGTCAGCTGATGCTGGAGCAGGGCCTGGAGCCGTTCGACGCCACGCTCCTGGAGAGCCCCGACTACATGAACCCCGAGCTGCCCACCATGGCGGGTTGGATGCGGGATGCGGGCTGGGCGACTGCCCTGGTGACCACCAGCAAGCTGTTCAGCAACGAGCTGCCCACCGGAAACGGCTTCCAGGACGTCACCTTCGACAGCGACATGGATGCCGCCGGAGTCGCTGACGCCGCCCGAGCGGCCCTCGATGTGCTCCAGGCACGGACCGATGGCATGCCGTGGTATCTCCAGGTCCACTTCCGGGATCCCCACGGCCCCTACAACCCGCCGGAGAGCTACCAGGGTGACCTCGCCGGGGCAGACCTGTCTCCCTACGATCCGCGAACGTCCGATGGAATCAGCGCCATCCACAGCGACCTGACGACGATGGACGCCGATACCCGCCAGTCCGTCCAAGACGACATCGAGACCCTCTACACTGGAGAGCTGCGCTACCTCGACACTCAGCTCGCCCAGCTCTGGCGGGACTGGGAGGCCGCCGGAGTCCTCGACGATGCCCTGGTGGTGTTCTGGTCTGACCACGGCGAGCAGTTCTTCGAGCACGGCGGCTTCCAGCACGGCACGAGCCTCCACCAGGAGGAGGCCTTGGCCATCGGAGCGTTCTGGGCGAAGAACCTCCCTGCGACCACGTTCAGCGCACCGACCACTCACACCGACATCCCCGCCACCCTCCTCGACCTCTACGGCATCACCCCCACCACAGTGCTCTCGGGTGTGCCGCTGGGGGCATCGGGGAGCGATCGGGTCCGGGTGAGCGTGGCGCGGGACCGGGATCTCCGTCTTCGGTTCGCTGCGGACCGAAACGGCCACCGACTGCTCTACCACTGGGACGGCGACCGGTCGTACTACCAGACCCCGCTCGATCCCCTTGAGGAGCAGAACCGCTACGACAGCACCCCTGAGGAGGTCGCGTGCCTCTGGGAGCACCTGCTGCCCGTGGTCGAGTCCATCGACTCGTCTACCATCGGTGCGCCGGTCAATCCCGGTCCGTAGTGTCGCGGGTGCAGTGAGTGCAGCCCCCCTTGAGCGGAGCGCCATGAGCGGGCCGTCAGGCCAGCGTTGGAGCGGAGTGGCCAGAAAAAAGAATGGCGCGGAGGATGGCGGACCTCAGCGCATGGGTGAGGGAGGACCCTTCGGAATCGAGAGCCACGAGGCTGAGATGACCGAAGGGCGAGCAGGACAGGTCGGCACTATCAAAAGCAGAGATGGGCGAAGCCTTGAAGTACGGCGGTGATTCCAGCGACGTCTCCGTCCTTGGGCGCTGATCGCCACGGGTCCCCTCCGCGGTCGCAGCTCCGTTGCACTCCGCCTCCGCTTCGCTTCGCCTCTCACTCCCTGTCGGCGTCCATTCTCACTGGTACTGCCTTCGTCCCCAGCCTCGGGTCGCTTGCTGCCTCCGGCCCCGCCAGAGAATCTGGCGTGGGCTGAGGGCGCCCCCCGGCCCTCCGACACGGCCCACTCCGGTGTCCCCTTGCGCGCGCCCGGGCGGACTGAGACTCCAGGTCAGGCGATCCAAAACAATACAATCAACAAAATTAGGGGGGAAGGCAGCCACCTGACCGGCTTCGTCGGACTCATCCCGTCCCCGCGCCTCTCCACGAATCGACAATCAGCCCGTCTGCGACCGGCACTTGTCGAACTTCAGGGTCAGTGCAGTCAGTACAGAGAGGCAGCCACCTGACCGGCTTCGTAGGACTCACCCAGTCCCCGTTCCTCTCCCCGCAGGGCAGCTCGCCCGTCTTCGACCGGCTGCCCTGACTCAGCGTCCGGTCCGTGAGCCAGCCACCCGACCAACTCCGCCCGTCTCCACCCCTCTCCCCAACAGCTCCGGCTCTTACCAGACGCCGCGAATCGCGAAGCCCTTCTGAACGCCGCTGCGGTCTGAGGAGCCCACGGAGAAATCAGTGGTCAGCCACATCGCGCTGCCGCCGAGGAGCAGGACGCCACCGCCGACCCCCGCGATGATTGCCTGACCCGGGACCAGATCGCCGGGCATCACCGTACCGCCCTGGAGCATGCGGACGGAGAGGAGGGTCAAGACGAGGCCGCTGGCGGTGATGACCGTGTTGGCGGTCAGCCGGGCCGGAGTGGGCTGCTGCCACTCAGAATTGAGATTCAGTGCGGACTTGAGGCGCATTCCGGTGCTTCGAGGGGGGGCGTCGATGCCCTCCAGCTCAAACCGGTAGGAATCCCCACAGATCATTGTGGTCGGACTGCCTGAAGAAGTGGTCGGACTGCCTGAAGAAGTGGTCGGACAGGCTGGAGCAAGTCCGCCCGCTGATGCCGTGCCCAGTATTGTGATGATCAGGAGCATCCTCTACTCTCCAGAGCTTTATTGTACACCGCCTCCACCCGGAGTGCCCACCATCGCTTCAGCCTGGTCCAGAATCGACCGCACGCTGGCGGCACCGGGCTGGCTGGACAGGGCGGCGAGACCCTCCCGGTTGAGGCGCAGTCCGAGGATGGAGCCGCGAGCGGCGTTGAGCTGGATGGAAGTGGTGAGCAGGGCGAGGGCTTCCTCGGCGCGACCCGACAGCCTCAAGACCTCCGCCATCGCCGACGTGCTCCGTGCCAGCCCGGTCAGCTCCCCGATCCTCCGCTGGGTGGTGATGGCAGACTCCAGAGCCGTCTTTGCCGCAGACAGCGCGCCGCGGCTCAGCTCCAGTCGCCCGACGGTCTCATCAATGCGGGCAATCTCCCGGATGTTGCCGAGGCGGGCATAGCCCTGACGGGCCTCGGCGGCGTGCTCCAGGGCGCGGGTGATGGCTGCATCCGCTGAGCCGGCGCGGGAGCGGGCATGCAGCGGGAGGCGGGCGAGGATGTGGTCAGTCTCGGCGCGCTCGATGGCGGCGTCGGGGTGGGAGAGCCGGGAGAACAGGCGGCGGGACTCTCGGAGCAGCTTGCTGGCCCGGGCCGAATCCCCGATGCGAATCCAGACGGCGGCCTGCTCGTTGAGCAGCCGGGCAGCCCCGATCACATCGCCGCTCTCGCTGCGGATCTTCATCGCCCCGGTCAGCCCGGAGAGGGCCAGCTTCAGAGAGGCCGAGTCACCGCGGTCGTACCAGGCCGCCGCGAGCAGGGCGAGGAGGTCGGCGTGCTGGTCTGGTGGAGTGCGGGCATCGAGGAGCGAGCGGGCAACCTCCAGATCCGCGAGGGCATCGCCCAGGGAGAAGCTGCCATGGGGGGAGCAGCCGGCGAGCTTGATGGCGCCCAGCACCGTGCGGATCCGACGGAGGAGATCCGTGCGCTCCGGCATCAGGGCTGCGACGAGGGCCAGGGCCTCCTCCCCCCATGCCACCGCGCTGTGGGTCGCGATGGGCTCCACCTCTCCGGCTGCGGCGAGGTACTCCTCGACCGCCGCGACCACCTCTCCGGCGGCTCCGAGGTGTGCTGCAGCACGGGCGCGTCCGGTGTCCTGGGGCGCAGCCACCTCGACGGTGCGCTCGATGCTCACCGGCTCGACATCCACCACATCCAGCTCCGCCAGCTTCGCCTCTCCCTCCGGCTCGACGTCGACGGTCTCTCCCATCGGCGGGCTCACCAACACCCGGTCTTCGGGAGGGTGGATCAGTGCCGCGAGGCGGTGGTGCCAGGCCTGACGCAGAGACGGCAGCAGCTCCGTGGTGAGAGCCGCTGCGACCTCCGGGGCCATCTGGAAGCGCCCCTCCCCCAGGTCTTCGAGGATGACCCCGGCATCGTGGGCAGCCTGGAGGCTCTCCAGGACTCGAATCGGATCCAGCTCCAGCAGCTCTGAGAGCAGCGACAGCTCGAAGCCCGCCCCAATGATCGCCGCCGCTCGGATGCTCCGCCTTGCCTCCGCAGGCATCGAGGCGATGGTGACCGGCTCCGGCTCAGCCACAGCGGGGCCATCGCGCTCGGCGTTGGCCAGGATGGCGGACAGCACCGCGTCGGTCGGCTCCTGGGCGAGCGTGAGGACCAGGACCGGACGCAGCCAGCCGGGGTGATCGGTGAGCTGTCGGAGGACACCGAGGGTGGCTGCGTCCGCCAGCTCGATGCGCTCAAAGATGATCGCCCGGGGCGTGTCGCCTTGAGACAGCCGGTTCAGGGATGCCACCATCGCGCCGAGCCCGGACTCCGCCTGCTCCCCCAGCAGCGTCCCGCGAAGCCCCCGACGGAGCCGACCCGCACTCCAGACAGCCCGCTCTCCGGTGAGGGTGTCGATGCGACGAATGGCCTCCTGGATGGGGCGAAGGGTGGATTGGGGTCCGCCGCAGTGAACCCGCACCGCTCGCCATGGGGACGGCGCCGTCTCCACAGCAGCGCCCACGACCGCGACAATTCGCGCCACCGGGTTGTCTGTCAGTTCCTGCCACATCGCGCCATCCTCCCGCACAAAGCGTATCAAGACCGGAGCGCAGACAGTGCGCCTGAAGCGCGGTAGACTGCCGCCATGGAGCTAATCCCCTGCCCGCACTGCGCTGAGCTGCTGTTTACCGGCGCCAGCACCTGTCCACACTGCGCGACCTCTCTCCTCGAAGGGACTGGCGTTCGACCCCTCCCGCTGCTGCTGCTCGGCCTGCTGCTGACCGGCTGCGGAGACAAGGATGACGACACCGCCGGAGGAGACGACACCGAGACCGTCGAGGCCCTCTACGGCGTCGCGGAGACGGAGGCTGAGACGGAGACGAATGGGTCGACCCCATGAGCGAGCTGACCCCCTGTCCGCACTGCGCTGAGCTGCTGTTTACCGGCGCGAGCACCTGTCCGCACTGCGGCCAACACCTCACTGTGGGCAGCTTCGCGAGTCCCCTCCCCCTGCTGATGCTCGGCATCGCACTGGTCGGCTGCGGAGACAAGGACGACACTGGTGACACTGGCGAGGACACCATCCAGCCGGAGCCGGAGTACGGCGTGGCTGCGACTGCGGATGAGCCAGAGGATGCGGAGAGAGAAGACGATCGGGAGGTTGCTCGGGGCGAGGACGCACCTCGAAGTGACGGTGTGGTGTCTTCAACGCCCCGGAGTCTGAGCGAGGACGATTAGCTGGGGTGATGTTGCCTGCCCTGTTCGGCTTCTCAGCGTCGCGGCTCATGACGCTCGTCCGAGGGGGCTCCACTTCCAGTATTCACCGCCTTACGTCGGCTTATTCCGGTCATCGCTCCTCCTGCGCCCCCCAGCCGGACACCAATGGCGAATTCCCGCCCTGCGGCCACCTCACGCCGTCTCAAAGGACCGTCCTGCACAGCTCAGAGTCAGAGTCAGAGCGCCGAGTGGTTCTCACTCAGGCCGAGGGCACGTCCTCCCAGTCCTCCTCGATCACCGAGAATCGCCCAAAGTCATAAGGCTGCCCCGGAGCCCGCTCCGCCTGAACCAGCCGCTCCCGCTTCCCCTGCTTCTTCAGCGTCGCGGCCCGGTGGTAGCACAGCGGATTGTTCCCGCGCTTCCCCATCGTGCAGTGAGCCGTAAACGAGCAGCCGCCCCGGCAGAGGTCGGCGTAATAGCACCCCTTGCAGAAGCCCCACAGCTCCTCGACGGTGCGGTCCCGGGCGAACCGGATCGGCTCGGCGTTGTTCCAGATGTCCGCGAGGCTGAGGTCCCGGACGTTGCCGCCGACATAGGGCGCGCTCGGGAG
The DNA here is from genome assembly GCA_047621685.1 of Myxococcota bacterium. Taxonomy (GTDB): domain Bacteria; phylum Myxococcota_A; class UBA796; order UBA796; family UBA796; genus JAQXDW01. Next base: position 4,750 of record JBLHNG010000070.1, on the reverse strand, counting down.
GCTGGGGCAGGCCTTGATGCGGCCGTCGGACTCGATGCCGATGGTAAACCGCCCAGCCTGACAGCCCCGCCAGAACCCGGCACGCCCGCCAGGACGGCTGCGCAGGACCTGCTCGTGGGGGCCGTAGTAGCCAATGTTGTTGCCAGCACGGATGTCGAGGATCGACTTCGGGGACAGACCGGCGGCAGCGGCTTCCTCGGCGAGCTTGAGCTGGAGGCCGGAGAGGGTGTCGATGACATTGAGGATCTGCCATGGCTGGAGGATCCACTCCGGGTGGTCCGCTGCCCGCCCCATCGGAACGGTGAGCTGAAGCCGCCAGACCGCGATGCCCTCGGCACGGACCGCCTCCATGGTCTCGGGGAGGAGGTGGGCGTTGAGGCGGTTGACCTGGCAGTTGGAGGTGGTGGTCATGCCCGCGGCCTTTGCAGCGCGCAGGGCACCGATCGCGGCCTTGAAGCTGCCCCGGGCGGCCCGAAGCTCGTCGTGGACCGCCTCGGGTCCGTCGATGGACACCCCGATCGCCGACATCCCGGCACCCCGGAGGGTCTTCGCCAGTCTCGGTGTGAGCCCCCGCCCGCCGGTCTGCATGGTCACCCGCAGCCCGCCAGACTTCAGGAAGTTGATGATCTCCAGGATGTCCGGGCGCAGGTACGCCTCGCCGCCGATGAGGGTGACCTCCCGACAGCCCAGGTCCACCAACGCTCGGGCCACGTCGAAGACCTCGTCGGTGGACAGCTCATCGGGCCGCGCCCGCCCCGCCCGGCTGCCGCAGTGGGCACAGGCGTGGTCGCAGCGCATGGTCAGCTCCCAGACGGCGTAGATGGGCTTGTCGATGTCGGCGGAGGTGACGGTGCGGGGTGAGGCCATGGGCACAGGATAGAGTCATCGCGCGAGGTATGGATGACTCCTGAACAATTTGCCGCACATCCCCGGGTCGCCGCAGCCGTGCTCTCCCCGGACGGCGCCTGGATCGCCGCAGCGGTTCAGCGCCAGGACACCGACGGCGGACGCTACGTCTCCGACCTCTGGCGTGTGCCCACCGACGGCAGCAAACCAACCCCGCTCACCGACGGCGACACCAACGATCGCGCCCCGGCTTTCCGCAGCGACGGCGCCCTGGGCTACCTCTCCGATGCACAGCCTGATGGGGAAGCGGACAACAAGCACAGCCAGGTCTGGGTGCTGTCCGCGCGCGAGTCTGTCCGGCTGACCGACGAGCCCCTCGGCGTCTCCCGGTTCGCCTTCGACGGGCACACCCTGGTGATGATCGCGCCCGTCCTCCCCGGACACCCCCGCTCTGAGCAGCGCGCTTATGAGGCCGACCGCAAGAAGAACGGCCCCTCCCTCCTCCGCTACACCAAGATGCCGGTCCGGCACTGGGACCACTGGCGCAAGCCGACCCGGGCACACCTCATGGTGCTCGATGCCGCTGGATGCCGGGACCTCGCCCCGGAAGTCGACGGCGAATTCCATGAGTCACAGTGGGACGTGGGCGCTGGCAAGGTGGTCATCACCGCCGCAGAGGAGGGCGCCGACCGCCTCGACAACACCGCGCTGTGGATCTTCGACCTCGCCACCGGCGCGCGCACCGTGTTGCCGGCTCGTCCCAGGGTCAACCTGGAGTCCCCGCGCCTCTCTCCTGACGGCACCACCATCGCCGTCGCCCGCTCAGCGCGCATCCCGGGCGCCCATGGACCGGTCCGACTGTGTCTCTACACCGCTGACGGCACCGAGACAGTGCTCGCCGCAGACTGGGATCGCTGGCCCACCCCGGTCGCCTGGCGGGGCAGCGAGGTCATCGCCGAGGTCCGGCACGAGGGGACCACCAGCCTGTTCGCCATCGACGCCAGCGGCCAACACCGTCCCCTCAGCCTCGGACACAGCCACGGCGGCATCTCGGTGACCGGCGGGGTCATCGTCGGCCTCCAGCACCACCTCCTCAGCCCACCCGCACCGTTCCTGCTCCCTGCCAGCGGTCCCCTCCGACTCCTGCCGCTGCATGAGCCCCCCGCACTGGATGTGGTGGTCGAGAACCACACCATCACCAGCACCGACGGGGTCACCGTTCAGGGCTACATCGTGCGCCCCCGGGAGATCACCGGGCCGCTCCCGGCACTGCTGTGGGTCCATGGTGGGCCGGTGAGCCACTGGGCGGACTGGTGGCACTGGCGCTGGAACGCCGCGATCTTTGCGGACGCCGGCTACGTCATCGCCCTGCCCAACCCCCGGGGCTCCACCGGGTTCGGCCAGGAATTCGTCGAGGGCATCTGGAACAACGCGTGGGGCGGACAGTGTGTGGCGGACGTCCTGGCGTTCGCGGACGCCCTATCCGCCCGTCCCGACGTCGACAGCAGCCGAGTCGGCGCGATGGGGGCCAGCTTCGGCGGCTACATGATGAACTGGCTGGGCGGAACCACCGACCGCTTCGCCTGCATCATCTGCCATGCCGGGATCTTCGACTTCCGGGCGTTCTACGGGGTCACCGACTACCCGGCGTACTGGGGCCACCAGTTCGGCTGCGATCCCTACTCCGACCCCGCCGGTCACCACCACTACTCCCCAATCCGCAACCTGCCGGACTGGACGAGTCCGACCCTGATCATCCACGGCGAGAAGGACTACCGCTGCCCGATTGATCAGGCGTTGGGGCTGTTTGAGGGGCTCCAGCGTCATGGGGTGCCCTCCGAGCTGGTGGTGTTTCCCGACGAGGGCCACTGGATCATGAAGCCGCGCAATGTGGTGGCGTGGCATGAGACGTGCCTGGAGTACCTGGACCGGGTGCTCAGGGCCTGATGCTTGGGAGGTACTCGGCACCCGCTGAGGCTGCGGGTGTCCGGCTGGGGGTCGCAACACATCGCACGTCGGCTCACTCCGCGACCCGTCCTCAATCACCCAGAGCGCCGCATGGTTCCGCAGAGGCAGCTCAGGCCCGCTTCCCGCTCTGCCCTGTCCTCACCGCCGCCCCAATGAGATGCGCCAGCCGCAGCGGCTCCGGAACCTGCCCCTGGTCTGTGACCGCCGCCAGCGCCTTCGCGACCGCCCTCGGCCCCTCTCCAACCACCTGAAACACAAACCCGCCCACCTCATGAATCGGGCCTGCGCGCTCAATTAAATCGAGACGGTACGGGGCATCCTCAAACTGCGAGAGCACCGCGCGGACCTTGCGCATGTTCGGCAGCTTTCGCATCACCGCCACACACGGTCGGTCCAGCCGCTCAGCAAGTTGCGGCAGATCGATGAGGTTAAAGCCCCCGATCGCCAACCCATCAATCAGCACCCCATGGACCTGCTCATAGAACTTCCCGCTGAGAAGCAGCTCCGCGAGCACATCGGTGGCGTCCGTCCCGTCCTTCGTCGCCTCCCCCCACATCATGCCCTCAAACCGGGTCCCCGAGCAGACGATCCCAGAGACGTTGACCAGGCTGCCCGGCGTGCGATCAAACGGGGCATCGTCGAACCCGACCACCCTCACCCGACGCCCCAGGCGCATGATCTCTGCGAGAGACTTCATACGCCGTCCTTAATCCGACCATCCTGCAGGGCCATTGTCGGAGCCTCATCCGCCCGCTCCGTCAGCGCCGCCATCAGCCCGATGCACTCCTCGACCCGGTCCACCACAAACATGCCCACATCCACCGACTTCGTGGCATCGGCGAACGGCGGTCCGGTGATGCGCAGGGTGAGTCGTCCGGCGGCGAGGTGGGCGTCCTCGTGGGGGTGGAAGACCGAGAGCAGGTCGGCGTGCAGGGTGTCGAGCAGGGCGACGGCACGGGCCTCGTCCTGGGCACGGACCAGGAGGGAGCCGTGGAGAATGGGATCCGGCAGGCGCACCCCATCGGACTCGTCCGCAGTGCGCCGTCGAAGGATGAGGTCTGGATGCCGCGCGGCGAGCCGGGGACTGATCACGGTGATGTGCAGCTCTCCGGGGGCATGAGCGAGGTCGAGGCTCACCTTCACCTCCAGCGCGCCGCGCTGTCCCTCTGCACTCAGCCCAACCGACTCCGAGACCACCCTCAGCCCGGTGTTGTCCACGAGGACCCCCTGGATGGTCTCCACGCTCACCTCCCCGTCCCAGCCGCTCACCCCCCAGAAGTCCCCCAACAGCAGGAACCAGGATCGGGGCAGGGTCGCGGTGAGGGCGACCACAAGCAGCCAGGCCACTCCCAGCCGCAGCAGCCACATCGGGGACTCCGCCTGATCCATCGCCCACAGCACGTCCGGCAGCAGCGTGGTGAGGGCCAGCACACCGACCGCCGTGGCCGTCGAGCGGGCCGTCAGCCGAGACACCCGCTGCTGGAGCGCGCTGCCGGGGCGGCTGAGCCGATGCAGGAACAGGCCGAAGGCGGGGAAGTACAGCACCCAGCTCGCCGCCGCAGTGATCACCGGCGCCAGGACGATGCTCCAGGAGGCACTCCCGACCAGGGCCCCCAGCGTGAACATGGCCGCCAGCATCGTCATCGAGCCAGCGACCCGCCCCAGGAAGCGGGGGGCCTGCTGGACGAGGCTCGATCGGGTCAGCGGGATGGTCGCCGTCTCACTGGCGGTCAGGGTCAGCCCGCCGCAGATCAGCCCCCACATCGGCGGCAGCAAGGCCACCAGCCACACCCCCCGGCTGGAGAATATCTCCAGGGAGCGGGCCGCGCGGTGCACGTTCAGGGCATGTCCAGGTGGTGGCTTTGGCATCGGCATGGACGGGTTAGCGATGGTCTCCAACGTAAGAGACCATAATGCCCAATCGCCTCGCCGATGA
>JBLHNG010000069.1:0-17996 GCA_047621685.1 Myxococcota bacterium | reverse complement strand
CTGCGGCTGCCGGGGCTCCCCGCTCCCCGCTGGCTCGACGAGCTGATGAACCTCGCCCTGGTCCGCGCCCCGCTGGAGACCCTGCTGCTGGTGGACAACCACCTGCTGCGTCCGCCGCTGTGGGAGCTGCTGCTGGCGGGGTGGGTGGCGGTGCTGGGCGAGGAGACCGCCCGATGGCTCCCGCTGCTGCTGGGCAGCCTCCAGGTCGGTGTGGTCTACCTCATCGCCCGCCTCCGCCTGAGCACGGCACTTTCGGTCGGTGTCGCGGGTGCGGTGGCGGTGTGTCCGGCGATGCTGTCAGTGGCTGGGGACATCCGTCCAGACGCGCTGCTGGGGCTGACGGTGACGCTGTCGTGGGGAGCGGCTCTGGCGGGCTGGATCGTGGGCAGCGAGCGTCACCGGGGCCTCCACATCGCGGCCACCCTCGCCGCGCTCTACACCCACCCCTGGGCGATCCTCGGTGTCGCACCCCAGGCAGCACTGTGGCGGAAGCCGAAGCACTGGCTGACCGTGGGGCTGCTCGCGCTGCCCAGCCTCATCTGGCTGAACAACCTCTCCGTCGGCACCGGTCCCTCCCTGTCTACACCCGATCCCACCGCGCTGTTCTGGTATCTGCACGCCTTCGCCTTCGACGAACACCTCAGCCTGATGCTGGTGATCGGCTGTGTGGTCGTCGCGACCCGGTCATGGTCACCCCTGGTCACCGGGCTGCTGGCCTGGCTGCTGGGTCCGCTGGCGCTGGGGCTGGTGGAGAGCACCCTGGGGATCCCGATCCTCGATCAGCGGTACACGGTGATCTCACTGCCGGCGCTGTGGCTGCTGGCCGGGCTCGGCCTGCACGCCCTGCCGACCCCGCCGAGGCGTCTGGTGGTTGGGCTGCTGGTGCTGATGGGCGGACTGTCTGGTGCGCACCACCGCCTCATCGCTCCGCCGCCGCGCGCCGACTGGGATGCCCTGGCGGAGTCGTTCCGCGATGACCTGCGGGAGGGCGACACCCTCATCGCCCGTCACCCGCTCGCCTGGAGCGTGCTGCTCGACCGGATCCCAGAGCAGATGCCGACCGAGGCCCTGCCCGCCAGCCCTTCTGGCACCCGGCTGCTGTGGCTGATGGGCGAGCACCCTGATCAGCACGCCGCCCGACTCACCGAGCTGCTCACGACCCACCACCTGCTGCGACACTACGAGGCCCCCGGCGGCGCAGCAGCGATGGTGGTGGCGGGTGGTCAAGCCGCCGACCTCCAGCTGGCGATCAGCGATCCGGTTCGGGTGCCGATGCACGACCGCAGCGCGGTGTTCCTGTACGCAAACGGCCGCGTCCTGCTGCCTGACCTGAGGGCATGGCAGCCGGGGCGCTATGCGGTGGATGTCATCGCCCGCGGCCCGATCGTCGACGGCGCACCGACCCTGCTGCGCATCGGGTTGGGCACGGAGAGTGAGACGCTCACGGCCTCTCCAGGCGGCCAGCTTCTCCGGGCGGTCTTCGCCGTGGACGTCCCCGGCGAGCTGGTCTCGGTGCGCTTCCTCAACGACGAGGAGGTCACCAGCACATCCGGTGAGGTCGTGGATCGCAACCTGTGGATCGATGCGGTGGTGCTCAGCCGGCTGGATCCATAGACGCCTGAAGATTCCCGCCGTCAGCCCGTCAGTCGTTCCATGCTCACCCTGCTCCTCGCCGCCCTCTCCCAGCCCGCCCAGGCTGCCCCGCTGACCGAGTCCTTCCGCCAGACCTGTCGGCTCATCTCCGCCCGTCCCGGCCGCCTCACCGCGCTGTGTCTGACCAGCCACGGCGCCTGGGTGCGCAGCGCGCTGTGGGACTGGCGGGACTGCCCCGGGGATGTCGCCAACCGGGAGGGTCTGCTGCGCTGTGAGGTGTCGATCCCCGGCGGCTCGTATCAGGAGACCTGCGTGGAGGTCGTGCACAGCGGAATGGACCTGGAGGCGACCTGCGAGCGCATGGATGGCAACTGGACGCGCAGCTGGCTGCCGGCCATTGACCAATGTGCAGGAGACATCGCCAACATCGACGGCGTGTTGCGCTGCGCCCGGTAGTGGAACGGATGACTTCCCCACCAAAAACCCGATAGGGATCCTCACACCCCTGGCTCGGAACACCCCATCGAACTCCTCCGCCCTTTTGGTCCGAGCATTGGTCGCTTCACCCTCCCCGACCCAATCATCCGCGCCGCAAACGGTGCCGCGGACATGGTCGGAGACTCCCCGGAGCTGGCCAAGCAGCTCGACTGGTCCGAACAGCTCGTCGGCAAGGTGAAGCAGGAGTTCCTGCTCCCGCAGTTCTTCTTTGATGCCTACCTGTCCTTCTTCGCCGACTGCGTGCGGCAGTACCTCGCGGGCCTGGCCGAGCAGGGCACCGTCCGGGCGGGGATGGATGATGTGAAGGTGAGCGTGAGCAGCGGGTGGGTGGTCCGCTCGTTCGCCAACGACTTCAACCCAGCGCACATCCACTCCGGCTGCCAGTTCTCCTCGGTCGGCTACCTCAAGCTGCCGGACTGGGACGACGAGCTGGCGGAAGACGCCGAAGACCACCACCCCTGCCGCGGTCAGATCGAGTTCCTCACCGGACACCCCCAGTCGTTCTCCCGCCATCAGGCACGATATACGCCGAAAGTCGGCGACTTCTACATCTTCCCCGCCCACCTCCTGCACACCGTCTACCCATTCTCCTCCCCCGGAGAGCGGCGGTCGTTCTCGATTAACTTCCTGCTGGATCGCTGAGCCGCCATGAACCCGCGCCTCGCCATCCACGCCACCCTCGACGCCTTCCACACCGCCGCTGCCGAGGCCGATGGACAGACCTACTTCGCCCTCCTCGCCCCAGATGCGGTGTTCATCGGCACCGATGCTTCCGAGCGGTGGTCCCGGAGCGAATTCGAGACGTTCGCCAGGCCACGCTTTGAGGGCGACTCCGCATGGATCTACACCCCCATCGAGCGCCACATCACCGTGCTCGACTCCGGTGACTTCGCCTGGTTCGACGAGCGGCTGAGCCATGCCCGGCACGGTGAGACCCGAAGCAGCGGGGTGCTCCAGCGCACCGAAGCCGGCTGGCGGATCCGTCAGTACGTGCTCAGCTTCGCCATCCCCAACGCCGCCGCAGCCGAGGTGGTAGCGGTGATCGCGAAGGTCGGGGAGTGAGGGCTACTTGCTGTAGTTGCCGTCGTAGATCAGGTCGCGACCGTTGAGGTCCTGCACATCGCGGTTGTTGCCGGAGTAGATGCCTGAGAACGTCGCGAGCAGGCTCATCAGGATGGCTGCACGCATGGTTCTCTCCAGTCAGACTGTCTAACCGTCCCTCAGATCCACGCCTTCAGCGCCGACATCAGCCGATCCCGCTCCCCGTCGCGCGCCCGGGTCAGCGGGCTGTAGTGGGTACGTCGAGGCTGCCGGTCGAACCAGAACGCCCCGCTCTGCCCCTTGACCACCTCCGCTGCGGCCAGCCAGACGATGGTATCTGCCCCCTGCTCAGGAGTACGGAGGATGGCGGCGGTGAGCTTGTGGAACCGGGGGATTGAAGTCTCCACCCCTGGAGTGCTCGCCCAGCCGGGGTGCATGCAGTGAACACCGATGCCGGGCAGCTCATCCGACAGTACCTCCGACATCACAACCATCGCCCGCTTTGTCCGGGCATACGCCACCACCCCGTCGAAGCCCTCAGCCGGGGCGTTGAGCCGGTCGACCCGGAGCTTCTGGGAGTACATGCCGCCAGAGGAGACGAAGATGAGCCGCCCGTCGTCGCTGGCGGCGAGTCGATCCTGGAGCAGCCGGGTCAGCAGGTAGGGGCCGACGAGGTTGGTGGCCAGGGTCCGCTCCAGGCCATCAGCGGTCTCCTGCCAGGCCTGCGGGAGCACCCCGGCGTTGTGGATCAGGACATCGATCCGGGTCAGCGGGAAGTCCGCGGCGAAGGTTCGGATCGAGGTTTGGTCGGAGAGATCGACGATCGCCAGCCGCAGATCTCCGCCGGTCTCAGCAGTCAGCGCCTGCCGGGCCGCCTCTCCCCGCGCCTCTGAGCGACACAGCATCCAGACCGTCGCGCCCAGCCCCACCAGCGCCGCCGCAGTCGCCCGTCCGATGCCACCGTTGGCCCCGGTGATGAGGATCTGCCGGCCAGTGAGGTCGACGTCGAGGTCCGCCGGGTTGAACTGCAGGCTGTGCAGCCGGTAGCCAGTGCGGTCATACGACAGCGCGATGGTGGGGTCGAGCAGGGTGGAGAGGCCACGGGCGGCGAGGCGCTTGAGGTTCATGACCGCCTCGGCAGCAGGAGGAGTCGGCTGACCTGATTGCGGTAGGTCCGGTACGCCGGATCCTCGCCCCACTTCTCCTCCCCGCGCTTCTCCAGCAGCGGGATCCCCGAGACCCGGGTGAGCAAGATCGCCACAAACACTGGCGAGAGGAGCCCGATCCACTGCCCGCCGACGAACACCCCCGCCCCGACCACTGCGATTCCGGTCCACAGCAGGATCTCACCGAAGTAGTTGGGATGCTGGGAGTAGCGCCACAGCCCCTCGTCGATCCAGCCCCCGGTGCGTCGGGCGGCAAACGCCTTCTTCTGCCGGTCGCTGATCACCTCGATGCCAAACCCCAGCCCCCACAGCGCAAACCCGAGGGCGTCGAGAATGGTCAGCGGGCCGCCGGGGTCTGCCCGGGTGTTGATGATCAAGGCGCAGACCGCGGTGAAGAACACCCACAGTCCCTGGATGGTCCAGACACTCAGGAACCGCAGCGGGTCGGTCTTGAGGTGGTCGAAGCGACCGTCTTTGCCGTCGCGACGGATGCGGGCAAACAGGAACGTGCCCAGCCGGATCGCCCACACACAGACCATGCCCGAGACGATGAATTGCCGGAGGCCCGGGTCGGGGCTGAGGGCGAGGCTCACCGCGATGAGGGTGAGGTAGGTGAGGCTGCCGGTGAGGTCGAAGAACCGCTCGCTCTGGGAGAGGGCTGAGGGCAGCCAGACCAGCCACTGGATCCCCATCGACAGTCCAGCGCACAGCACCAGCAGCGACACCCCGCCGACCACCGAACCACCCGAGGCCCCCAGGAAGGCCACCCCGCCGGCCAGGGCGAGGCAGACGGTGGTCACGATGGCAGCACGAACGGCGGAGGCGGGTGAGGTGGTCATAAGCTGGTGGTCTCTTATCGGGATTCCTGGAGTCCGCCGTGAAGATCCATACTCCTGCCGCGCTGGTTGAATTCACCCATGAGGCACTGTCTGTGCGCGCCCTGCCGGAGCTGGCTCCCCAGATGGCGGCCTACGTCAAGGTCCCACCGCAGACCCTCCTCGGCGTCCCCCGCCCTGGCCGGGTCGGGGTCGAGAAGCTGCTGAAGCAGGCGGTGGTGATCGACAGTGCACGCCACTACCGCACGATGGTCACCGCCCTGTGGACCCAGCCACACCGGGAGACCCGTCACCGCGCCCACATCACCCCGGCGTCGATGCCGCTGTATGAGCGCATGATCCGGGAGGGAGCGTGGTGGGATCTGGTGGATCCGATCGCCACCTGGCTGGTCGGCATCGCATGGCGGGAGCACCGGACGGCGATCGATCCGGTGATGGATCGGTTCATCACCGACGGAGACTTCTGGATCCGTCGCACCGCGCTCTACAGTCAATTCCAGCACCGCAAGTAGACCGACACCGACCGGCTGTTCGCCTGGTGTCTGCGCTGTGGAGGGGAGCGGGAGCTCTTCATCCGCAAGGCCATCGGCACCGCGCTGAGGCAGCATTCCCGCCTCGACCCCGACGCCGTCCGCCGCTTCCTGCTCACCCACCGCGCCAGCCTCTCTCCCCTCTCCGTCCGCGAGGCCGCCCGACACCTGGACCTGACCGGGTGACTTCTGCCGAGTGGTGCTACAGCTCAACCTCCAGGGTGTACCGGGCGATGAACTCCTGCGGCTCCCCGCTCAGCACTCCGACCGAGGCATCGCTGACCTGCACCCAGAAGTAGAACGATCCAGCCATCGTCGGCGTGCCGGAGATGACCCCGTCCGCCATCGTCAGCCCGTCAGGCAGCATGCCGGAGGTGATGGAGAAGCCAAGCGGCGCAGTCCCTCCCCAGGTGGTGATCGTCACGGAGTAGGGCGCGCCGACCGTCGCGGCGTCCAGGACATCTGTGGTGACCGCCAGCCCGCGATTGTCCGCCAGCCACGACACCACCTCGGGATCCGGCGCTTCGCTGAGGCTCTCCAGCTCGGTGGGATCGGCGCTGAGATCGTAGTGCTCGGTCTCGCCGGTGGCGTACTCGACATACTTGACCGTCTCGGTGCGAACCCCCGACCAGATCGGCTGACCACCGGAGTAGCCCTCGATGAGGATGCGATCTCGGACCCCGTCCACCTCTCCACGCATCAGCGGTCCCAGGTCGAGCCCGGTGGTGGGGGCGTCCACACCGGCGAGGGCGTAGAGGGTTGCTGGGAGGTCGAGGTTCATCGCCACCAGAGCCTCCACAGTGCCCGGCGCGATCCCCGGCGCGGCGATCAGCAGCGGCACCCGGATCGACTCCTCATAGGGCATGCCCTTGGACCGCTGGTTGTGCTCCCCCCACATGAAGCCGTTGTCGGAGGTGAACACAAACACGGTGTTCTCCGCGACCCCCGCCGCCTCCAGACCGTCCATCAGGACACCCAGCCCGCGATCCACTGCCTGGAGCGTGGCGAGCTGACGGCGGACGAGGTCGTCGATGGCGTTGGTGTCGTTCATCGGGGACGATGCCTGCACCCAGTCGGGCTTGTCGGTCACGTCTTTCTCACCCCAGGCCCCGCCCCGCCACAGGTAGTCCTCAAACGCCACCTCATCTCCCGGCGCTGGAGTGGCCGGGCTGTGGGGTGCCCGCACCGGGACATACAGGAAGAACGGCGTTCCATCGGCACGGTCAATGAAGCTGAGCGCCTGCTGCGTGAACCAGTCGGTCAGGTAGTCCTCGACCTCGATGACCGCTCCCGCCTCCCCGATGCCGCCCTCGACCACCTCGAAGTCATTCCAGTCCGGGGCGTTGTCTGCCTGGGTGACGAACCGCGACCAGCCCGGCGGGATGTGGGGGGAGATCTCCTCATACTCGTTGAGGTACTTGCCGAACAGCCCGGTGGTGTAGCCGGCGGACCGGAACCGCACAGCCATGGTGTCGGTGTCGTCGAATCGGAGGGCGCCGCCGTTGGGCCAGCTGTTGGTGAGCACCCCGGTCTCCGCCGGAGGGAACCCGCCAGACAGCATGCTCGCCCGCTCCGGACAGCACATCGGGATGGTGACGAAGGCCTGGGTGAACGCCACCGACTCCGGCAGCAGTCGCTCCTGGAGGGTCGACATTGCCCAGAGGGTGTCCCACCGCTGATCGTCGGTCATCACCAGGACGATGTTGCAGGGCGGTGGTGTCGGAGTGGCCTCAGGCCGACAGCCAGCGAGGAGGAGAGCGAGCACAGACTGGAGCTTAACCGGGTCAGGCTGGATCGATCACGCAGCAGCCTCCACCGCGATCCGGACTGGTGAGACGGTCGGTTTCTTCGCCTTGCCCGGCAGGAACTGCAGTCGCATCTTCGCCCGTCGCCGTCGCTGTCCGGCCACCCGCTTGACCAGGATCGGCGAGAGCAGCAGCAGCAGGAGGGCGCCATACACCTGGGTCAGCGCGTTGGACTTGCGCAGCACCAGCACCCCTGCTGGCAGGAACAGCGGCCCGAGCAGCAGCCCAACCACCATCCGCCATCCGTGCCACCGCCGCTCGGAGAACGCGCGGACCCGACGCAGCGGGAAGGCGTTCCGATACAGAATGAACGCCCAGGCATGCAGGGCGTTCTGCACGATGTACTTCGGACGCTTCAGGCGACTCAGCGCGGCCTCGCGGCGATCATCATCGTTGAGCCAGAACTGCGCGCCGTTGTAGGGCGCAGTCATCGCCGCCCACCACCGCCGGGGGCTCTCCGCGAGGAGGCGGCCATAGTCTGGCAGCACGTCCATCCAGATCGCGAGGTCGTCGAGGTATCGCACCATGTCGACCAGCCCGGCAATCCGCGACGAGTCAAACCTCCGCTTCGCATAGGCCTTGTCGGCGTCGATGGTGCGCTGTCGGTCGCCGGGCACCGGGATCGTGCCGGCGTACATCGCGGCGAGGCAGCGGCTCTGAAGCTCGGCGATGGTCGGGATGGAGCCAGCCACCGGGCGCACGAAGCCCACGAAGCTGAGGGTCTCATCGTCAGCCAGCATCATCTTGAAGTGCGCATCGATGCGACGGGTGGCGTAGGGCGCGGGGAGGAACGGGAAGACGGTGTCGAAGCCGGTGCAGAGAATGGCGACGTCATACTCACCGGTCGAGCCGTCCGAGAAGTGCACGGTGTTGCCCTCGCAGCGCACGATCCGGGGCTTCGCGGTGACCTGACCCAGCCGCCAGAGGTCGATGAGCAGGGTGTTCTTGTTGAAAAACTGAGCCTGGAAGGGCCGCTCGCTCTGCCACTCCGGGATCCCCGAGCCGCACGCACCGTAGCGATCCTCGATGACCTGTGTGGCGGCGAACGCGCTGTCGGTGGGATCGACGATGCGGCGAATGGGAGCAGAGTAGAAGTCGTTGAGGGTGGGCGGGCTGACCGGGACGCTTGAGGTCCGCCCCACAAACCACTGCCCGCGGGGCGAGCTGACGGCGAGGTGAGGGGTCTGGCGGGTCAGCTCCACCGCGAGGTCGCTGGCGGTCTCCCCGGTTCCGACAAGCAGGATGCGCTTGCCCGCCTGCTCGGTGATGCGGTTCTTGATCGCCGCACTGTGGATGACCTCGCCCTCAAACCCGGCGAGAGTGACCCGTCCGGAATTCTCCGGCTCCTGGTGGACTCCCGAGCAGACCACCACCCGGGCGCACTCATAGATGGTGCCGCCAGCATGGATCTGCCAGACGTCGCCGACCTTCTCGACCGTCTCGACCCCGGCACTGAAGCGGATGTGTTCCCTCAGTCCAAACCGCTCGCAGTAGGCCCTCAGGTAGTCCATGATCTGGCTGTGTCGGGGGAACTCCGGGAAGTCGTCGGGCATCGGAAAGTCGCTCATCTCCGTCGCGGAGATCGAGGAGGTGGTGATGGTCGAGGCAAGCACCCCACCAGCCACCCGGTCCGGATCGTAGCGCCAGACTCCGCCGATATCCGGTCCTTTCTCCAGCACGACCGGGTTGAAGCCAGCGGCCTTGAAGTACTTGCAGGCCATGAGGCCAGACCAGCCGGCTCCGATGATGCAGGTGTCGTGATCGATGTTCATGCTTGAGCCCTGTTGAGGTCGGTGGTGTGTGAGAGCGCACGGGAATCCATGAGCCGGAACCACAGCGGAGGGACCAGGGCGAACAGGAACATCGCGAGGTAGCCCGCCGGGAGCTGGGGAGCGTCTTCGATGCGGCGCAGCATCGTCCAGGGACGCGCGGCGTGGGTGTGGTGGTCGGCGTGTCGGGGGAGGTTGAGCAGGACCACCCGGGAGGTCTGCCGCTCGCTGGTCCAGGAGTGCTTCGGGGAGACCCGCGCATAGCCTGAGCCCCGGGCCTCACGTCGCAGTCCGTAGTGCTCGACGTAGTTGATGATCTCCAGGTTGATCCGAGACAGGATGCCCTGAGCCACCACGAACACCGCCCCCGCCGGTCCCACCAGCAGGCCCACGACCAGGGTGAAGCCGATGCTCACCGACAGCCACCCCAGCAGCTCATGGCGCCACAGCCCCTGACCGCTCCGGCGAAGTCTTGCCGTCTCCAGCCGCCAGCCCTTCGCCAGGTTGCCCCAGACCGCACCCGGGAGGTGGGCATACAGGGAGCGTCCGACGGGAGCGGAGGCGGGATCAGCGGGGGTGGCGACGTCTCGGTGGTGTCCCCGGATGTGCTCGACCTTGAAGCTGCCCGTCCACAGCATCGCCAACATCAGCCCGCCCAGCCGTCGGTCTCCGAGGCTCCGGGCGTGGATCAGCTCATGGGCGACGTTGATGCCGAACGTGGTGGTGTAGAGGCTGCTCGCAGCCACCAGGGCGATCTGACCGACCCACCCCAGCGTGGTGAAGTCCAGCGCACCGAGCAAAGTCACTGCCACCAGCATCGGCGCGAAGACGCGCGGCAGCCACCGACCAATGGTGCCCTCCTCAGTCTCGCTCTCCGGACTCCCGTCACCGAGGGTGGCATCGAGGAGGAGGCAGCCGACCGAGAGGATCCCCGCTGCAACCGCGAGGTGAACCCCGAGCGCGTAGGCACCCAGCGCCAGCGCCGGCCCGAGCAGGGACGCCGCATAGACCCGCGCATCGATCATCGCTCACCCGCCGGGGCCATGGACCGACGAGCCACCAGCGCCCGCTGCTGCCGACGGATCAGCCGACCAAACATGTTCCACAGCCCCCGCGCAAGCGACGACGGGCTGAGCGGACAGGCGATCCGGAGACCATCGCCGCGCTCATAGTCAGGGTTCTCACGGAGGAAAAACTGCACCAGCGGGCTGCTGTGGTTCTGCCAGACAGCCCGCTCTGAGACGCTCTGTCGGGTGATCCATCCCACCGATCGGGCATGGCAGCCTGCACCAGTCGGTCGGCTCAGTCCCAGCGCCCCGTCGAGCTGCTCAAGCAGCACCGTCATGTCCTCCGGCGTGCCCTCCGGGCGGGGGTAGAGGTAGGGGTTGGTCTTGGCCATGGCGTAGTAGCTGGCCGGATGCACCGGGCAGGCAACCAGGAAGGCCGGGCGAAGCGGGCTCACCATCACCACCCGGGCGACCTCCCGGGCGAGCAGCTTCCAGGCGAGGCTCTGCCCCCGATGCGCCGGAAGGATCCCCACCTCACAGCGCATCACGGTCGTCATCCGGTCCTGGATGCTCAGCGAGAACAGGTGGAGCGCGGCGTAGCCAATGCAGGTCCCGGCGGCGTCCCGGTAGACCTGAATCCGAGTGCGAAGGGCCTCGGAGTCGACCACATACCGGCGAAACGCCTCACGATCGACGCCCGCAAACACCTGCTGCTGGACGGCGTACAGCTCATCCGTCAGCACAGCCCGGGCGGCGTCCGTGAGGGTCGTGGGATCGAGGAGGCGGTCGGAAGAGACAGAAGGCATGTGGGCTCCAGGGGCGGCTGCATTCCCCTGAAGCAAGAGCCGTTCCGACGACCATAAGCAGCCTTCTACCTATACTGCCCCGTCAACTGCGTCATCCCATGAAGCGCCTGCGTCCTCTCATGACTCATACCACCGCCGGGTGCTGCCGGGTGTCGACGAAGTGAGCACCCTGGGACCGCTCCGCGAAGCATCGGTCGGTCCACCGGCTCCGGGTGACGGTGGTGTGGTCGATGAGCGCCCCGCCCAGGTCTGCCCCGACGGCGTCCGCCAGACGTGCGGCCTGGAGGGTCGTCCCAGAGAGCCGTGCGTCGGTGAGGATTGCCCCGGACAGGTCGGCTCCCCGGAGGTTCGCCCCGCGCAGGTCCGCGCCGGACAGGTCGGCACCGGACAGGTCCGCCCAGATGAGGTTCGCGTTTCGCAGGTCGGCACCAGACAGGTCCGCACCCCGCAGAGACGAGCGGTTCAGGTCCGCGCTGCACAGGGTGATGCTGCGCAGCGAGGCGGAGTCCAGCGAGAGTCCACTGAGTCCGGCGCCGGTGAGGTCACGGTGATCGAGGTTGATGGCCGAGAAGTCGAGGCGGTTTCCGATGCGTCCCGGGGCGCTCTGGGATGCGACCACTACGCCCTCCCTGAGGCAGCGCAGCAGCAGAAAGCGCTTCATCATCGGGCTGACAGTCTGATTCATGACGGTGCTCCTTGTACTGCCCCCAAGAGCAAGAGCCGTTCCAGCGGATAATCAAGGTTCGATAGTCACTGGGTGCGAAGAATACGAGCCTGACTGCGAACCCGGGTTCGCACACTCACAGCGACAGATCGACCCGAAGTGCGCGGTGGTCGGAGCCCGAGAGCGGCAGGACGGCGAACTCGGAGACCACGATGTCCTCGGAGATCAGCACATGGTCGATCGAGATCCGCAGCCCAGCCGGCCAGCTCGCGAGCCAGGTGCCCAGCAGACCGCGCCCCTCCCGGGCGTCTCGGGCGAGCGGGGTGGTGTTGAGGTCACCGACCACAACCACCGGGCCATCCTCCGCCGCGATCCGCTGCCCGAGATCAGCAAGCTCCAGGTCCCGGTGATCGGCGTATCGGGGCGCAGCCGGGGGCGCGGTGTGCATGCCGAACAGCCGCACAGAGGTGCCGTTCACCTCGACTCGTGCGGCGACAGTGGGGATCTCCATGTCGATCGGTGGCCCCAGCAGGATCCGCTCAGCAGACACCGCCAGGAGCGAGCCAGGGCGAGCAGGACCGTGAGGATCAGCCCAGCGACGGCGAGGTGATGCCTTCATAACCTCACCCACGGTGACCGCGCCGAGGGTCAGCTCCGACAGCCCGAGGTCCAGCAGGAAGGGACCGGGTTCATGGATCACCACCGCTCCGGTCAGGCTCAGGCCGACCTCCTCCCCCAGCGTCGCCTCCATGGCGAGGTCCGAGAGGCTGATCCGGATCGGGGCCTGCACCGACACCACCTCGGTCGGGGGGTCAGCGCGCTCCAGGGCACGACGGTGCTGACGGGCAGCAGCAGGAAAGCAGGGGGCACACTTCGGAGTGTTCCACAGTCACCGAACTGCTCATGTCACAATGCCGACATCACCAGAAGCCCATCGGGCAAGAAACAAACCATGAACATCCGCCCCGCCATCGCCGCAGACGTCCCGACCATCCTCCACTTCATCCGCTCTCTGGCCGACTATGAGCGCCTGCGGCACGAGGTGGTCGCCACCGAGGCAGCCCTGATGGCCACCCTGTTCGGCCCACACCCCTACGCCGAGGTCCTCCTAGCGGAGATCGACGGGGCCGCGATCGGCTTCGCGCTGTTCTTCCACAGCTACTCCACCTTCCTCGCAAAGCCCGGCATCCACCTTGAAGACCTGTTCATCGCCCCCGAGCACCGGGGCTGCGGCTACGGCAAGGCGCTGCTGAGTCGGCTGGCGGCGATCACAGTCGAGCGAGACTGCGGGCGGCTGGAGTGGTCGGTGCTGGACTGGAACACCCCGGCGATTGACTTCTACAAGGCGCTCGGAGCAGAGCCGATGGCGGACTGGACGACGTTCCGCCTGACCGGCGCGGCCCTGGAGGCGATGATTCCCACGAATTTATGAGCTCTCGTTGCCGGATCAAGGCATCACCACCAGCCCGACCTGACCCGCCATCGCAAACCCGCTCCACCCCGGCGACAGCACCACCCCGCCGCCAGCCTGCACCCCCAGCCGGATCCCACCAACACTGCCCACCACAGTGACCTCCGCCTGGACCGGCAGCCGGGCCGCGAGGCCACCAGACAGCTGCACCACCGCCGGAATCGCCAGGGCCACCCCAAGCTCCCCCGCCCCCACGCTCCGCCAGCGCCGGGCATACGGCGTCATCGACAGGGCAATCGCCGGGTCCAGCAGCGGCACCGTCGGCCCCGCCGAGGCCCCGAGGTCCCAGCCGACCACCTCGCGCGTGCCCACCAGCCGGGTGGTGCGGCCGATCGCCAGCCCCGCCGCGCTCAGCGGGGTGCGCAGCCACGTCGAGCGCCCGGTTGTGCGGACCCAGGCTGCGACCTCCAGGTCATCCATGAGCGGCACCCGGGCCGACAGGCTCGGCAGCCCAACCACCGACGCGGTCTCAGAGTCAGCCCCCACCCGCAGCACACCCGGATCAGCGCTCGCCGCCATCGTCAGGATCAGGGCGACCATGTCACCCCCGAAAAGTCACCGGCCTCCAGCGCCACCTCCGCCGAGCCGTCTGCGCGAAGGGTCGCGTCGAGGAACGCCACCAGCGGTGTCAGGGCATCGGCACGGGTGAGGTCGTCGCTGCGGGCCTCCGGGTCGTCGTCTCCACCCATGGCGAGATCCTCGGCGCTGTCTTCGTCGGTCCAGCCGTAGTGCCCCATGCTTGAGACCACCCCCAGGTAGCGAGGCCCGGAGAACCGCTCCCAGCCGTCCTCGACCTGCGCGACGTCTGCCTGAGCATCCAGCTCCCCGGTCAGCGAGAGCACCGGGGCGCTGCGGGCCTCCACATCGGTGCCATCCGCCGGGTACGAAGCGAGCAGGAACAGCGCCTCGAAGCGCGCATCGTCCGCCCACAGCATCGAAGAGACCACCCCACCCAGGGAGTGCCCGCCGACCCCCGCAGGGGCGTCCGCTTCGATCAGCCCATCGAGCACCCCGCCGCCAGCCGCCACCCCGTCCAGCGCATACCGGCCGTTCTCCGCAGCGAAGATGGCGAGGTCGCCGGGGTGATCCGGGGAGAGCACGACGTAGCCCTGTGCGGCGAGGTGACTGGCGAGCCACTGGTAGCGGACCGGCTCGACCAGCCCGCCCTGCACCAGCACCACTGCTGGAGCCGGAAGGGCAGCGTCATCGGGCCAGCCAGCATCGTCCGCCGGGAAGGTCACCGCCACCGACAGCGCCTCGGTCACCCGGGCCTGCACCGTGACATCGACCCGGGCCGCACCATAGGCCCCCAGCTCTCCCGGCTCCGCCAGCAGCGCGCCGGGCCCCTGGGGGGCACACGCCATCATCCACAGCATCAGACTTACCTTATGGCTGGAGCCGCAGCACGGCGTCTTGTCGGGCATCCACCAACCAGACGTCTTCCAGCGACCGCGCAGTGATTCCCATCAGCGCATTGCTGCCCCGCCCGGTGTCCAGCCAGTCCAGCTGCTCTCCCTTGAGGTTGAAGGCGTGGATGGTTCCAGCGGCGTAGTCGGTGACCAGGAGGGTGTCTTCAATCAGCGCGAGGCCGGAGGGCTGGCTGATGCCGAAGTCGCTGCCCTCCACCAGGGTCGAGAGGTCCGCGCCGTTGACCGCGTAGTACTCATCGACATACTCGATCATCGACAGGTTTCCCCCACGGGATCCAGAGGTGGTGTCGAGCACCGCGATGCGGTTGTTTCCGGTGTCCGCGATGTAGAGCAGCGCGGTCTTCTGATCAAAGACCATGTGGCTGGGGACATCGGGGACCCGAGAGACCTCCCCCTGGACATAGCGGGAGATGATGGCGTCGGAGTGGTCGTCGTAGCCAGCACCGTGGTCCTCCGCGAAGTCGTTTCGCACGATGCTGCCGTCGGAGCCGTCAAACACCCAGTAGACGTTCTCGGCCTCCCAGGCAATGCCCATGCACAGCGGGGTCTCGTGCTGCATGTCGAGGTGGCTGCCGAGGTCGACGTAGAAGCCGTAGAGGTTGGAGAGGTAGCTGACTGCGGCGGGGTTGGACTCTGCAAACACGTCCAGGTCCGCGCTCCACAGGCTCGGCCCCATGAAGTCGTTGGGGGCGTAGTTGTTGTTGTAGGTGTTCCGAGACTCCTGGCAGGTGCCAAACGTCAGGGAGGACGAGCCGGAGAACGTCGCCGCACCGAACGAGATCGAGGAGGGTTCCTCCATGAAGTGCAGGGCGTAGGGGTCGATCCGGTGATCGGAGGCCTGTCCACCTGTGCCGACATCGGAGTAGATCGTCACCGAGTCGTCCGCCCGGTTGACCACCCACAGCTCGTCCCCCACCCCCGGGTTGAACGCCAGATCCCGGGGGACATCGAGGCCATCGGCGCTGGTCCCCTCCACGGAGAGGTTCACCGAGGAGACGTCGTGGCTGCCCGAGCCGAGCACCGCCAGCCCGTCGGCATCGGCATCCGTGTCAGCATCCGTGTCGGCGTCGGTGTCGGCGTCCGTGTCGGCGTCCGTGTCGGCGTCGGTGTCGGCATCCGTGTCGGCGTCGGTGTCAGCATCGGTGTCGGCATCGGTGTCGGCGTCAGCCTCCTCGACGGTGCCGGTGTCTTTGTCTCCGCAACCGATCAGGACCGCCATCAGGATGAATCGAGTGCGCACAGTCACCTCCTGCCAAGACCTAACCCGCGCCTGGACTCCTGAGCCGGACTACAATGGCGTCCATGCAAGCACCCATCAACGTCCTCGGCGGTCCCATCCACCAGTGCTCTACCAAACCACTCACCGGCTGGTTTCGGGACGGCTGCTGCAACACCGACGCCTCTGATCGCGGCTCCCATACCGTCTGCGCCAAGGTGAACCAGGAGTTCCTGGAGTTCATCCGCGAGCGGGGCAACGACCTCATCACCCCGGTCCCACAGGTTGGCTTCCCCGGCCTCAAGCCCGGCGATCAGTGGTGTGTCTGCGCGGCGAGCTGGCGTCTGGCCCACAGCGCAGGCAAGGGCTGCCCAGTCGTCCTGGAGAGCACCCACGCCGCAGCGCTCACCATCGTGCCCCTCGAAGAGCTGATGATGCACTCCATCGCCGAAGAGGTCTGAGGCTCTACCTGAGCACCGCTACAGATCCACCCGGGCGGTCACCGTGCCGAACATCTGGTTGGACGTCCCCGAGAGGAAGTTCGGCCCGCCGAGGACCCAGTCGGGGTTGATCGACATGTCCAGCCGGGCACTCTCGTGGATCAGCCCCACGCCGAACGCACCGCCCACCGAGGCCCCCCAGACCATGCTGTCGACGAAGTCGTCGATGTCGGTGACCGCGAGCAGGGCCGCAGTGGCAGATCCGCGAAGCCGCACCCACTCCCGCAGCGAGTACTCCGCGGCGAGGTTGGAGAAGGGCAGGCTGAGGCCCAGCGCCTTGGCGTCGTTGTTGGTGTTGACCGAGATGGCACCCAGCGGGCCAACCTGGAGGGCCACCCGGGCGAGGTCATTGCGGAACCGCGGGCCGGTGGTGTAGCCGCCGGAGAGGGTCAGCACATCGGAGGCGTACCCGACCCCCGCGCCCCACACCACGAGCTTGTCCTCGGTCAGATCGCGACCACCGATCCCGGCGTTGATGCCGACCGTCGGTTCATCGGTGAGCTTTCCGATGATGCTGAGGTCACCGTTGATGGCGAGGTTGTTGGTGTTGTACCCGCCTTCTCCCTTGCTCCAGCCGCCGCCCAGTGTCAGAGTCCCGGCCGTCCCAGCGGTCGGATCGCCGCCGGTCTGCGAGCCCCGAAGCAGGTAGCCGCTGGCGCCGTCGCCCTTGGCATACACCGCCCGATAGCCGCCCTGCGGACCGAGCCCGGCGACATCCCCGGCAACGGAGTCGCGCTCAAACCACAGCGCCTGCCCATCGTCGAAGATGAGACCGCCGTCAAAGCCACCGTTGTAGGTCAGCATCGTTCGCGGGATGAGCCCCCCGAGGACTGAGGGGTAGAGGAAAAAGTCGGTGTCATCCGCGAAGCCACCGTTCCCCGACAGCGCCGCCATTCGTGCCGGAGTAGCCTCGGCGGTGGTGGAAGCCGCGAGCAGCGCCGTACAGAGCAGGATCTTCTTCATGGGGGACCTCATCAGCACAGGGATAATTCCCGGCTTCGAGGCTACCACGGGTGGTTATCGGGGAATTCTCAGCCCGGACACGCGATCGGCCTGGGGCCCGGCGGCGGGTTGCCGGTGACCGGTGTACAGACGCAGCTCTCGGCATCGGTCCGCGAGAGGAGCGACTCCCGACACTCCTGAAACGCCGGGCTGAGCATCTCCGCCGGGCAGTCCACCTCTGAGATGTTGAAGAAGATCCCCGAGGTCTGCGGTGCATCCGGCGGCAAGGGCACATCCACCCCGCACTTCCCCATGCCCAGCGTGTAGACCCGTCCAAACAGCAGCGACTGTGCGTTCAGCTCCCCGATGGTGCTCAGGGCAACCGGGATGATGGTGTTCTGGGCTGGCGGGTTCCCGGTCGGCCCTGGGATCGGCTCTGGGATCGGCTCTGGCGGGGGTGGGTTTCCAGCGGGCTTCTCCGGTGGAGGCGTTGGGGTCTCCGAGATCGCCGGATCACATCCCAGCAGCCCCACAATCTGAATCACTGGCAACATCCGTCGCATCTCCGACTCCCTTGCGCCCATAGTATCACTGCCGGCACAACCCCAGCCCAACTCGGAGTCCAGGATGTCCGCCGGTGAACTCGAAGGTGTTGGTCGACTCGGCGTACACAACCCCTCCACCGGCGGCATCACCATCATCCCCGGCCTCTACACCGAGAC
>JBLHNG010000068.1:0-18263 GCA_047621685.1 Myxococcota bacterium | reverse complement strand
TCTCATGATCATGGAGAACATCTCAACCATCGCAATTCTCGTGGTTCTTGCTACAATTACGCTTCCGTTAGCTGCCGTCGGACTGACGCTGTGGCTGGGCGGAATGAACCCGGCTGATGAAGCTGACACATCGGAGGGTGCCTGAGCCCACACCGGCGTGCTGAGCGGGCAGTCGCCCCGTCAAACGCCAAGCTCACACAAATTGTGCAGCAGCCCTCAGCACCTCGGATCACTTTTGCGCTTGACGTTGCACATAGAGTGTACAAACTATATGCATAAGATGTCACCAAGGAGCAGCTCATGCGCATCTCTCTTCTCACTGTCGGTCTGGCCAGCATCGTCCTGGGACTCGGGGCGATGTTCAGCAGTCACGCCCTGGCCGGAGGGTATGAGGAGCCGACCTATGAGGTCGTGCAGTCTTCCGCCGACTGGGAGCTTAGACAGTACGCACCGGTCATCGAGGCGCAGGTGACCGTCGAGGGCCCTTACGACCAGGCGGTCCGCGACGGGTTCCGACTGCTTGCGGGCTACATCTTTGGAAAAAACGAGCCGAATGAGACGATCGCCATGACCGTACCGGTCGCTGCACAGTCCGCTGAGGGGCAGAAGATCGCCATGACCGTGCCCGTCGCCACAGCCGCATCCGCTCCCGCCGCAGTGGACGAGGCCCGCTCCTGGACGGTCGCCTTCACCATGCCCGGAGAGTGGGATCTGGACACTCTGCCCGCGCCGATGGATGCTCGGGTGAGGTTGGTGGAGGTCCCAGAGCAGCGCTGGGCGGTGCTCCGTTTCTCGGGTAAAGCCAGCGCCCAATCCTCCGAGCAGTATCGGCAGGAATTGCTGGAAGCGGTGATCACGGAGGGGCTGGAGCCGTCCGGTGCAGCAGTAATTGCCCAGTACAATCCACCGTGGGTTCCGGGCTTTTTGCGTCGGAATGAGGTGAAGATCCCGGTCGGCTCAGGTGATGCCGCAACGATGGAATGACTGAACATGGTTCGCATATAGTTCATGGTCGCTTTCGATCTGAAATGAGACGGCGACACCCTGCCCAACGGAGCATCCCAATGATCTCAATCCTGCTTGCCTCCCTCAGCGCAGAAGCCGCTACCCCCACCCCGCCTGAGAGCTGGCTCAACGACGAGGCTCGTGCCTACGCGGTTCACCTCAGCGCCGAGGTCGGCTCGCTGCTTCCGGTTTCCCACACGATTCAATTCAGCAAAGACGGCACCGACTTTGACTACGTGCGCTCAGGTGGGCAGGACAACCTGTTCCCCTTCCTGCGGTTCTCTGCGGACGTCGACCTCGGCGATCGCCACACCGTCGTCTTTCTGTACCAGCCCCTGAACCTGAGGAGCACCGTCAACCTGGAGGAGGAGCTTGTGGTCGATGGGGCCGTCTTTGCCGCCGGGACGCCGATGAATTTGCGATACGGGTTCGACTTCGTGCGCGCCAGCTGGATGTACGACCTGCAGCCTGAGCGCAAGAAGGAGTTTGCGGTGGGCCTGTCCCTGCAGATCCGGAATGCAACGATCGACTTCCAGTCCGTAGATGGCACCCTCCAGCGCTCCAATCGGAACATCGGGCCGGTCCCCATCCTCAAGACCCGGATCCGGCAGCCCGCCGGCGAGACGGCCTGGTGGGGCCTGGAGGTGGACGGCTTCTACGCTCCGGTCAGCTACCTCAACGGCGACAACAACGAGGTGGTCGGGGCGATCCTTGATGCCAGCGGGCGCTACGGGCTGACCCTCAACCGCGGCATCGACACCTTCCTCAACCTCCGCTACATCGGCGGCGGCTCAGTGGGCACCAACGACGACACCACAGGCCCGGGAGATGGATACACGAAGAACTGGCTCCACTTCACCAGCCTGAGCCTTGGGTTCATGGTGCGGTGATCGGAAGTCGTGTCGAATCGCTGCGGTGGTCAGTGGGGGCGCAAACAAGAAGTGAGAAGTCTTGGCACCCGTCATGTCGCCCCGCATGACAGCCGCAGCGCCTCGCACGTCGGCTCACTCAGCGACCCGTCCTATAGACCTCAGAGCGTCGGGTGGTTTCCGTCTGCAGGCTAAACGGCCTCAAGAATCACCGAACCTCCAAGAAACCCCGAGCCGGGTTCCAACCTTCTGCCCCTCCACAGCATCCAACCCAATGTGAACGCCCCCCGCCCAGAGTCCCGCCTCATCGCCGACGCCCTCTCCGGGGAAGTCGGTGCATTCGAGCACCTCTATCGCGCCCACGTCGGGCGGATCTTTGCCTTGTGCCGTCGGATGGAACCCGGCGAGGCGGAGGAGCTCACCCAGCGCATCTTCGTGCGGGCCTGGGAGAAGCTGTCGAGCTTTCGCGGCAACAGCGCCTTCGCCAGCTGGCTGCATCGGCTGGCCCTCAACGAGATCTTCAGCGAGCGCCGCCGCCGGATGCGTCGTCCCGAAGTTGAGCTGATGGTCCTCCCTGATCCACGCGCCCACCCACCAGCCACCCGAATCGACCTGGAGCAGGCCATCGCCAAGCTGCCCCGGCGCGCCCGACAGGTGCTCGTCCTCTATGAGATCGAGGGCTACAAGCACGCCGAGGTTGCCGAGATCATGGGCATCTCAGCGGGAACATCAAAGGGGCAGCTGCACCGTGCGCGGCGCCTGCTTCGCGAGGTGATGACATGAACCCTTCTGACGATCCGCTGCTCGCAGCCCTGGCCGAGCTTCCCGCCGAGATCGAGCCTCCGGTGGACCTCTGGCCCTCAGTGGCCGTCCAGCTTCCGCCGCGTCGTCGGTCGCTCTGGCCCCGTGCGGCCCTCCTCGCAGCTGCCGCGGCCCTGATCATCGCAACCTCCGCGCTGACGACCTGGTGGCTCCAGCCTGAGCCGCCGGGCTGGGAGGTTGCGATGGTGCAGGCCAGCGCGCAGCTGGAGGTCGAGCTGGCCGCCATGGACCTCGATCCGCTCATCCAGATGCGCATCCAGGACAACCTCGACACCATCGACACCGCCATCGCAGACATCCACCGCGCCTTGCGTGCCGAGCCCGATGATCCGGTGCTCTTCGCGGCCCTCACCACCGCACACCGACACCGCCTGGAGCTTCTCCAGCGCGTGACCACCCTGTAGGAGCCCACCATGATCCTCGCACTCCTCGCCGCCGCCTCCGCCGCCCCGCAGACCTTCACCGAGGTCAAGAAAATCTCCATCGTGCTGCCCATCGGCGACATCACCATGCTCGGCCAGCCCGGGACCGACACCGTCACCATCACCTCCACCGAGCGGGACTGGGCCGAGAACTGCGCGCTGGTCATGATCGAGGAGGCAGGAGAGACCCGGGTGCGGGTCACCGTCAGCGAAGACGGACACCGGAGGAAGCGCTCTGAGGCCTGCACCCTCGATCTCTCCGTGCTGATGCCGCCCCACCTCTCCGTCAAGCTGGACGTGGGCATCGGAGACATTCGTCTCAACGGGCTGACTGGTCCCGTCGAGCTGGACCTCGGGGTCGGAGACCTCACGACCGAGATCACCGGCCCACTGGAAGCGGACATCGGTGCGGGGTGCATCCAGGGATCCGCCGGGCTGCTCGATGCGGACGTCGGCGCGGGGAGTGTTCGGCTCGCCGGGCTCTCTGGAGACGCACACGTCTCGGTGAGTGCCGGGGATGTCGGGCTGACCTGGCTGACCCTCCCCAACGACATCGACATCAGCGTCGGAGCGGGCAGTGTGCTCGTCACCCTTCCCGACGGCTCGATCTTCGAAGCAGACCTCGACACCGGAATCGGCGGGGTCAACAGCCTGTTCGAGCAGCGCGACGGGGCGAACAGTCAGGTCGAGATCGACGTCGGGGTCGGCAACATCAGCATCATTCGCTGACGGATCAGCGGGCCAGATCGAGGGTCATGTCGTAGGTGAGGACCTTGCCCTTGCCGGACATCTCGATGGTGAGGTTTCCTGGAGCGGTGAACACACCGGTGAATCCCTCGATGAGCTTGGTGCTCAGTGCCATCTCGCCCTCGGCATCGCTGACGTCGATCATCTCGCCTTCGAGGGTCCCGGTGATCGGGCCGAAGATGTGGGAGAAGAAGCCAGTCCAGGTGCAGCTCAGGGTGCCCTCAAGCTGGGGCTCCGCCTCGTCGTCGACGTCCACCGCTGCCGTGCCGGTGCAGGTGTCGGTCAGCCCGCTCCAGTCCGCGGTCAGGAAGACGGTGCCAGTGTAGGCGCCATCCCAGTCGCAGCCGTCCACCGGGTTCTCGTCTGGGTCGGTGTCGTCGCAGTCGGTGCCATCCTCGATGTAGCCAGAAACCGCGGAGCAGGAGACGACCTCGCTGGCCGAATCGCCGAAGCCGTCGCCGTCCGCATCGGGGTACCAGGTCAGCGCAAACTCGGGGTCGAGGTCGGGATCGTCGTCGTCGGAGAAGCCGTTGCAGTCCTCGTCGATGGCGTCGTCATCGCAGATCTCCGGCTCGCCAGGGTTGATGAAGGCGTCGGAGTCGTCGCAGTCGCCGCCGATGGCGATGTAGCTCTCCGAGAGGCTGCAGGCGGACGCAACCGCGTCATCATCGCCGTAGCCGTCGCCGTCGTTGTCGAGGTAGCCAGAGGACATGGTGGAGACATCCACGTCTGAGTCGGCGTCGTTGATGAGGCCGTCGCAGTCCTCGTCGGTGCTGGAGCTGTCGCAGACCTCCACGCCGTCGGGGCTGACGTCGGTGCGGGTGTCGTCGCAGTCCCCACCCACCGCGACCATCCCGGCCACCCCGTCGCAGCCCTCCACGCTGGTGTCGTCGTCGCCGTAGCCGTCTCCGTCGCCGTCGGTGTAGACCGTGGTGCTCACGCCCTCGTCGACGGCGTCGTTGCAGTTGTTGTCCTCGCCGTCGCAGATCTCATCCGCACCGGGGTAGATCGTGTGATCCCCGTCGTTGCAGTCCTCTGCGGAGTAGACCCCGTCGCCGTCTCCGTCGATGTCGAAGCCTCCGGTGTCCGTGTCCTCGGTGTCGGTGTTGGCGGGAAGGTCAGTGGTGACGTTTGAGCCGCAGGCGAGGAGGAAGGCGAGCATTGTGGACTCCGATGAGATCCTGGCATGAATAACCGGCAGCCCCAGACGCTGCGTAGGGAAACCGCTGCGAGGGGCTTCGGACTTGGACTCGAAGCGAGCGTGTTCGTCAGCCCGACTGCCAAGCTCAACCTCACAGCGCCTCAGACGGGATACCAGTGGCTCATTTCCCCGAGGGCCCCATGACCGACCGCACACGCTACTCCAGCCCCCTCGTCCAGCGATACGCCAGTGCTGAGATGGCCCATGTCTTCTCCGACCAGAACAAGTTCCGGACCTGGCGGCGGCTCTGGCTCGCCCTGGCCGAGGCCCAGAAGCAGCTCGGGCTGCCGATCTCCGACGAGCAGGTCGCCGAGCTTCGCGAGCACCTCGACGACATCGACTTCGACGTCGCCGCCCGCTACGAGCGCCAGCTCCGCCACGACGTGATGGCCCACGTCCACGCCCTGGGCGACGTCGCTCCCCTCGCCCGCCCGATCATCCACCTCGGCGCAACGAGCTGCTACGTCACCGACAACTCCGAGCTGATCCAGCTGCGACAGGGCCTGCGCCTGCTCGCCCCCAAGGTCGCCAGCGCCATCTCGCGGCTCACCACCTTCGCCGAGACCTGGGCCGATCAGCCGACCCTCGGCTTCACCCACTACCAGCCCGCCCAGCTCACCACCGTCGGCAAGCGGGCGACCCTGTGGATCCAGGAGCTGCTCATCGATCTGGAGAACCTCAGCCGCCTGCTGGAGGGGCTGCGGTTTAGAGGCGTGAAGGGCACCACCGGCACCCAGGCCAGCTACCTCGCCCTGTTCGATGGCGACCACGACAAGGTCCGCGCACTCGACGAGAAGGTCACCGAGGCGTTTGGGTTCTCCTCGCGGTTCATGGTCACCGGGCAGACCTACCCCCGCAAGGTCGACCACGAGATCATGATGGTGCTCGGCAGCTTCGCGGGCACTGCCCACAAGATCGCCACCGACATCCGGCTCCTGGCCAACCTCAAGGAGCTGGAGGAGCCCTTCGGCAAGCATCAGATCGGCTCCTCGGCGATGGCCTACAAGCGCAACCCGATGCGCTCCGAGCGAACCTGCGCCCTGGCCCGGTTCCTGATGAACCTCTCCGGCAACACGCTCCAGACCGCCGCTGTGCAGTGGATGGAGCGCACCCTCGACGACTCCGCGAACCGTCGGCTGGTGCTCGGCCAGGGCTTCATGGCCGCCGACTCCATCGCCGAGACCCTCATCAACATCTTCGGCGGCATGGTCGTCTACCCAGCGGTCATCGAGCGGCGGGTCCGCAGCGAGCTGCCGTTCATGGCGACGGAGAACATCATCATGGCGATGGTGAAGGCCGGCGCGGATCGCCAGGAGGTCCACGAGTCCATCCGGGTCCACAGCCAGGAGGCCGCCCGACAGGTCAAGCAGCTCGGCCGGGACAACGACCTCATCGCGCGCATCAAGGGCGACGCCTACTACGCCCCCATCGCGGAGGGCTTCGACGCCCTGCTCGATCCGACGACCTTCGTGGGCCGCGCGCCGCAGCAGGTCGCGGAGTTCATCGCCGAGGAGGTCCGCCCGGCACTGGCTCCGTGGCTGGATTCCCTGGTGGAGAGCACTCAGCTGCGGGTCTGACCGCTACGCCGTCCCCACCCGGACCATCATCTTGCCCAGGTTCTCGCCGCGCAGGATGCCGATGAGGGCGGCAGGAGCCTGGAGGAGCCCGTCGACGATGTGCTCCCGGTGGCGCAGCTTCCCAGACAGGACCAGCTGCGCGAGCTGATTCGAGGCTTCCTGCCAGCGGTCAGCGTAGTCGAGGGTCACGAAGCCCTGCATCCGGGCGCGCCTGGTCAGCAGCCGGATGTAGTTGGCTGGACCTGGCGGCAGGGTCGTGGCGTTGATCTGGGAGATGGCACCACAGATCACCACCCGGGCGCCGACTCGAATCGTGCCCAGCCCGGCGTCGAGGATGTCGCCGCCCACGCTGTCGAAGAACACATCCACACCCCGGGGACTCACCGCCCGAATCGCGGCGTAGATCCCCTCACCCTCCCGTGCCGTCTTGTAGTTGATGCCAGCATCAAAGCCCAGCTCTCCGGTCAGCCAGGCGACCTTCTCGTCGGTACCCGCCAGCCCGATCACCCGACAACCCGCCAGTCGAGCAAGCTGTCCGGCGATGGAGCCGACCCCACCAGCCGCTGCAGAGACCAGGACCGTCTCCCCGGGCTTTGGCTGGCCGATCTCATTCATGCCGAACCACGCGGTCAGGCCGTTTCCACCCAGCACGCTCAAGGCGCTGGTCAGGGGCAGCGATCGGTCGTCGGGCAGAATTCGCCCCACAAAGTCCGGCCCGACCCGACTGAAGTCCTCCCAGCCCGACAGCCCGACCACCACCTGCCCGACCCGGAGGCGGGGATGCCCTCGGACCTCGACCACCTCAGACAGCGCCGCGCTTCGCATCACCCCGCCCAGCGTGATCGGCGCCATGTAGGAGGCACCCTCCGACATCCACCCCCGGATCGCTGGATCGATGGAGAGGTAGCGGTTGGCCAGCCGGGCCTCCCCGACAGCGAGCGGCTCGACAGGCTCGACGACAGCGGAGAAATCTGCGGGCTGAAGCTCCCCCTGAGGACGGCGGGCGAGTCGGATTCGTCGGCTGAGCGGCATCACGAGACCAGGATGGGGTGGGGCTCGGTGAGGTCGGGCCAGTCGTCGATGTCGATGTCGAGCTGGACCAGCCAGAGCAAGCGGTTGGAGCGGGCGGAGAAGCTGTGGGGGGCGTCTGGGGGCAGGGCCAGGGTGTGCTCTGCGGAGAATTTCTCGTCGGAGGCAAAGTCCTGGGCGCCGCTGATCTGAGCACTGGTGAACACCCGATCAACGGCGTGGGTGGTGCGGTCGGTGCCGGTGCCAGTGCTCGCCAGCTCTCGAAGAATCAGCCGCAGCCGGACCTGCTCCACGGCGGTGTCTTGAGCGGGCCGGAAGCCGACAGAGACATCGAAGGCCTGCCCTGGTCGCAGGCTGCGGGGATGGATGGCGATGGTGATGTCCTTGATCTTGCGGCGAGCAGCCGCATTGCCGCTCGCCTTGAGCGCACCCCGACTCCCGAGGACGATCATCACCATCCCCACCACAGCAACACCCAGACCAATCGGTCCCACCGCCACCAACGCAGCCGCTCCCCCGAGCACCACCACGCCCCCGACAAGCGCCAGGGAAACACTGAGGATGGTGGGCATCAGCCGGGTGAGCAGGCTGCCGGGCGGGCGCTGCTGGGTGGTGATCGGCGGCATCTGCGGGACATCGGGTGCTGGCTCCAGGGTCGGACTGCCTGCACGAAGGACCACCGGCACTGCTGCAGTCACCGCCTCATCCCGAAGGCTCGCTGTCGCGGTCACCGCCCAGTGAATCTCCACCAGCTCCCCGCTGTGGCTGAGCGGTCCCCGGGGTGCTTGCAATGAGAACGGAACCCGGTGGCCTCCCTCAGCCCACTCCCCGATCGGAGGCATGACGGTCTCCACAGTGTCGTGGTCCACCTCTCCCCGCCCAGCGGTCTGCCAGCCCAGGGTGAGCATGAGGTCCGAGCACACGACCGCCTCCGACACCCTCACCACAACCACACCCTGGAGCACCTCGCCGCCGAAGATCTCGGCAGACTCCAGCTCAATGCTCAGCGTGGCTCTCGACATCCCAGACTCCTGCCCACCATCATCCCCGATGCGCTATTTTCGACTCCACCAGGTTCCATCCTGAACCGGCGCGGCGAGGGCGAGACGAGCCGAAACCCAGGCATCATCAATACACTGCCAGGACAGCGGCTCCTCGTCATCAAGGGGATACGCGGCGATCGTGGCATCGAGGAGTCCCTCGGGCAGGGCGACCACGCTGCCGTCTGGCAGGCTCAAGGCGACCTCGCTCCCTTCCCCGAGCAGCCCGGCAAACACGGTCCACTCCGGGGCGCTGGCCTGCCCCCCATCCACCGTGGGCTTCACCTGCGCCTTGAACAGCATCACATGGCGATCATCCAGGCCAGCCTCACGGATGAGGAGCTGCTCGACGAGTCGCACCCGGTCGCGAACCACCCGCAGCCGATAGTCGCCAAAAGAGGGCGGGAGTTGGATGTTCGACAGGGCGGGATCACCGCTGGGGCTGAGGTAGACCATCAGGCGGTGGTCGGGATCCTGGTAGAGGAACCCCCGGGGGAGCACCTCGGCGAAGAACCCGCAGCCGTCACAGAAGAAGGCGAACAGGCTCCCGGTGAAGATGCCCTCCCGTGCCCCCTGGTCGTGCCGGGTGTTGACCTTCAGGGGCACCTTCATCGTGGCCGCTCGTGCACACTGGGGACAGGTAATTGGGGTCTTCTGAGTGTCCATGGCGAACCACGATAGCCCACCGGCTGGCGGGCTGCCTCAGGTGGCCTGGACTCACGACCGGCGACGGAGGGGCACCAGGATCAGCACCCTCAGTCCATCTCACCCTCTCCGGAGACACCGAGCGCTTCATCCAGCCCGGCCTGTCCGCCAGGGTTCGGCGGGCACGGTAGACACACCGGCTATCCTCAGCCCATGAGCCTCGTCAGACTCAACGCACTGCTCGCAGCGCCATCCGGTAGAAGCTGGAAGGCCACCTCGCCGCCATCCTCGGCTGCGGACAGCTCTCCAGGCTCACCCACCTCTACTTCGGCATGACCCACCTCAAGCCGCCGCTCCTTGGTGCGCTGGCGGATGCCGCCGGAGACCTGACCGCGATCGAGGCCATCTCGCTGCTTGGCAACTCCGTCGCCGGGGATCGCATGTCGGACTTCCTCTCCCGGCTCGGGAGCCAGCTCACCTACCTCAACCTCGACGCCTGCAGCGTGAGCAACCGGGAGCTTGAGGAGATCCTCGCAGCGGACAACCTCACTCAGCTTCGCGGGCTGTCGCTCTCGTCGTCCCGCTTCGACTCGGAGGGCCTCGATGCGCTGATGCAGAGCGCGAACCTGCCGAAGCTGGAGCTGCTGAATCTCCACGAGGTGGGCTACCAGGCCGCTCCGGACAAGCACAATCACTACACAAGGGCACAGCAGCGCGGACACCGGCACCTCCGCCGGGCAGCCTGGGCCGGACAGCTCACCGAGGAGAGGCCAGACGCCCTGAAGCTTCGATGTCTTGAGGCCGGGCTCAAGGGATATTCCAGGGGCAACAAGCTCATCGTGATGCTGCTCTCGCACTGGGATGCTCTCAACCCAGCGTATAGACTCTGAGTGCCCCTCAGAGGTTCCCCTGTGTCGGATCTCCACCAGCAGCTCGCCCAGCTCGCCGCACGACACGGCCTGACTAAAGTCGCTCGCCGCGAAATCCAAGATCTGCTTGAGCAGTCCTGCATTACCGTCCTTCCGTCCTCGTGTCCGGACAGCCCGCCCGCCAGCGAAGCGACCCTGTACTCCAGCGAGCAGACCAAGCTCCAGGACACTCCCCCACGCCCCACAGCAGAGACCACGCCAGCCGAAGAGATGATTGGCCGCTACCAGCAGCGAGCGGTCCTCGGACTCGGCGGCATGGGCGAGGTCTTCCGGGTCTGGGATCCGATCCTGGAGCGTCATGTCGCCCTGAAGCTGATCCGAGCCGATCGCACCTCGGACGCCCGGGTGCAGGAGCGGTTCATCGGAGAGGCCCGGCTGACCGCGCAGCTGGAGCACCCGGGCATCGTCTCGGTGTATGCGCTGGAGAAGACCGACGATGGCCGGGCGCTGTTTACGATGTCGGAATTCGAAGGTCAGACCCTGCGCAAGGTCATCCGAACCCTCCACCCCGGCGCACAGCCCGCGGCAATTCGCCGTCAGCTCGTCTCGTTTCTCCGGGCCTGCCAGGCAGTCGCATACGCCCATGATCGTGGGGTGGTTCACCACGACATCAAGCCCAGCAACATCATGGTCGGCGAGTTCGGTGAGGTGCTGGTGCTGGACTGGGGGCTGGCCCGTCGGCTGAACGTGCCGCGCGATCGCAAGACCGTTGCCGGCACCCCACGGTACATGTCCCCCGAGCAGGCCTGTCTCGCTCCCCCCTCGCCGTCCGATGATGTCTACGCCCTCGGTGCGGTCATGCTGGAGCTGATCACCGGCACCGCACCGTTCCCTGGGCTCCGCTCCAGGAAGGTCCTGACTGCACTCCAGCGGGGTCGTCGGCTGAACATCCCGCCCATGCCCCCCGGGCTGACGGATCTCGCCGGAATCTGCCACGCCGCGCTCGCACCGGCCCGACTTCGACTTCGCGACGCTGGTGCCCTCTCTTCCCTCCTCTCCGCATGGCTCGACGGCAGCCAGGCCCGGGATCGGGCGAGTGCGCTGGTGGAAGAAGCCGACGCCCTCTACCCCTCCATTCAAGCACTGCGCTCAGAGGCGGATGCCCTGGCGCAGGAGGCGGAAAGCAAGCGACGAGAGGTTCCGTTATACGCCAACATTAAAGACAAGCGTCCGCTCTGGGCCCTTGAGGATCGTGCAGCGGACCGTCAGCAGGCAGCGGAGCAGGTCCAGAGCCGGTATGTGCGCCTCCTGCAGACGGCGCTTCGGGAGTCTCCGCTGCTCGATGACGCCGACGAGCGGCTCGCGGAGCACTACCAGCGCCAGCACACCGACGCAGAGCAGGCTGGTGACTTTGCAGCCGCCGCCCGCCTGGAGGAGCGGCTGAGGGCACATGATCGCGGGGCGCATGCCGGGTGGCTGTCTGGGGACGGGTGGCTGACACTGCACACCGAGCCGTCGGGTGCCCGAGTCACCCTGACCCGCTACATCGAGCAGGATCGACGGCTCGTCCCCGGCGATCCTGTAGACCTCGGAGTGACCCCCATCGCGCGCCACCGGCTGGAGCGAGGGCGATACCTGCTCCTCATCGAAGCGGAGGGGCGTGAGCCGGTCCGCTACCCGGTCCGCATCGAACGCAATCAGCACTCCGACGGCATCGCACCCGGCTCACACAGACCAACACCGGTCCCGATTCCTCCGCTTGGAACACTCGGTGACGGCGAGTGCTATGTCCCGCCAGGGTGGTTCATCTTCGGCGGAGATCCCCTCGCCCTCCTCCCACACCCGCCTCGTCGGGTCTGGCTGGATGGGTACATCGTCCAGGAGTTCCCGATCACCAACGCCGGCTATCTAGCGTTCCTCAACGAGCCGGACAGCGAAGATCGGGAGCGGTGGGCCCCCCGGGAGCGTCTCGGCCCCAACGGAGAGCCTGGACCGTTGCTGGTCGGTCAAGATGACCTCGGTCAGTTCATCCTGGTTGAAGACGCAGACGGCGACCTCTGGACCGAGGAGATGCCGGTGACCTACATCGACTGGTCTGCTGCCTGCGCGTATGCGTCCTGGCACGCCGAGCAGACCAGCCAGCCCTGGCGGCTTCCGACGGAGCTGGAGTGGGAGAAGGCCGCCAGAGGAGTCGATCGGCGCATCTTCCCGTGGGGAGACTACGGCGATCCGACGTGGTGTCAGTGCCGGGACTCTGGACCGGGCCGGCAGATCCCAAGCGGGGTCGACAGCTTCCCGGTCGATGCCAGCCCCTACGGGGTGCGCGGGCTGGCCGGCAACGTCATGGACTGGTGCCTGGATCCCTGGCTTCCGGATGGTCCGTCCATCGAGAACGACCGCGGCGTGCTGCCACCAGACTCCGACGACGTCCGGCGAATGATGCGCGGTGGGTACTGGTTCCGGGACATCACCCACGCCCGGGTCTGCACCCGAACCAGCATCGTCTCCACCGGACGAGACGGCGGACGCGGCTTCCGGCTGGCCCGCCCCTGGCCCGGCTGACCGCTACTCCAGCCCTGACCAGACAATGCGGTAGGCGCCCTCTGGCCCCAGGAGCGCCAGCGAGGTGCCTCCCGACGCGATGATCTGCTCACAGGGGTGGCGGTTGAGGGCGACGAGGGACTCCGCCGGGGTCATCCCAGGCAGCCTCGGTGCGACCAGGATGCTGCGACAGACCATGCCATCCCGGACAATGAGCAGCCCCTCCGCGGAGACCATCTGGCCGCCCTGTTGGTACACGAAGTCGCACCGTCGGTGGTCCCCTTCGGGCGGCTCGGCACACATCCAGGCGGTCGGAGCCGACTCCGGGCCTCCCTCCGCCATCCACATCCCGGAGAGCTGCTGGATGGGGGGCGTCAGCGGAACCTCGCCGGAGTCCCACTCCAGGTTGCCCAGGACTTCCAGCCCGATGTCCACAGTCAGCTCAACGGCATCGGCTTCGTCCAGCACCCACCGACCACGACCGCCCTCCTCGATCACCTCACCCGCGCCGGTGATGCGCCCGGCAACCACCGCGTCGTCTGCCACACGGAGGGCACCTCCAGCCCGCAGCACATCGTCTGAGAGCCGAGCGATCGGCACCACCTCAGTGCCAAGTCGCCCCACCCGTGCTGCGTCGTCACAGAACCTCGCCCCGGTCGCGACCGCACCGATCAGCCCAGCCCCGATGATCGCCGCGCCGCCCTTGCCCTCGCCGCTCATCGCTCCAGCCAGAAGATGGAGAGGCTGAGCATGCTGGGGCTGAGGCTCCCCGAGCGCCGGGTGACGGTCTGGAGGATGCGGGCGATGGCCTTGACCTTGTCGGTGGGATCCTTCATCGACTGCGCGAGGATCATGGCCGCAGCGGTGTCCTGACAGCGAAGGGCTGCCGCAGAGAGGGTGTCGAGGGCGCGGTCTCGCTGGTTTCCGATGCGAAGCTTCGTCGCGGTGGCCTGACCACCGGGGAGATCCCCGACCTGACCGTGCATGTCGACGAGCTGATCGAGGCCGTGGCTGCGTGGGTAGCCTTTGAGCGCGGCGAGGGCTTTGCGGGCCTGGGTGTAGTGAGCCGCAGCACCGGCTGTGTCCATCCACCCGAAGACAATGCTGGCGATGCGCCCTCGGTCCAGCGGAGTGTCCGCCATCGAATCTGCCGTGCTCAGCAGCACCGACGCGCCGTCCAGATGCCCGGCAAGCCAGGCCTGATCCGCCGCATGGCAGCACACAGAGAACGCCTCCTCACCGTCCCACAGGGCAGCCGCGCGCTCGGTCTCCCCCAGCGCGGCCAGAAGCCCGACCCATGGCCGGGCCTGCGAGGCCCACTTCAACTCCGGGAGCGCATCGAGCATCGCCAGTCCGGCCTCAGCTTCACCGCAGATCGCCAGCGCTGTCGCGGTGTGCGGACCGGGCTTGAGGGCATGCCACTGCCTCGCGAGGTGGAGGGCGTCCTCCTTGAAGCCAGCGCGACTCCACCCGGTGAACAGCTCGGCGACATCCTCCTCCCGGCTCCGCGCGACGAGCGGGGGCAGGAGCACACCGAGCAGCGTCCGGTCCCGCTCTCGACGGAGGCGATCCAGCAACGTGCTGAGAACCTCCGGGAGATGGTAGC
This sequence comes from Myxococcota bacterium, assembly GCA_047621685.1. GTDB lineage: Bacteria > Myxococcota_A > UBA796 > UBA796 > UBA796 > JAQXDW01. Next base: position 3,890 of record JBLHNG010000068.1, on the reverse strand, counting down.
CCTCGAGTCCGCTGAGGTGAACGACGGCGTCCAGAACCTCCGGCTGCTCCATCGCGACCGCCTGACGCACGATCTGCGACACGGCAACCTCACGGAAGGAGCTTCCATGGGTGAGGGCCTCCAGGGCCGCATCGAATCGCCCACACAGCGCATAGGCCTGGGCGAGGTGCGGCCAGGGCTGGGTGGGATTGGAGGGCTCATCCACCGCGGCCTGGTGGGCATCTTCGAGGGCCAGCCGACACCGCTCCGCGTCCCCGAGCCGAAACCACACCGTCGCGGATGCCCCCCGGATGATGGCTCGGTACTCCCCGACGAGCCGCATCTCTGCGACCTCCGCGTCGAGCGTCTCCGCCAGACTCCGAGCCGCCTCGGCCTCTCCCCGGCCAAGGAGCTGGAGGGCGACGCCGTAGCTGGACCGGTAGCGCTGGTAGTTCCAGCAGTCTCGGTGCGATCGGTTGAGCAGCGTCAGGGCCTCCCCGGAGCGCCCGAGCGCAGCCAGGGCCTCCGCGAGTCCGCACTCGTAGCCGATCTCTGAGCTGTAGTGGTTCGCAGGCCACCCGACCAGGGCAGCCCGCTGGGCGGCGACGATCTCCTCAACGGTGATCGTGCCGTTCTCCCCGGCAGGCTTCAGCTTTGGTGCGCGCGGCATGGGACCTCCAGCCCTATCGCTACCACATGTGCTCCTCCTCGCCCGGGTCATCGTCGGGCACGTCCTCCTCGACCGTCACCACATGCCGATCCCAGATCTCAGTGGCGAGCGCATCGGCATCACAGGGAACGCCGAGGGCAGCGAAGTACTCACAGACCCGGGTGACATCCCGCCAGAAGAGGTCCCGGACGAACGGGTTGACCCCGACTTCAGTGACCTGCGGGAAGTCGATGATCGTGACCACACCATGATCGTAGAGGATGTTGTAGGCCGACAGATCACCATGGACCATGCCGATGGACAGCATGATCTCGATGTTCTTGACGATCACAGCGAGGATCCCCGGGGCCTCCTCAGCCGATAGCTCCAGCCGGGTCAGGGGCGGAGCAGCCAGCTCGGTGTCGCCGATGTAGTCCATGAGGATGGCGTTGTCGCTGGAGGCATGCGGCTTCGGCACCGCAGCCCCTGCCTCCACAAGCCGCTCCAGGGTGGTGTACTCGTGCATCAGCCAGGAGGTGTGCCGGATCTGCTCGCCAAACGCGGTGCGCTTGTTGATTGCCCGCATGATGCGGTGCTCAGTCTTCTTGACCGAGGCTCCCCCCTCGACGAGGGTCTCCCGGCCCAGCCGATAGAGCTTGTCGTTGCGGAGCTGTCGGAACTTGCGGGGCCGGTAGACCTTGGCTGCCAGCAGCTCGCCGGTGGGGGTCGCGCAGCAGTAGACGCTGGCCTCCTTGCCACCCTGGATGAAGAAGAGGACATCGGTGATGAGGCCCATCTCCTGGAACAGACCGAGGGAGGACGCCAGCCAGGAGGCCTCGTGGCGGCTGGGTTGGTAGGTGGTGATCCAGGCTGCGGAGGCGGTGGGCTCTTTGTCGGTCTTGCTGGGGGTGCGCCGGGACTTCCGGTCGCGACTCTTCAGGCGATAGTCGCCGGACTCTTTACTGGACGAGCGCTTACTCATTGATTTTTCCACGGAAATGACACCTGCAGTGCAGGCGGATTCAGCCTTCGATGCCGCTATGGGTTGAGTGCGGTCTGTCGAAGCGATTCAGTGGCGTGACTCGATGGAGTGACTCGGTGACGAGACTCAGTCGAGGACAACATCCACTGGGGCGGTCTGGGCAGTCATGACAGTCATCAGGCACCTCCGTGGTTGTTGCGCATTGCGCGGTTCGGTTCGAGCTTAGTCCCACCGACACGGTTCATCCAGCATAAATCCGGGTAGGCTGCGGACATGCTCATCAAGATTCCGAAGCGCTGGGAGCTGCCTGAGTCCGCGGTCACGCCTCAGGGGGTGGTCGAGGCCCGGCGTCCGCTGGTGACCAGCTTGCGAGAGGCCGGACTGGTCGGCAGCGCCATGAGCCGGCGGGAGGCGCTGCGACTGGCGGCGGCCTCGACGACGCTTGCCGGGTGCGGGCAATACATCAAGGGACTGGACACCGCTGCGGTCTTCGGGCTCGACAATCCGTACAGTGACTGGTTTCCGGTTCCGCGTAACAAGGCGTATCAAGTGTCTGAACGCGAAGTCACGGATGGGGTCTCGGCGACGACCTACAACAACTTCTATGAGTTCACGGTCAGCAAGTCCGACGTCTGGAAGTTGGTCGGGGACTTTGAGATCGAGCCGTGGACGATCGAGATCACCGGGCTGGTGCGCAACGGGGGAACCTTCGGGGTGGAGGACCTGTTCGCGTTGTTTGACATGGAGGAGCGGATCTACCGATTCCGGTGTGTTGAGGCATGGGGGATGACCGTGCCGTGGTCTGGGTTCCCGCTGGCGAAGCTGGTGGAGTTTGCCGACCCGCTGCCCGAGGCGACTCACCTTGCGTTTGTCAGCGAGAACGACCCAGAGCAGATGCCCGGGGTTGTGGCAAACCCGGGGTATCCGTGGCCGTACTTTGAGGGGCTGCGGATTGAGGAGGCGAACAACGAGCTGGCGATGATGGTGGCTGGGATGTACGGGGAGGCGCTGCCGCGTCAGAATGGGGCTCCTCTGAGAGTAATTGTGCCTTGGAAGTATGGGTATAAGTCGATCAAGTCAGTGATTCGGATCGCGTTTGTGGATGGGGAGCCGGGGACGTTTTGGAACACGATTGCGCCGGATGAGTATGGGTTTTTGAGCAATGTGGACCCGGCGGTGCCGCATCCGAGGTGGTCGCAGGCGACGGAGCGGCTGATTCCGGATGGGGAGGTGGTGGAGACACAGCGGTACAATGGGTACGAAGCGGAGGTTGGTTCGCTGTATGGGGAGTAGCGTCTGCGTGTGGTTGCGGGGGATCTACAACCAGTAGCTTTGAGGCTGGGGCACTCGGCGCTCGTTGCGGTGCAGGACGGTCCTTTGAGAGTGCGGGGGGTGGCCGCTGGGCGGGGATTCGCCATTGGTGTCAGGCTGGGGGTCGCAGGGGGCGGTGACTGGAGAGAGGAGCCGTGAGGCAACGAATGCAGGGAATGCAGCCCCCTTGAGCGCAGCGCCACAAGCAGGCCGAAGGCCGGCGTTGGTGCGGAGTGGCCAGAAAAAGCGCCGGTGAGACGATGAATCGCCTCAGCTAGAGCTTGAGATGAGCACCCTTCGGAGTCGATGGCCCCGTCGCTGCGAGGCCGGAGGCAAGCAGAACAGGGCTGGCAACATCAATGCCGGTGACTCTCGTATCGGTGGAGTAATGGGGGTAACGACGTTGGAAGTACCGTCTCACTTCAAGGCTTCGCCCATCTCTGCTCTAGATGTTGCCTGACCTGTTCTGCTTGCCCTTCGGGCTTCTCAGCGACGGGGCGATGGGATGACGGCGGGTGCTCCCTCCCCGTGTGAGCTGAGGTTCGCCATCGTTGGCGCCATGCTTTTTCTGGCCACTTCGCACCAACGCTGGCCTTTGGCCAGCTTGTGGCGCTTCGCTCAAGGGGGGCTGCACTCCCTGCATTCACCGCCTTACGTCGGCTCTCTCCGGGAGTGCCCGCATTGCGGCCGCTCCCCCTGCGACCCCCCAGCCGGGCACCCGCCGTGAGTCCCCGCCCTGCGGCCACACGTCGGCCCACTCAGCGACCCGTCCTACCGACCTCAGAGCGCCGAATGGTCACAAGGGTGCCAGCCCACGATCCGATAGACTCACCACCCTGGCGCGGTTCTTGAAACACCCCCTTCAGACAAACCGCACCCCCCACACCCCCGAGGTCCGCCGTGCACCTTTCCTCCACCCTCCTCATGGGGGCCCTCCTCGTCGCCTGCCAGCGCGACAGCACCCCGGAA
>JBLHNG010000067.1:0-18518 GCA_047621685.1 Myxococcota bacterium | reverse complement strand
GAGTCCTCTGGACGGATCTCAAGAGGGTCGTGTCCGGAAGCATGACCGAAGCCGCAAATCGCCTGTCGGGGCTACACCTTCACACAACAGAGAGAAGGTCATGTCTGAGACTGCCAGCATCACCAACCAGTGCCTCCGCAGTCTGTTCTCAGTGGGGAGATAGCTGGGCTTCAGCGACCAGATCGCCCGCTTCGGCATCTGGCTTACGACCTCCGATCGGAGGCTGAGCCGTGCCTTTGACGGCTACACCCCCACAGCGCGTGATGTGTTCGTCGCCACGTTCATGAAGTCCGGCACCAGCTGGATGATGCAGATCGCCAGCCAGATCGCCTGGCGAGGAGCGGCGGAGTTCGAGCACGTCAGCGACGTGATTCCCTGGCCCGACTCCCCCGGAGCCGGCTTCATCTCCCTGGACGATCCCCGCTCCTGGGAGGGCTCACCGACCGAGCTGAGGGTGATCAAGACTCACTGCCGCTCGAAGCATGTCCCCCTCGATCCGAAGGCCCGGTACATCGTCGTGCTGCGCGATCCCAAGGAGGTGCTTGTCTCGTCGTACTTCTTCGCCCTGCCGCTGCTGGGTCTGGCCGACACCATCTCCCCGCAGACGTGGATGCAGCTGATGGCAGCAGACGCGCCCAGCAACGGCTGGCTGGAGCACGCGCTGGGGTGGTGGGCGCTGCGGGATGAGCCCAACGTCCTGGTGCTGTTCTATGGGGAGATGAAGCGGGATCCCGACACAGCGATCCAGCAGGTTGCGGACCTGATGGGGTCAGCCTGACAGAGGCGGAGCAGGCCCTGGTCGCCGAGCGCAGCGGCCTCCCGTATATGAAGGCCCATGAGTCCCGGTTTGCACCGATCGGACTGCCGTTTGTGACCCCTGGTGAGAAGCCGAAGATGATCCGCCGCGGCGTGAGCGGTCAGACCAACGAGCTGTACTCCCCAGCGGAGCTGGCCGAGGTGGAGCAGCGCTACCTCGACGAGCTGGACCGCCTGGGATCGGACTTCCCGTACCGGGACGTGTTCTCGCTGGCCTGTCCGTAGTACCACTCGGCAGACGACTTCTGCCGAGCAGGAGTAGCCCTACCCCTGCATGCCCAGGCCGTCGGAGATGACCTCCTTGCTCGGGCGCATGGCGAGGGCGGTGCGGACCGCCTTGTTCAGCTCTCCGCTGAGCGTGAGGACCTGGGCCTTGAGCGCAGCGATGGTGGAGACCTTGTAGATCTTCTTTGAAGCCTCGATTGCGGCGAGCCGACGGGCCCTTGCCGTGGCGCTGGCCCACTCGCCCTTCGCCCCACGGATGGGCAGGAGCTTCTCCTCAATGCCGGTCATCGCCTTGCCCGCCCCACCCCAGATTGCCAGAGTGGGGAGATCGTCCTCGATCTCGATGAACAAGTCCTTCTGGGCCAGCTTGGCGATGCCTTCGAGCATCCGGTGGAGGTACTTGCAGGTCTTGTAGAGCGCCTCCCCCTCCCGGGCGTCGCCGAAGTGCTTGACGTCCTTGAAGAAGTCGCCGGTCTGCTCGTTGATCGACTCCAGGAAGTGCTCGGGCTTGAGCTTGTCGAACACCGCGGGGTTGCCGGACTGGTTGCCGTTGACGACGTGCTGAAGCGGACCCTCGGAGAGGTAGGCCTCCGCAGCGTAGAAGTTGGCCGCCCCCAGCTCTCGGCGGGCTTCCTCCTTGAGCGCGTCGACCTTCTTGACCAGCCACGCCTGCAGCGCATCGCCGTCGGTGATGCTCTCCGCCTTCAGCTCGTTGATGATCGTCTGGATGGTCTTGTCATCCAGGGCGGTGGGGTTGTCGACGGCCTCTGAAGGCTCCACGATCAGCTCGCCGCCGAGCAGCGTGCGAAGGAGCGCGCGGACCTTCTCGTCGTACTTGGGATCGTCGCTGTCGAGATCGCCGATGCCGCCGACCGCGGTGTCGTAGTCGATGTCATCGGTCAGGGCCTCCTCCAGCTTTCCATGACGGCCCTGGAGGACTCGAACGCCCTTCATCTTGTCGAGGTAGATGTCGTTTCTCACCTCCAGCATCAGGTCTCCAGCGAGGTGTCCAGCCTCGCGGACCAGCTGCTCGATCTTCTCCTGCTCGGCGATGAGGGTCTGCAGGTCAGCAGTCTCCATGCGCTCGCTTCGGGTCTGGATCAGCTCGTCGAGTGTCTCGACCACCGACTCCGGCAGCAGACGCTTGTCCATGTCGCCGTACTTCGCGATGAACGCCTCGAAGATGGTCTCGTTCTTCATCGCGAACAGGGAGTCGGCCTCGTCGAACTGGAGCCGGAGCTGCTCAGCCTGCTCCTTCTCCATTCCGTTGGTGAAGCCCTCGATGTAGTCCTCCCACTCGTCCTGCTCCATGTACTGACGCATCTTGGTCAGCGCGGCGACGTCCTGGTCAGAGCGATCCAGCTCCAGCATCTCCAGGACCTCGGCGATCCCGCTGCCGTCGCTGTCGCCCTGGTTGACCCCGATCACCGTGGACTTCACCTTGAGGAAGTCCTTGGCGTAGAGGTTGGTGTCGAACACGGTGCCCGGCTGCTTGGTGTAGAGGGCCTTGATGCGGTCGTTGAACGCCTTGATGGCGTCGATCTCACGACCGGAGCCATCCTTGGAGGAGAGGGTGAGGTCGTAGTCGGAGGTGAGGTTGACGCTGCCGACGCTCTTGGCGAGCAGGTTGCCGCCGTGGGTGCCGTTGAGCACGGCGAGCAGGCCGTCGACGGTCTGCTTGCGGTAGAGCACCATCTGCCACAGGGCGACCGGATCCCGGGAGAGGTTTCCCTTGACCGTCTCCCAGTCGCTGTCGCACTCGATGCGGTGGTAGGTCTTGGGATCGTCGGTGCCGTAGGTGTCGTTGTCCAGGCCGCGGATGGTGTCCGCGCTGACATTGAGGCCGGCGATGTACTCGCTGAACTCCGCCTTGATGGCATCCTCTGCGGTGTCGCTGCCGAGGAAGGCCAGCCAGCCCTTCTGCCAGCTGCCGTCTGCGAGGCTGGCGTTGCTGGGAGGGAGGAAGGTGCGGAACAGCTTGCCGTGGATCTTCTTGTAGATGCGGTCGACCGGGTCGGCATCGGACTCCGGGCGCTCCGCGGTCTTGGGCACCTTGATGTTGTGGTCGCGGATCTTGCCGAGGATGAGGTGCTTTCCGGTCAACTCAAGGGCGGCGAGGCTCTCGGTGAAGATCGGGGTGAGCTTGATGCGGTGGGCCTCCAGGGCAGCCTCGGCCCGCTCGGAGATGAGGTCGCCGGCCTGGGCGATCAGCATCGAGACCTCCGGGGGGACCTCGTCTCCGGCGAACGGATCCTCGCCGACCTGAACGAAGTCGACCAGCTCCGCGAGCTTGTCGTAGACCTGCTGCCGCAGCTTGTTGCGCTCCTTGAGGGGCTTGCTCTTCTTGAGGGACTGCTTCTTCAGCTCCTCGGCCTCTGCGACGGTCGACTTGATGATCGCGTCGATGGCGACGTCGTCGTTCTTCTGGGTGAGGAAGGAGGCGAGGCTGCCGTTGAGGTCGTTGAGGTCGTTCTGAGCGGCGATGAGGGCGGCCAGCTCGGGATCAGCGGTGTCTACCCCGAGGCCCTCCATGGCCTCATCCTCGATGTTCGTGCCCGCCTTTTCGACCACCTCCTCTCCGGCAGTGGCGATGCGGGCGAGCTTGAGGAACTTCTTCAGCTCGTCGTCGCCGAAGCCGGTCTTCATCTTCTGCTTGAGCTGTGCAGCCCCGAGGTTCCCGGTGTGCAGCTCGAAGCTGAGCTTCTTGGCGGTAAACTTGACGATGCCCCGGACGTATCGGGGGGCCTTGATCTCCTTCTTCATCGCCTTGCCCATGCTGAGGGCCTTGGCCCCCTTGGGATCCCTTGCGGTGAGGGTGATGGCGATGCCCTCGCCGTCCTTGCCGATGATGGCGTAGAAGTTGCCCTGCAGATCTCCCTTGGCAGCGATGATCTTCTTGATGGCCGGCTTGGATGCGGTGGCGGCGATGTCGGTGGCGCTCATGGCGATTTTCTCGGGTCAGGAGGCTTAAGAAAGGGAGGTCCAGGCGTCGTCGCTGCGCTGCCGGTCGATGACTGTGCCAGTCTCGTCGCGTCGGGTCATCCGAGCATCGCGGAGGCGGGAGAGAGCCGGGGCAGCGGGGACGTTCGCGGTGGTCCAGGCGGCCAGCGTCGGGATGAAGTCCGCGAACGCCTCTCGGGTGCGGAACTCCAGCCAGCCCTTCCCGGAGTCATGCAGGGTGCCGCGAGCGGTGCGGGCATCGTCGCTGACCACCACGGCCTTCGCCGCAGCCTTGAGCGCTGCCCGGTTGCCGGCGAGGATGAGCACGGAGGGGTGGCCGCTGCCGCCGTCGGTGAGCCAGAACACCGCGCCGTCGGGCTGGGAGAGCACCGCCTGCTCCCGGACGAGGACGGGCGGTGCGGACAGCTCCCTACGCTTGCTGCCCTTGATGCGGAACAGTCGGGCGCCGCGCAGCATCGGGAAGGTCTCGCTGTGGGCGGCGATCAGGGCGGCGAGGATGTCGCTGGCGTGCTCGCCGCGCTCTGCGGTGGTGAGCACGAGGCCCCCGCCGGGAGCCTTGTGCGCGGTGCCGACCATCACCGGACCGGTGGTCGCACAGCGGCGGCGGGTGGCAGCGATTGCATCGGCGAAGGCCGAACCGGTCGGGTCGGCGGAGACGGGACGGGCGAGCAGGAACGGGGCGCCGCCAGGGCCGTCGGCGGTCATCCACAGCCACGCGGTCTGCCCGTCCTTGAGCGCATCGAGGGCGGCGGCGGATGCGGCGTTGGAGCCATCAGGGGCTGGCGCAGACATGCCCAGCCACAGCTCCGGGTCGGCGTAGCGGGCGACGACCCGGCCGTCGCTGATCCGGAGGAAGGCGGCGTCCTTGAGGCGCTCCAGCGCTGGCCAGGCGGTGCTGCGGTTGACGGTCCAGCGGGCGAGGGCGGTCAGCATGTCGCTGGAGGCCATCCCGGAGCCGAACTGGAGGACACCGGCTTCGCTGACGCTGACCAGCCCAGCGCACTGAGTCGCGCCCGCCGGCAGCGGAAGGTCCGCGATGCGATCCCGTAGGCCAGCCATGGTCGGGTCGCTGCGGAGGGGGGAGATGAGCAGGGGGGTGCCCAGGTCAGCCGCCTCTGGGCAGAACCAGAACCAGGCGCGCTCGCCAAGCGACAGCCCTTCGATGATGTCTACAAGATCGCTGACTGGGATCGTCATGATGCCTCCGCTGATGCCCTTTGCATTCACGTACTGAAACGTCAATGCAAAGCAAGATCCGCCATCTTTTAGTGACGAATATGTATCGCGGAGATGTCTTTCCGGTCAGATTCCTGGTCTCAGGCGGCTCCTGGCTCCCCAGATACTCCTGGGGCCGATGGAACTCGACGCCCGGCGCCGCGCATCGTTCAGGCTCTCGTCTCGCTGCTGCCGCTGCAGAACGACAGGCAGCACCACGCCACTGTCGGCGGAGGAGGGTGAGCCCGGCGGAGCAGTGGGCGGAGTCAGCGTGGGTGCCATTCGGGTGCCGGCCGGTGAGTCGGCGGCGACCTGGGAGTCGTGCAGAAGGCCGGGATAGCCAAGATCGATGGTGATCATCGAAGTTTGGCTATCCCGGTCACCGCCGGTCAGGGGCTAGTCGCAGTCGTCGTCGTCGCTGTCGTCATCGTCGCTGCTGTCGTCATCGTCGCTGCTGTCGTCATCGTCGCTGCTGTCGTCATCGTCGCTGCTGTCGTCATCATCGCTGTCATCATCGTCGATGACCTCCACGTCGATCTCGAAGATCGTGGTGGTGCCGCTGACCTCATGGCCGACGACGAGGAGCGGGCTGCTGGTGGGGCTGTCGCTCTTGCTGATGAACGCGACGCCCTCAGGGCTGACATCGCCAGCGGTCAAGTCTTCCGCGTTGCCGCTGTAGTCCCGGTTGTTGATGTACTGGATGAACTCGACATCGTTGGGGTCGGTGACATCGTAGACCATGATGCCGCCCATGCGCTCCAGGCCGATGAAGGCGAACCAGCGTCCCTCGATCTTGCCGACCGCGACCCCCTCGGGCTCTGCCCCCTTGTCGTCGCTTCGAGAGTCGAACGAGTCGTTCTCATCGTCGGTGGAGTTGAAGTCATCGGGGTAGGCCATCGAGGTGATGTGGGCGATGTCGTCGCCGCTGTCGAAGACCTGGTTGCCGTCGGTGTCCCAGATGGAGAAGGAGCGGGCGCCGTAGGAGTAGATCTCGTCGTGGTCGCCGTCGCCGTCGGTGTCGCCGAGGGTGGTGGTGGTCTTGAGGCGGCCGAGGTTGGCTTCTTCCTGGAGGGTGGCGGCGTCGGGAAAGGCGGTGGGGTCGAGGACGAGGTCAGCGACCCGCACCTCCTCGCTGAAGCCGTCGTAGTCTCGGGAGTCTCCCTCGTTGGCGGTGATCAGGTACGTCTCGTCGTCGGTGTTGTACGCCGCGATGGTGTCAGGCTGGTACATGCCGAGAGCCGGCCAGTTGGTGATGTTGATCGCACCATCTTTGTTGCTGGCGTCGAGCATGTTGGTGGTGGCGTTGTAGTCCTTGAAGCCAAGTCCCCAGACCTTCTTGATCTTGCACTTCTCGATCTTGATCTCGGCGATCGCGTTGTTCTCCTGGAGGGTGACCCATGCCTTCTTGGAGTTCTTCTTGACCGCGATGTACTCCGGCTCGAAGTCCTGCGAGACGCTGGAGCCCGGCGAGAAGACACGGGTGCTGGAGTCAAGGTCTGCGAGGGCGAAGCTGTCGAAGCCGGCGTGGCAGGCATCGCTGTCGGTGAGGGAAGCGGCCCCACCGGAGACATCAATGATGGTGACGGAGCCCTCTGGGTCGTTGGTGAAGTCGTCGCTCGGCTCACCCTCGTTGGCGACGAGGACCCACTGACCGTCTGGCGTATAGGTGACCATGTCTGGGAGCGCGCCCGCTGTCACCTGACTGAGGATGGTGCCGTCGAGCTCGAAGAACACCACCGAGCCGTCGTCCTGCTTGACATCGGCTTCGACTGCCGCGACGGCGATGCCATCGTAGACCGCGACGCTGTTGATGCCGCCACCGTAACTGGAGAGATCGACTGTTGAGTCGAGAGTGGGGGCGGTGGGATCACTGATGTCGATGAGGTCAATGGACGTTGCGTTGGCGTTGACGACCAGGACTAACTGAGAATCAGCATCGTAGGCAACGATCTCGGCAGCCCCTTCGTTATAAACTCCACTTTCATAGGTCCCGGCAACGCTCAGCTCGATGTTAACCTCGTCGGCCCAGACCGGGCCTGTGAGGAAGAGGGCGAGGACAGTCACGGGCGTAGCGTTCAGACGCATGGATGCTCCAGAGCAGGGGTTTAAGTCGAGTGGTCACGACTTGGTGAGCGTGTCTGCGTGGACACGCACGTCAACGACACCATCAGGCATGGTGTCGATGGTTTTGAGACTCGATAAATCGACTATTGACCAGTGAAAAAGACTGGTTATAGCAGGCCTATATGATAGAGTCGGGTTTTGGGTGGCTGTTCAAAGTGTAACGCTTGGAGGTCGCAGTTGATGGGTATTTTTGCTGATGTGTCGAATCAGCGCCAAACCCTACTCCAATGAATCGAGAAGGATAATGTTCCCGGTGTCTTCAATGCCGTCAGAATCGATGATGGCCATGGAAAATGGATGATCTGTGACATAGCGGACAGCCTCGGCAGAGCTCAGGTATCGGGGCTCTACGCCATCGCCGCTGAGGACCCTACGGGTCCAGGTCCGCTCAAAGTTCGCCAGACGCATGCCTACGATGTGCTCCAGGAACCAGGTGTGGGTTTCGTCACCGCTGTTGGGTAGGATTAAGTCGACACGTGTGCCATCGAGCTGGGTTCGCGTGCCGGTGTAGAGTTGCTTGAGTATTTTGCGATCGAGCGACTCGGTGGACAGCTCCTCACCGACAAGCAGCGCCGGGGCTGCCTCTGCGGATTGGGTCCAAGCACTCAAGATGAGAAGAGCGTTCATTAAGATCTCCTAGAATCCGAGGACAACAGCGGCTTTCGTCTCGTGGTACCCTTGCCCCGGGAGGTCTGCGAGGGAGCTCTGTGTTGCGCCGTGGAGCCAGTTGTGCTCGATCTTGAGCTGAAGGCCACGACTCGGCTCGATGTTGATTCCACCGATGACGGAAGTGCCTTCGTCTTCGGCGGTGTCGAGGTCGGGATCGATGAAGCCGATCTGGATGTAGGGAGTGATGCGGGCGGGCAGTCGAATGGCGGGCTGGATGAACCAGCCGAGCTGGGTGGTGCCGCCGCCGCTGTCGAGGGTGCGGGTTCCGGCGACAACCTCCGTCCACAGCTCGAACGCGCCAGCGTAGACTTCAAGCTGCCCACCCTGGCTGAAGACGGTCACCCCGCCATCGCTGAGGTAGTCGTAGTAGCTTGAGGTGCCGACCCGGACCGGACCGGCTTCCAGACGAACACGACCAGTCACCGCCTTGGCGAGGTTGTCGTCTTCTTCGTAAGGGTTGGTGTTTTCCTGTTCGCCGTTGGACACAAGGATCTTGTAGTCGATGTGGGTCGCACCTGGGAAGAGGTCTCCCTGGACCGATATTCCCGCCGCCCAGCGGGGGAAGAACCGCTCGGCATCCACGATGCGCTCGGGCTTGTTAGTGGCCGCGGCCTCCTTGACCGGTAGAAAAGCGGGCTTGGCAGTGTGGACTTCGTTGAAGAGTCCAAAGGGAACGAAGTGCTTTCCGACGCGCAGGCGCATGGCGTCCGAGACGGTATACTCGACGAAGGCGTACTCAAGCGCGACGTTTCCGCGGCCATCCTCTGAGGCTGCACCGTGCTCCCAGGTGACGTCTGCCGCGGCGCGAACGCGCTCGGTGGGAACGAAGTTAAGCACGATGTCGAACAGGTCCGCGTCGAAGGACAGGTAGGGATCTCCGTTGCCTTCGTCTCCCCACTGTTTTTCAACCTCGAAGCTGGAATATCCATTGATAACAAACAGGTCGGGGTCGATGGCCCGGGCCTCCTGAGAGGCTGTGATTGCGAGAAGGCAGGCGCCGGAGAGCAGGATGGCGCTGATGCGAGGTGGGATGGTTCGGTCAGGCAAAAGGAACCCCAGGCATTGTCGGGTTGAGGTCTGAGTACAGGGATGGTGTAAGGCTTATAAATCAGCGTTTTATGACTATTTTCCACCGGTTCGCTTGAGCTGACTGACCACCATCGAGCGACTGCTTCCGGCCTGATAGCCGTTTACGATCTGCTCGGTGATGGCGTTGGGGTTGAGGACGTAGGGCTCGCCGCTCGCTTCTGCGCGCTCGATGCTCTTGAGCAGCGAGGCCGTGGTTCCCCGGGAGTAATTGGATGGCACACCGTTCTTGCTGGCTTCGGCCTCTGCTGCAGCAAGGATGTTGCGGACCTCGGAGAGGTCGGTGGTCTTGACGTATGCCTTGGTGGGATCGGGCAGTCCGCTGGCGATGCTGGTGGTTCGGGTGAGGGGCTCTGAGGCGTCCCTGCTGCGGCCAGGCTCGGGCTCCGGTTCCGCGAACGCTACGGCGTCTTCAGTCGGCTCGGGGCTGGGAGTGACCACGGGTGAGGTTGCCGGTGGTGGTGTGGAGGGCTCGGTCGAGGGCGCCGGGGGCTCGGGCTCTGCCGCGGCGAGCGCTGCTCTCTCGGCCTCCAGCCGCTCGGTCTCCAGCCGCTCGGTCTCCAGCCGCTCGGTCTCCAGCCGCTCGGCTTCCGCTCTGGCGGACTCTTCTTCTCTGTCGGTCGCCGCTCTGCTGGCCGCTCTGCTGGCCGCTCTGCTGGCCTGTAGCCGGGCTCGTCGGGCAGCATTCGCTCTGGCGGTGGCGGCTGCACGGCTTGCGACGGCCTTTCTTTCGGCCTCCTCTTCAGCCGTCTCTCCGGGCTGAGCCGGCTCCGTCATCGCCCTGGTCAGTAGATCCTCAGCACGATCATCATTGGGGTCGGCGTTGATGGCCTCATCCGCATACTTTCGAGCCGTTTCCCGATCGTCTTGGCTGAGCGCTTTTTCTCCGGCAGACAGGCGAGTTTCCTGTTCTGCAGAGAACCGAAGTGTCTCCAGGCGAAGGTTGAGATGGGGATCGGTCAGGGTGAGCCTGTCGGCCTTCCCGATGAGGGTACTGGCCCGAGCGATCTGCCCGTTTTCGAGGAGCCGCTCGGCTTCATCGAGGAAGACGATTGCGGTCTCGTTGTCGCCGCTGACCATTACTATGGGATCACTGGTCGGCGGATCTCGGAGCATCCAGATCGTGCCGACACTCACCAGCATGGCTGCGGCCATGCTCAGGCCGATCCACAGCGCTGGGCGGCTCTGAGCGGGCGGCGGTGGTACTGCGACTGGCGGGAGCGGGGCGACGATGGGCAGGGGCCTTGGTGCGACGTCCTGGGTTCTCAGTCCGGTGATGTGACCCGTCCAGGTCGGCGTCGCTTCGATGGCCTTGAGGCGCGCCCAGTCTGCTGCTCCTTCAGGGAACAGACCGGCGAGCCATCCCGCCATGTGGTCGGAGTCAATCAGGGAGCCGGTGTGGTTGTAGGCAAACGCATCCAGTGCGCCCGCCAGCTCCTCGCCGGTCTGGTATCGGTCACTCGCTTCTGCGGCGAGTGCGCGGGTGAGGATGACGGCCAGCTCATCGGGAAAGTTGGGGTAGATCGAAGAGGGCGGACGGATGTCCGAGGTCAGCCTGGCCTGGAGGAGCGAGGCGACGGAGTCTCCGGCGAACGGCTCGGCACCGACGGTCAGCCGGTAGAGGCACAGGCCAATCTGGAAGATGTCGGTCCGGTGGTCGACGTCCTTTCCGGCGAGCTGCTCTGGGGCGAGGTACTCAAAGCTGCCCTTGATGGTGCCCACCATCGTCTCTGCGAACCGCTGGGTGCCTTTGGCGATGCCGAAGTCGAGCAGGATCGTCTGACCCTCAGCAGAGACCAGGATGTTGGAGAGGCTGACATCCCGATGCACCACCCGCAGGGGCTCACCACCTTCAGGCGTGTAGAAGTATGCGTGGTGGGTGACCCGGGCGACCTCAGACATGACATTGGCGAGCATCCCAAGCATCCCAAAGCGGTTGTCGTTGAGTTGGCTCTGGATCTGGTGGAGGGTGGGACCGTTGATGTGCTCCATGACCAGGAAAGGCAGTCCATTGACCTCGCCAACCTCATACAGTTCTGGCACCGCCGGGTGACTTATGTTCGAGCAAATCCGTGCTTCATCGAGAAACATTCGAATATGGTCTTCGCTGGCACGATCTGGCCGAAGGATCTTTACCACAACTGACGGGGCATCTTCCGCGGCATCTTCGTCGGTCGCAAGGAAGATATCAGCCATGCCACCACCACCAATGCGCCAGTCGATTCGATATCGGCCAATGCTGGGGTGCTCAGGGTTTGGATTGTTGGGGCCAGGCAAAACAACTCCACCGCCCCGAGATTGTCGGGACGCACAGGTAAGAACAGGATGGACCAGGGAGGTCGTTGACAGAGCTACGCGCTACGCGGTGTTTCCGCTGACCAGTCGGGCAGCCAGTGCATCAATGTTGTTGTTGATTCCCCTGCGAGAGGGGCGCTTACTGCGCTCTAATTGTCGTTCCAGCAAGGAATTTCGTGCGTTGGCTTCTTTGAGACTCTTGACCAGCACGAGGTTCTGCGCCTTGAGGGTGTCCGCGACCGTGATGGCATCCCGGGTCTGCTGTTGCCCGGCCTCAAGCTGCCGGCGAAGCATGCGGACGAGGAGGGTTCCGCTCTTATCATTGGCCTGAGAAAGGGCGCTTTCGGAGAGATAAAGAACCGACCGCTGAGGCTGGGGGCGGGATTTCATGTTGTGTCCATCTGCGAAGAGGGTGCTTCAAGCTCAAGATGTCGGAGCGAAATGGCTTCCAATAAAGGGAGTAGAAGAGAGTGGCTTTTCAATGTTCACACAAGAAAAAGCCGATAGGCAAGAGCAATTAGATGATCTTCGGACGAATTTTGTTCATCTTCTCAGAATAATGTTTATTAAATGTGGGGCAAGTGGATTTTGTAGGTTTTTCGATTTAGATATTTCAATTGATATACACGGCAATGTAAGTTCATATTTGCTGATATGAGGACAGGGGTGCATTTCCCCTTAGTGCCCTTATTACCATCATTGGTTTTTTCAAAAAGATCATATGAAACGTCAAAAAATCTGCACGAAAAAATTCAGCTCAACCATGAGCGGTGTAGAGCGGCTTCTTCTTATCCATATTTTCTGTCCATCCTTGAATGTCTCGTCTTCATGGCGTGCCGACCTGAGTGCTCTCTACGGTAGGAGGCTGCTGCGTCATGCCAGGTGATGAGGTTCTGCAGGCGCCTTATTGAGTGTTCATGCCCCCTCGTCGTACCTGGATCATTGCCGTCCTCGCTCTCTTCCTGCTGGGTGCCGGGCTGTGGTGGTGGCTCTCACCGATGGCGTTTGTCACCCGGGTCATTGCGGCCGGAGGCGAAGAGGCAGTGGTGCTGTCCCGGCAGAACACCGATCGGTCGACGTCGTTCTGGCTCTCGCTGCAGTCCGCTGACGGGCTGGCGTGGGTGCATCGGGTGTCGGGAGAGGCCTGGGATGTCAGCGGGGAGGGGATCACGGTCAGCCCTCAGCGGGTCACCTACCTCATGCAGGCGGAGCAGGAGCTGTCGGTGGTCGGGCTGGATCGAGAGACCGGTGCAGTGGTCTGGACGACGTCGCTGGGGAAAGCGGGGGACCGCACCCTCAGCACCTGGCTGTATGCACCGGTCCGGGCTGTCGGTGACACGCTGCTGGTTCCCTATGGCACTGTCGATGGACAGCTCGCTGCGCTGAACCTGTCTGATGGCGCCCTCCGCTGGCGGGAGGCCCTCTCGTCGACCACGGAGCTGCTGGAGGACGGCGGGGAGCACGTCTGGCTGAAGAATGGAGACCACCACGACCTGGAGACCCTCCGTCTCTCTGATGGCGTCCGGACGCTGCACAGCGACGCGGCATTCAACCAGTGCCTGCTCGATGGTGCGATCTACACCGTCCGCGATGACGCGCTGGTGCGCCTGCACCCGTCCGACGGCCCGGCACCGATTCCCCTGCCGGTTGATGGAGCGCGGCTGCATGCCTGTGGGACGCACGACGGAGCGATGATCCTCACCCTCTCCGTTGAGCAGCAGACTGTGCTGGCCCGGATCGTCGATGGGGGAGTCACGGCGGTCCTCTCAATGGACTGGCCCCACCAGAGCGGCGGTCCCAACGGGCGCATTGCGAAATTTGACCAGAGCAACCACGCGCTGAAGGGTGCAATGACCCGGTTCCTCCCGCTGATGTTCAGCGCGATGGATTCCGACATCGACACCCTCCGCTGGATCGTGGTGGACCTCACGGACCTGACCATCACTGCGGAAGCCACCCCGCAGCACGACTACCTCTACTTCGAGCAGATCCGCTCGGGGGGCATGCACTACTTCTGGTACCACGGCGGTCTGCTCATCGCGGTGGACGGCGAGACCGGCTTGCTGAGCGGTGCGATCCAGGGTGGGCGGTCGTTTGATGGGCGCAGCGTGGCGGACGGGGTGGTGTGGATGCCGGGGGAGGGCAGCGAGGGCTGGCAGGCCCCTCGACACCCGGCAGTGGTCTGGCTCGACGGTGAGACCCTCGCCCCCCTCGGCGCGACCGGGAAGACCGATGCCTTCCAGCCAGCACACGATGTGGTCACTGAGCTGACCGGCTGGCCGCTCCCCTGAGTTATCGGGTCTGACTCAGAGGACACCATGCCGCACACCTTCAGTCAGTTCGACAGACTCACCCTCACCGAGGCCGTGATCGCCGGGCTGGCCGCCGAGGGAATCACCACACCCACTCCCGTCCAGCAAGAGAGCATCGGGGCGATCCTGGCCGGTCGGCATGTGCTGATGCACTCCGGCACCGGGACCGGCAAGACCCTCGCCTACGTCCTCCCCACGCTCCAGCACCTCCGGGAGCAGCCGGGCCGGACGGTGGTCTTCGCACCGGGGGCGGAGCTGGTGATGCAGACGATGCGGGTCATCGAGCGCTACCGAGACGCAGACCTCACCGTTGCCGCTGCGGTCGCCACCAGCAGCCACCGTCGCCAGCGCCAGCGCATCCAGCGCAGCACCCGGCTCATCGTGGGCACCCCCGATCGGCTGCTGGAGCTGTTCTCCGCTGGGAAGCTCAAGAAGGTGACCACCGTGGTCCTCGACGAGCTGGATCCGATCCTCACCTCCCGGGGGGCGGACTACCTCGGCGAGGTCCTCTCCCGTCCCGATCCGAAGCGGCAGCTCATCGTTGCCTCTGCCACCCTCGGCCGGCGGTCTCAGGAGTTCCTCGACCGGTTCATGGCCGATCGGGTCAGCGTCCGGCCGACCAGCGGGCCGCTCAAGAGCATGATTCGCCACCTCGTCGTTCCGGTCCCGCCGCATCGGGGCAAGGAGATCGCCCTGGCGTCGTTTGTGGAGAACAACCGCTGCCGACAGGCCATGGTGTTCGCTGTCGACCCCCGACACCACCGCCACCTGTTCCGCTACCTCTCTGAGCATGGCATCTCGGCGGACACCGTCACCCGGGATCGCACCAAGGGGCAGCGGCAGCGGGCGCTGGATGCGTTTCGATCGGGCGATCTGCGGGTGCTGCTGACCACCGACTCCGCCGCCCGGGGGATCGACATCCCCGATGTGCCGTGGGTGATCCACTACGACCTGCCGCGCACCCCCCAGGAATACATCCACCGTGCCGGGCGCACCGGGCGGGCTGGGAAACAGGGTTCCTCGGTGGTCCTGGCCGATCGATCGATGCAGATCGCGCTTCGGCGGATGGAGCGCACCCTTGACCTTCGCTTCACCGTCGCCAAAAAGACCTGATCAACGCGGAGCCAATGACCATGACACGAGCAGTCTTTGAGGGTCGCTATAGCGACAACGCCGGGCAGTCCCTCAGCACAAACCACCCCAATGTGATCGCAGCGATCTCTGCGGCGGTCGGTAAGGACGCCGTGGTGGTGGTCGGGATGTCCCAGAATCCCCATGTCGGAAAGGCCCGCTCCGTGCTGACTGCGGCGAGCATCCCGTTTACGTACCTGGAGTACGGCTCCTACCTCTCCCAGTGGAAGGAGCGCCTCGCGATCAAGATGTGGAGCGGCTGGCCGACCTTCCCCCAGGTCTTCGTCAACGGCACCCTCATCGGCGGCAGCTCGGACACCAGGGCCGCCCTCGCTGACGGCAGTCTCCAGAAGCTGCTCGACGCTGGTCGGGGCTGAGTCTCTGAGGGTCAGACGGTACAGAGCGCCGCATACAGCTCCCGGTTGAGTCCCGCATAGAGTGCGGGATCCCCGGGGGTGAGCCGGGAGAGCATGAACCGCCATCCGATCTCGTCCAGCGGCATCATCGCGGTGGTGACAGTGCCGGACTTCAGGCGCCAGAAGCCGGTATTGTCGTGGTCGAGGGTGGTGAGCTTCCCGCTGTCGGGCGAGAGGTAGTCCCGCAGTCGGCCCCAGGCGGAGGGCGCCGGGAAGATCGATTCGAGGATCGACCGGGCCGCATCGAGGGAGAGCTGTGAGCCGGAGGGCACCCGGCGCCAGCGGTGGAGGTGGAGGGCGAGGAGGTCCAGCGAGCAGGGCGGCAGGAGGTCGACGACCCGGGGGCCGGGGAATTGCAGGCTGACCAGCCACCGTCCGTGGGCCTCTGCGACGGTGAACCGGCAGTCCGGGAGGCTCAGGGATGCCGCGAGGGCCTGGGCCTCTTGCAGGGTGGCGGCATCGTCGTCGGGACGGGGCGGGAGGGGGTGCTGTGTGGCGCACCACCGCAGCCAGGGCTCGCCATCGACCGCCTGCTTGCGCTGCTGTGCGGCATCGTCAGGGACTGTGAAGTCACGCGCGATCATGGTCTCGATGAAGCCATCGGGGAGCCGGACGTGGTGGTGCTCGACGTAGTGGGCCAGCCCCTCCGGCCAGATCCACACTCCGTCGGTGCGATCGGTGCTGCCGAGCCCTTTTGAGCTGCTGCAGCCCTCGATCCGGCACTGGCTGTGGCCCATGTACCCGGCCCACTCTGCACCGCTGCGGAGGTAGGTGAGAATCGCTGCCCGCTGATCGGTCCGCCAGCTGGGATCCTGGAGGTGTCGGGGGTGGATCCAGCCAACACAGGCGGTGGTGTCGAGGAAGCCCTGGGCGGACCACATGCCGGCCAGCATCAGGCGGGTGTCGGTCACTTCAGCAGGACCCGGGTGGTCTTCACGGTGACCTTGCCCACTGCACCGTCCGGTATTGGCAGGCTCATCCGAGCGGTCTCGCCGGCCTTGATCATGCCCAGCTCGGTGGTGACCGGGGCTGTGATGCCGGTGAAGGTGATGGTGAGGGTCGCGGCGGTGATGTCCTGTTTGCCCTGGTTCTCCGCGGCGATGACCACCTCCGTCTCGCCGACCGACTCCACCCAGCCGTCGATCTTCCGCCGGTACCGCCACGCTTCCTCGGCGGCTTCGGCCTGTGCGATGTCCACCGCGATCACCGGGTCGCCGTAGGTCCGCTGGATGGCCTTCCAGCTGGCGGTCGCCCGGGCGTAGTCCTCCTGCTCTACAGCCTCGGCGATGGAGCGGCGCATGCTGTCGGCGATGCCGAGGCCCGTCTCGACCTTGACCCCGTCGTCGCTGACCACCTGCCACGCCAGGGTCTGCTCCTGGGGCTCACCGAGGGTGCCGTCGGTGTCGACGGTGGGCAGGGTGCGGCGTAGAGTGAGCGCCCATCGTCCGGAGCCGGCGCTGTTGGTGGCGGTGACTTCACAGGTGGTCTGTGAGCGGAGGGTGGCGAGTCCATCGCTGCCGAGGGCGACCTGGCCCGCAGTGGGCTCGGCGCTGGCGAGCAGGGCCACCTCGGATGGCACCAGGACCAGCGCGAGCTGTGCGAGTCCTACGGCGTCAGTGGACAGCCCGGGGACGGCTTGACAGGCGGTGAGGGCAGGGGCTTCGGGGTTGGTGCAGGCGAGCAGGGTGAGGGCGATGAGCATGTCTGCCAGTGTACTCCCGCTGAGATAAGTCCAGCCGACCAGGAGCAGCCTCATGGCCCGTGCAACCCACCCGCTCAAGAGCGCCACTCTCACCGCAACGCCGATGCCCCGCGGCACCCCCCACCCGCCAAAGCTCTTCCCCACCCACAGCCTCGACGTGCGCACCGATCCGGTCGGCGCCCCCCGGATGCTCCATGGCCGGGTCTGGGCGCTGGACGGCAAGGGGGTGCTCTACACCCAGGACGGCGATGCGGCTCAGTCGTGGCAGACCCCGGGCTACAGCTGGTTCGCCGTCTCTCCCGACGGCAGCGAGGCGTGGGTGGTCGGCCGGAGCGCGGAGACCCGCCGGAGCGACGACACAATCCGCACTGCGAAGCTCACCAGCACACCCGACTGGCAGACCATCCCGGTGACACACCGCAGCATGTGGGGTGTCGATGGGATCGCCTGGCTGGATGCGGACCACATCGTGGTGAAGTCCCACGTCAACCTGGAGCTGATCGGCCGGGTCGATGGGGTCTGGAAGACGCTGCACAAGGTGAAGGGACCGGCGGAGGGGCCGCTGCGGCCTTTCTTCGGACACAACGCCGTGGTGATGGCCTCCAAGAGCCGGATCCTGGTCTACGGGCGGCGCAAGCAGCGGCTGTGGAAGCTGAACACTGTGACCATCGAGCCGCAGCGGTTCCACAGCACGCTCCCACGGATTTGGTTCACACCGGACGGCACGCTCTGGGTGGACAACGGGCGGCTCTGGCGGGCGGACTTCACCCCGCCGGAGTGAGCGAGATAGGCTGAGGGCCACCACAGGAGCATGCCCCATGGCCTTTCTCGATACCGTCGTCGCCTTCTTCCGCCGTCCTGCTGAGGACACCGCCGATGAGGTCCCCGAGGGTGCCTGCCCGAACTGCTGGGGCCGCCTGGAGTTTGATGGAAAGGTCCGACAGGCGATGGTCGATCGGCAGATCAGCGTGAACAACGGCGAGGCCCACTACGCGTTCATTCAGGCGTTTGTCGTCAAGAACATCGACGGCATCCGGCTCAAGGACAGCGCCCGCGGACCGACCTGCTCGAAGTGCGGACAGGTCCACGGCTGATCACGGGACCTCGATCTCGCCCTCGTAGGAGAGGTCGCCGGCCATGTCGGTGTTGGTGGTGTAGGTCCCGGTGATCGCGCTGCCAGACAGGGTCCCGGTGAGCGAGACGGTCACCTCACCGACTCCGGAGAAGTCGCCGCTGAAGCTGCACGCGCCGGTGCCGGAGACTGCCGCGCTCTTGAGGCTGGCTTCGGAGGTGCCGCGACACTCGTCGTAGCTGCCGTCGTTGGAGAAGGCGTAGATGACGAGACTGCCAGAGCCGACATCTGAGTCGGTGTCCGCATCGGCCTCTGTGGATGCGGAGTCGGTGCTGCTGTCTTTGTCCGTCGAGCAGGCGCACGAAAGCGCCAGTGACATCCAGAGAATGTGTCGCATGAAAACCTCAGGTCTCAGCGGGAATTTCACTATGGGTGGCCCACCTGATGGGTGACAGGTTGTGGACAGTCTGTTTGAGAGGATGCCTGCGCGAAGC
>JBLHNG010000066.1:0-18601 GCA_047621685.1 Myxococcota bacterium | reverse complement strand
TGTGGTCGACCCGGAGATGAACACCCTCGCCTCGGTTGCGGGTGAGGCCCCGGCGGTTCCCGACAACGGACTGCGGGCCGCGCTGTATGGCCGCACCCAGTACTCAGAGACGGAGGGGCTGCTGTGGGGGCTGCGCTGGGTCGTGGTGACCACTCCGATCGCGCCTCGGGGGGCGCCAGTGGCTGCGCTGCGGGTGAAGATGCCCCTGAAGGCTCCAGGGCTTCCCGGTGGTCCAGCCGGCTTCGTGCTCGTCTACACCGTGCTCAGCGGCTCGGTGATCTCCCTGTTTGGCTTCGACCTGTTCCGGCGGCGGCTGCTCTCTCCGATCGCGGAGCTGATGGGCGGCACGGCTCGGATTGCCGGGGGTGAATTCGGCCACCGGGTCGAGCTGGATGCGGCGATCGAGCTGGAGGAGCTGTGCGGCGCACTCAATGCGATGTCGACCTCGCTGGCGGACTACCAGGCGCAGACCGTCGAGCAGGTCGCCCGGCTAGAGGCCGCCAACACCGATCTCCAGCGTGCTCAGGCCGCGCTGATCCGGTCTGAGAAGCTCGCCGGGGTCGGAAGGCTCGCTGCCGGGCTGGCCCATGAGGTCGGCAACCCGCTGTCGGCAGTGGTCGGCTACATCGAGCTGCTGGAGCAGGGGCTGGGGGATCCGGTGCTGGAGCGGGACCTCGTCGTCCGGACTCGGCGGGAGCTGGACCGCATCCACCGCATCATCCAGGCGCTGCTCAACTACGCCCGGAGCGCGCCCGGCTCTGCGGTCTTCGTGCCGGTCGCGCCCCTGCTGGAGCAGGCCGTCTCGATCGTTCAGATGCGCCCAGACTGCCGGGACGTCACCTTCGGGGTGACGTCCCCCGATGGGCTCCCCCTCCTCCACACCGAGCCCGACAAGCTCCATCAGGTGCTCATCAACCTGCTCATCAATGCCAGCCATGCCGTCCAGGGGCAGCTGGTCCGACGGGTCGATCTGGTCGCGGTTGAGGGCGCGTCTGGAATCGAGATCACCTGTGTGGACACCGGAACAGGCTTCTCGGAGGTCGCCCTGGAGCGTGCCCTGGAGCCGTTCTTCACCACCAAGCCGGTGGGCCAGGGCATCGGACTCGGACTGGCGACCTGTCAGCAGATCATCGAGACTGCCGGCGGCGTCCTGACCCTGGAGAACCGCACTGAGGGTGGCGCGATCGTTCGGATTGAGCTTCCGGTGGAGTCCGCTTGATCGGCCTCTCGGCGCTCCTCTTGCTCGGTGCGCTGGTCGCGGGACGGCGGACGCTGTGGTTGGGGTGGGCGGCGATTCCAGTGCTGGCGGCGCTGGTCGCGGTCCGGCTGTGGGCGCTGCCGGTCTTCTCTTGGCACCAGCACGACGGCCATGAGGCGGACCACCTCTCCTGGTTCCTCGATGCGACGCCACCGGGAGCCGCCGACACCCTGAGCTACCCGCTGATGCAGGGGTGGTGGTGGCTGTGGGGGAGCCTCCTTCCGGCGGACCCCCGCCTGCCGATCCTCATCAGCGCCGTCGTTGGTGCCCTCGGTGCAGCGGCGCTGGCGGGCGGGATCGGCCTGATCGCTGGTCGGAAGGCCGGTGTCGTGGCGCTGCTGGTCATCGGCCTGCATCCGGAGCACATCGCCTGGTCATCGAGCGCCTACAACGTCATCCTGCCCAACACCCTGGCGGCTGTGGGGCTGCTGGGTGTGGCCTGTGGTGTGAAGCTGCCGGGCGCGCGCTGGCCGCTGGTCCTGACCGCGGCATCGCTGGCCCTGGCGATCTCCGGGCGGCTGGAGCTGATCGTGGCCGCGCTTCCCTGCGGTCTGCTGGCGCTGAGCGGGGAGGGGAGTGCGAGCGGGGAGGGGAGCGCGAGGCTGCGACGCTGGCTGCCGGTCCTGCTCGGCGGAGCGCTGCTGGCGGCTCCGGGGCTGCTGGCGGTGACTGGAGCCGGTCCGCTGCCGGGGGCGGAGGAGCGCGGGCAGTCCTTTGCCATCAACGTCGGTCTGCTCGACTACCATGCCCCCTACCATCACCTCCTTGGCGGGCTGCTCCTGCTGGTCGGCCTCATCGCAGCCGCCCGATGCTGGCCCCGGGCGACCCTCGCTCTGGCACCGGTGGTGGTGGTCAACCACCTGCTGATGGCCAGCTTCGACGACTACGGCGCCCGCCATGTCCTGCCGTCACTGCTCGGCATCGCCTGGATCCTCGGTGCGGGTGCAGCCGCCCTGCCCCGAGCGGTCGGTGGGGGGCTCATCCTCGGGATCCTCGGCCTGTCGGTCTCCGGACTCGCGGATCTGAGGGCGCGCTACTACGGCGAGGAGGAGGCGTTCGCCGCAGTGCTGGATGGGGCGTCCTGGGCGGACCTGCCCCGCTGGAGTGCGCCACCAACCGATGACTGTGGCTGGGTCGCAGAGGACGAGCGGGTCGCTGGTGATCCACCTCAGTCGCACTTTAACCTCCTCAACGCATCGGAGGCGGACGCACTGCGAGGGGAGGATGGCTGCCTGCGGTGGTGCCTGGACGCACAGGACTGGCGCTGGTCGAGCCGGGGCGTTCGGGATCGGGCGGTTCGGCTGAGCCGCCTGTACAACCTCCACGCAGAGGCCGTGGTATTGGAACGAACCTCGGGGTATGCGTGTCTTGTGATGCGTGTCGGTGAAAGGTTGACCGGGGTATCGCCGTTGGCGGAGTGGCATGGCAGAGGACATTCAGCAGATACGCGCATTCCTTGAGCGCCTCTCCGGACGAGAGCGGCGTCTCCTGCTTGCGCGCGGTTTGCTCCAGGGGCTCGCTGGCCTGCTGGTCACCGCGCTGCTGCTGTCGCTGCTGCTGTCGCTGGGGCTGGCTCGTCACTGGGCGGTCGTCTGGGGGATCACCCTCGCCCTGCTCTCCCTCGCTGTGGTGGCCCGTCCGCTCGTCTCCTGGCAGGCGGCCGGCGATGCGATCCGGCAGGCGCGCCTCGTCGAGGGTGCGCTCCCTCAGCTGCGCAGCCGCCTGCTCACCGCGCTAGACCGCGGCGACTCCCCCCACGTCTCCCAGGCGCTGGTGGCCCGGTCGGTCTCTCGCACCCGCGGCCTTATCGCGCCGCTGAAGCCCGCTCAGATCCACCCCGGCAAGCCGGTCCGCCGGACCTTCGTAGGTGTGATGGGCCTTGCGCTGCTGGTCACCCTCGTCGGTGTGCTGCTGCCGATCGGCCCCTTCGACGCCATCGCAGTGCTCCTCCAGGGGCGCGCCTCGGTGGCTGCTGAGCGCATGCTGGCTGGCGATGTGGTGGCCGAGGAGGATGCCCTCGTCGGTGACATCGTCCTGCACTACACCTTCCCCGACTACACGCTGCTCGATCCGCTGCTCGTCCCCAACTCCGACGGCACCATCCACGCTCCCCCGGGCACCCGGGTCAAGATCACCGCCCGGACCGGCGAGCCGTTTGAGGCTGCGGCGCTCCAAATCGACGACGGCGATCCGACCGAGGCTGGACTGGCTGGCGGTCGTGACCTCGACGCGACCCTGGATGTCGTCGGCGAGGGCGCCTGGCGGTTCATCCTGGTTCGCGGCGAGGAGGTCCACCGCAGCGCGGACTTCCGCATCGTGGTCGACGAAGACGCTGCCCCGGTGGTCTCCATTGAGCAGAGCCAGGCGAGACAGGTCCCGGTCAACCAGCCCCTCGGCGTGCTCTGGAATGCTCAGGATGACTTCGGACTGAAGCGGGTCGTCCTGGAGGTTGAGCAGGACGGCGAGGTGCGGGAGTACGAGCTGCGCCGGCCGCTGGATGGCACCTCTGCCCTCGACGGCGGCATCCGAATGACGCCCCAGGACATCGGGCTGGGCTCCGGCAGCGAGGCCACCCTCCGGATCGTGGCCTACGACAACGACTGGATGGCTGGCGGCAAGCGCGGCGAGTCGGTCGCGGTGGAGATCGAGGTGCTCGGCCCGCAGGCCCAGGGCGCTCGGCTGGCGAACTACATCCGCGAGCTTCGCGACGCCATGATCCCACCCCTCGCGGACTTCCTCGTCGAGGACACCCCGCCTTCTGCCACCGGCCCGGGAATGCTGCGCTGGGCGGAGTCGGCCCGGGGGCGGTTTGAGCCGATCCAGGAGCTGATGAAGAAGCAGTGGGGGGATGACTCGCCCTCCTCCATCGACGGCAAGGTCGTCGATGATGTCATGGAGGCCGCCGCTCGGCTCATCCGGTTCACCATCACCACCTACGACCCCTCCTCCGGTCGCAGCACCACTGTCCGGGACGACGAGACCTTCGCTGAGCTGCACGACGCCCAGATCGCCTCCCTGGAGAAAGCGATCTACCTGCTGGACATGATGATGCGTCAGGCTGGCCTCGCGGAGCTCTCAGACCTCGCTGCCAACCTCGCCCAGGAGGCCCAGGAGCTGAAGGAGTTCTCAGAGACCGACCCCGAGGCCGGTGAGCTGCTCGCCCGACTCGACCAGCTCCAGCGCCTGATGTCTCAGCTCGAGCGGGCCGCCAGCAAGCTCGACGAGGGGCGGATCCAGGAGTTCGTCAACGCCCGACTCGATGAGTCCAGCAGCCTGATGGACGAGATCCGCAAGGCCATCGCCGAGGGGCGGATGGAGGACGCCCAGGAGATGCTGGAGCGGCTCGCTGAGAGCCTCCAGCAGATGGCCGAGGGGCTCAACACCCAGATGTCGGAGCAGCAAGAGGGCGACGATGAGATGGGCGAGGCCTACAAGCAGCTCGTGGAGGACCTGGAGCAGCTGGAGAAGGAACAGCAGGAGCTCGCCGAGCAGCTCGCCCAGGCCCGGGAGCAAGAGGATGACCAGTCCGCGGAGCAGGCCGAGATGTGGGAGCGGGTCCTCGCCCTCGCCCAGACCGCCGACGATGCTGCCCGTGCTGCAGTCAGCGCCTCAGGAGATGGTGCAGGCTGGCGAAGCTCGGCAGTCGCTCGGATGGGTCGGTTCGCGGAGAGCACCGCCGGGGTCCTCGATGCAGTCCGCGCCCGAGACGCCAGCGCCTCCATCGAGCGGGTAGACCGCGCCATCCGTCAGGGGCAGATCGCCACCGCTGCCGTCGAGCACGAGCTGGCTCGGAGCCGTCCCCCTGGTGAGTCCACGCCCGATGGGGTGATGACCGCCAACGACAAGACCGCCGGGTCTATCGCCAACCTCAAGGAGATCCTCAAGCTCTTGGAGCAGCTCCAGGAGGGGCAGCAGACCGAGAGCGAAGAGATGCAGGAGCTCGCCCAGCAGCAGCAGCAGCAGCAGGGGGAGCTCAGCGAACGTCAGCAGCAGCTCCAGCAGCAGGTCGGCCAGATGGAGCAGGCCATGCCCACTTCCGATGGGACTGCCTCTGAGTCCATGAAGCGGGCCGGCGAGGCAATGGAGCGGGCTGGCGAGAACCTGGAGGGTGGGCGATCGATGCCCGGCGAGGGCCACCAGCGCGACGCCGCCGGTCGCCTCCAGTCCACCCGGGAGTCCCTCCAGCAGCAGATGCAGGAGTACCAGCAGATGCAGCAGCGTCAGCAGCAGATGCAGGGCAACGAGGGCCAGGGCAATGAGAACGAGCGGGACGGAGAGTCGTACTCCACCCAGGAGATCCAGATCCCCTCCCCAGAGGAATTCCAGACCCCCGAGGAGTACCGTCGTGCCCTGCTTGAGGGCATGGAAGCGGACGTCCCCGAAGAGTACGAAGCGCTCAAGAAGAGGTATTATGAGGAGCTGGTTCGCCAGTAGTGTGCTGTGTCTGGTGCTCTTTGCACCCACACCGGCTGCCGCGCGCAGTGCTTCGGACGGGCAGGCTTGTCTGCGATCCTCCGATCTGACCTGTGCGCAGGACGTTCGGGAGGAGCTGCTCCGTAGATCCCCCGACGCCGACGGCACCCTCCGCCTCGTCGCCCAGACGGCGTTCCATGAGGGCGACTATGCCGCCGCTCTTGAGGCGTGGATGGTCCTGCAAGAGCGCGGTGTCGCCGACGATCCCTACACCCCCTACGCTGCCACTGCCGCCGCTGCGACCGGCCTCGTTGAGGCTCGCACCACCGGGGTGATGCTGCGTCATGACACCGGGGTGGACACCATCCTCGCCGAGGAAGGGCTGGAGACTCTCGCTCAGGCCCGGGCCACCTACGACGCCCTGTTCGGCGGCGGGCCAGACCATGAGATCGTCCTCGACATCTTCCCCACCGCGAGCCGGTTCACCGCCGCCAGCGGCCTGCCCCCTGAGGCCGTCCAGAACACCGGCGTCATCGCGCTGTCGAAGTGGAACCGGCTGCTGCTGACCAGCCCCCGCGCCCTGTCCCGTGGCTACAACTGGAAGGACACCATCAGCCACGAGTACATCCACCTCGTCGTCTCCTGGCGCAGCGGGGATCGGGTGCCGGTGTGGCTCCAGGAGGGGCTGGCGAAGCACCTGGAGGGAGACTGGCGCGGCGGTCGTGCCGGCTACCTCTCCGTCCACCAGCAGTCGCTGCTCGCGGAGGCCCTCGCTACCGACACCTTCGTGCCCTTCGAGAAGTTCAAGCAGTCCATGGCCTACCTCGACAGCGGAGAAGAGGCTGCCCTGGCGTTTGCCCAGGTGGCGACCATGGTGCACTTCCTGCTGGACCGGGGAACCGATGTCGTCCTGGTCGAGCTGATGGATCGCATCCGGTCTGGAGAGGCGTCAGAAGATGTGGTCGCTGACCTCGCTGGCTTCGAGGACTTCGCCGCATTCCGCGAGGGCTGGAAGGACTTCATCGCGAAGCTCCCGCTCATCGAGGCGAAGCTGTCGACCCTCCCGGTGGTCCTCGACGGCAGCGGCAGCGACTTCTCCAGTGACCCGCTGCTCTCTGTCCGGACGGATCTCGCGAAGTTCGCCCGGCTCGGAGACCTCCTCCGGGACGCCGACCGCCCTGCGGCTGCGCTCATCGAGTACGAAAAAGCCGCCGACCCCGATGCCCCGCCGTCTCCGATGCTGCTCGCCCGAAAGGCCGTCTGTCTCCAGATGATGGGCGAGCTGCCCCTCGCGCTGGCCGTCGCGGAGGAGGGAGTGGCGCTGTATCCAGAGTTCCCGCTCCTCCAGGTCACCGTCGCCCAGCTCCGCGAGGCCAGCGGTCAGAAAGCTGCGGCGATCACAGCCTGGAAGTCCGCCCACGATCTCAACCCGTTTAATCCCACCGTCCAGCGCGCGCTGATGGAGGGCTATGAGGCCACGGGCCAGACCGACCTCGCTGCCCGTCACGCCCGCTACGCCCGGATACTGTCCACCGGCGGCGCGCTGGATTAGCGACAACCGTCTACCTGCCACCCATCCGGTTTTTTGGAGCCCCTTTGCAAGACAACGCCGTGCAAGACGACGCCGCGCTCTTTGACGAGCTGCCGGCCATCCGCGAGCAACTCATGGCCGCCATCGGCCTGCGAATCGTCGGACAGGTCGACGTCATCGAGCAGATGCTCATCGCGCTGTTCTCCCGCGGACACTGTCTGTTCATCGGCGTCCCCGGGCTCGCCAAGACCCTGCTCGTCAGCTCCACCGCCTCTGCGCTGGGCCTGAAGTCTGGTCGGGTGCAGTTCACCCCTGACCTCATGCCCGCCGACATCACCGGCACCGAAATCCTCGAAGAAGATCGCACCACCGGCCACCGCACCATGCGGTTCATCCGCGGCCCGGTCTTCACCAACCTGCTGCTGGCCGACGAGATCAACCGCACCCCGCCCAAGACCCAGGCTGCGCTGCTCCAGGCGATGCAGGAGCGTCAGGTGACCGCCGCTGGCAAGACCTGGGATCTCGAAGCCCCGTTCCAGGTGTTCGCGACCCAGAACCCCATCGAGCAGGAGGGCACCTACCCGCTGCCCGAGGCTGAGCTGGACCGGTTCATGTTCTCCATCCACGTCGACTACCCCTCCGAGGAAGAGGAGATCGAGGTCGTCGAGCGCACCACGGTGGGCACCCAGGAGGAGATCACCCCGGTGCTCAGTCGGGAGAAGCTGCTCCAGATCCAGGCCGCCGTCCGCCGGATGCCCTACCCCGACGACGTCAAGCGCTACGCAGTCCGACTCGCCCGCGCCAGCCGCCCGGGTCCCGACGCCCCGGACTTCATCAACCGCTACCTCCAGTGGGGGGCCGGTCCCCGGGCCAGCCAGTACCTGTTCCTCGGCGCCCGGGTCCGCGCGGCCATGCACGGCCAGGACACCACCGACATCAAGGACGTCCAGGCGGTCGCCCGTGGGGTGCTCAGCCACCGGATGGTCCGCAACTTCCAGGCCGAGGCTGAGGGCGTCCGCTCGCTGGACATCGTCGATCGGCTGCTGGGTCAGGTCTCAACGAAGTGAGCGTGGCGCCACAGTGGGATCCGGAGGTCCTCGCCCGACTCGGGCAGCTTCACCTGCGTGCCCGCGGGTTGGTCTCCAGCATCTCCCACGGAAACCACAAGAGCCTGCGCATCTCCCGAAACGTCGAGTTCGCCGACTACAAGGTGTACACCCCCGGAGACGATCTGCGGGACCTGGACTGGAAGGTCTACAGCCGCAACGATCGCATGGTGGTCCGCCGCCAGCAGTCCGAGGACGAGCTGAGCGTGGTGTTCATCCTCGACGCCACCGCCGACATGTCCACCGGAGAGGCTGGCAAGCGCCCGGCGCTGACCGGCTCCAAGCTCGGCGCAGCGATCACGATGATCGCGACCATGGCCTACTACCTCCAGCACCGGGGAGAGCCGATCGGGCTCGCAGTGCTCGGCGGGGAGGGAGTCACGCAGCCCTGGATCCCGCCGCGTCGGGGTGCCAACCACCTCGCTCAGATATTTGGCACCCTCGCTGCGCTCAAGCCAGCCGGCTCCGATGTCCTCGCGGAGGGCTTCAGCCAGATCGGCCGGCGCATTCCCCGGCGGGCGGCGGTGGTGGTGGTCTCGGACCTGATGGAGGAGCCCGAGTCCTGGGGACCAGCGCTCTCCGCGATGCTGCGCCGACAGTCCGACCTCCGGATCGCTCACATCTATGACCGAAAGGAGTGGGAGATGGACTTCAGCGCCTCGGCCCGGTTCTTCTCCCCAGAGGGCGGCACTCCGATGCCGATCGACCCCGACACGGTCCGAGAGGCGTTCTCCGAGGTTGTCACTGACTACCTCGCGGAGGTTCGGCAGTGGCTCGGTCGCAGCCGGGCGGTGCACGTCCTCGTCCCGACGGATGATCCCCTGGAGCTGCCCATCGGTCGGCTGCTGGCTGGCGTCATGAGCAGGGGGGCCTGAGGTGTCACTGGCGCTGCTCACCCCGCTCGCACTCGGCCTCCTGGCGCTCCTGATCGGACCGCTGGTGGTCCATCTCGTGCGCCAGCGACCGACCAACCAGCACGCGTTCGGCGCGATGCTGCTCCTTCGAAGGCTGGAGAAGAAGCTGCGCCGTCGCAGGAAACTCCAGGATCTCCTGCTGCTCCTGCTGCGGCTGCTGATCATCCTCCTGGTCATCCTCGCCGCGACCCGCCCGGAGCTGCGCTGGCCGGGGGAGCCCGAAGAGCTGGGGCAGGCCGGTGCGGTGGTGATCGTGCTGGATGACAGCCTCTCGATGGATCAGGAGATCGACTGGGCGCTGCCAGATGGGGTCACCGACGGGCAGCGCCGGACCCTGTTCACCGAGGCCCGCAGCAACGCCATCGAGCTGGTCAAGAACCTCCCCGACGGCGTCCTGGTTGGCGCGGTGACCATCGGCGGAAGCGCTGAGGGCCTCGTCTCCACCCTCTCCGCAGACCACGGCACTGTCGCCGCTGCGCTCGTTGAGGTCCGACAGAGCCAGGGGCGCACCGATCTGAGCGGCGGACTCCGGCTCGCCCGCCGCATGCTCGCTGGGAAGGGCGGCGAGGTCATCGTGTTCAACGACGAAGCCGGCCCCATCGCCGTGCTCGCCGCCCGCGAGGAGATCGCCCTGCTGACGGCTCAGGGTGGTGCGCTGCGACCCCGTCCGCTCTCTGTCGCCCGTCCCGCCAACGTCACCGTGCTCTCTGCGGTCTATGGCGACGGCCCTGAGGGCGGCAGCGTGCGCATCGAGCTGATGAACTTCGGCGAGGCTGCTGTCGAGATACCCAGCACCGTGCGGCTGCCCGACGGCACGGAGATCACCACCTTCGTCGAGATCGAGGGGGCATCCACTGCCGAAGCGCTCGTCACTGTGCCCCGGGTGGCAGACGGCGGTGTCGGCATCGTCGAGATCGACGACGGCAGCGTCTCCATCGACGACACCTTCGCCTTCCACCTCCCCCGGATCGGGGCCAGCCGGGTGCTGGTCGTTGACGGCGACCCGGGCCTGACCCCCACCGACTCCGAGGTCTACTTCCTGGAGCGTGCCCTGGCACCGTGGGGAACCGCCAGCGCGGCTCGGGGCGGGGTGCTTCCAGACGTGACCTCCGCATCAGGCATCACGACCCTCGACCCCGAGCAGCACCGGGTGGTGTTCCTCTCCAACCTCGACGACCCCGCAGCCATCGCCGGGCGGGTGGTCGACTTCGTGCGCAAGGGCGGCGGCCTGGTCATCTCGATGGGCGACAACGTCACCGTCGATCGGTACAACTCCGCGTTCGCTGAGCTGCTGCCCTCGCCGCTGCGTCGTCCCCGTGCCCTGACAAACTTCGGGGAGCCCGGGATCCCCACCGCGCTCCCCGACACCGACACCGAGCTGTTCCGGCCGTTCTCCCGGGGCGGCCTCTCGGCGTTCTCCCGGGCGCGCTGGCAGCGCATCTTCACCCTCGAGCCCTACAACGAGACCGACACCGTCTCCACCCTCATGACCCTTGAGGGCGGCGTGCCGCTGCTGGTGGAGCGAAAGGTCGGCCGCGGACGGGTGCTGCTGATGGCCGGGACCTTCGACCTCGGCTGGGGCAACCTGCCGCTCCAGGCGGTCTACATGCCCCTCATCCAGCGCCTCGTCGGCTACCTCGGCGGCGAGACCGGCGGGGGAGGGGAGCGGCTGAGCGGGGTGGTCGGCGATCCGGTGAACATCCCGATGCCCGACACCTCCATCGACCTCGACATCATCGGCCCCGACGGACCGGTCGCCGCCCACGTCTCCAGCAGCGGGATCAGCTTCACCCCCGACCGCATCGGCGCCTACTCCGTGCAGACCCCTGGCGCCCCGCCCCTGGCCTGGGTCGCGGTCAACGTGGACCCGATCGAGTCCGACATCCGACCTGGCCCCTCCCTCATTGAGACCGCCGCTGACATCGCGCCCGAGCGCTTCCTGCACCGCAAGGCGCTCTCTCCATGGCTGATCCTGGCCGCCCTCGGGCTGGCCCTCCTGCAGGCGGTCCTCGCGGTCCGACGCCGGCAGACGGAGGCTGAAGATGCCCAGTGAATTCACCCTGCACGGCTGGTCCCGTCGCGCAATCCTTGGCAGCGCCCTGGCCACCCTGGCGGCTCCCGGACTCGGCCACGCCCTCGGTGCGCCCAGCCAGATCGACGTCGCGGAGCTGATGCTCACCACCGGCACCCTCTCCCGCCCCGGCGCCTGGCAGCGGGTGCTGTTTGAGGTCATCCAGTCCACCAGCATCGAGGCCAACCCCCGGGCGGTGCAGCTGTCACCCGAGGATCCCGAGCTGTTCGCCCATCCGTTCTGCGTGCTCATCGGCAACGGTGCGCTGCCTGAGCTCTCCGACGCCGCCGCTGCCCAGATCCACCGCTACCTCTCCTACGGCGGCTTCCTGCTCATCGACGACGCCACTGCCACCCCCGGTGGTGAGTTCGAGCGCTCGGTCCGCCGCCTCTGCGCGCGCCTGTTCCCGACCCGCCCGCTCTCCCCGCTCGCCAACCAGCACTCGATCTTCCGCAGCTTCTTCCTGCTGGACATCCCCTACGGTCGGACTGCGTCCCAGGACTTCCTGGAGGGGGTCACCGTTGGGCCGATCACCCCGCTGGTCTACTGCGGAAACGACCTCTCTGGTGCGCTCGACCGCGGACCAGACGGCATGGACCGATACCCGGTGGTGCCCAGCGGCGAGTGGCAGCGGCGAGAGGCCCTCAAGCTGGCGATCAACCTCGTGCTCTACTCCCTCACCTCCAACTACAAGCACGATCAGGCGCACGTCGTTGAGCTGATGCGTGAGGGGAGGCTGGAGTAATGGAATTCCTCCTCGGTGGCGTCCTCTCTGACGGCGGCCATCTCATCTGGAGCGCCCCGAGCTGGCAGATCACTGCAGGCATCGCTGTGGCGGTCCTCGCCTGGGTTGCCGCCCTGCTCACTGGCACCGGCACCCCCCAGCAGCGCCTCGGAGAGCTGAGCCTGTGGGGAGCGGCCCTGGCGATCCTGGCCGTCGCAGTCGCCGAGCCGGTCTGGATCGAAGAGTCCGGTCGGATCGAGACCGGCCGCGTCGTCGTGCTCATCGACGGCAGCGCCTCGATGGACGTGCGCGAGGACGGCACACCCCGCAGCGATGCCGTCGCCCGTGCCATGGAGGCCGTGCGTGCGGAGGCCGGCGAAGACGTGGAGGTGTTCACCTTCCATGAGGATGTGCAGTCCGGTCCCCCCGCGAGCTACACCGGCCGCGGCACCGACATCGGCGTCGCCCTCGCCGCCATCGCCGATCGCCACCTCGGACAGCAGCTCCGGGGTGTGGTGCTGATCACCGACGGCCTGGACCGCGGCGTCTTGAGGCGCGAGCTGGCTGAGGCTGACTCTGCCGACGCCACCCGGATCGCACCGACCCTTCCCGGTCCGCTGACCATCTACCAGATCGGGTCCGCCGACAAGCTCCACGACGTCGCG
Organism: Myxococcota bacterium; assembly: GCA_047621685.1. GTDB lineage: Bacteria > Myxococcota_A > UBA796 > UBA796 > UBA796 > JAQXDW01. The sequence continues at coordinate 5,919 of JBLHNG010000066.1, read as the reverse complement.
ATCACTGAGGTGATCACCGGTGGCTTCGCGTTCCTGCGCACCCCGTTCACCCTCACCACGAAGCTCCAGGGCCCCCCCGGTGCGACCCTCCCGGTCACCCTCAACCGTGAGGGTCGGCTGGTCTACAGCCAGGATGTCACCCTCGACGAGCAGGGTGTGGGCACCATCGACTTCAAGGTCACCCCCACCGCCGTCGGCCGGTTCGCCTGGGAGCTGTCCATCCCGATCGATGCCGAAGACGCCGTGCCCGGCAACAACAGCTACCCGGTGGTCGTGCGCGTGGTCCGGGACCGCACCCGGGTGCTCCAGGTCTCTGGCAGTCCCTCCTACGATCAGAAGTTCCTGCGCCTGTTCCTCAAGGAAGACCCCTCCGTCGATCTGGTCAGCTTCTTCATCCTGCGCACCCACGAGGACTTCGGCGCTGGCTGGGCCTCCGATGAGCTGTCCCTCATCACCTTCCCCTACCAGCGGCTGTTCTCCGAGGATCTCGACACCTTCGATCTGGTCATCCTCCAGAACTTCAACTACAAGCCCTACTTCGACTGGGACTCTCAGACGCTGCTGGAGAACATCGCCGAGTATGTCCGCGACGGCGGCGCCCTGGTGATGACCGGCGGAGATCGCAGCTTCGATCTCGGCGAGTACGGCAACACCCCCATCTCCTCGGTCCTGCCGGTCAAGCTCGATGTCGCCGGAGCCAGGGTCGATGAGACCCCGTTCAAGCCTGGTCTGACCCAGGCCGGTGCCAACCACCCGATCACCCGGGTGGCCTCCACGATCGAGGAGTCCCAGGCCGCCTGGGAGCGCCTGCCAGAGATGGACGGCTTCAACTTCACCGGAGGACTGGTCCCAGGCTCCGCAGTCCTCCTGGAGCACCCCACCCGCACCGAAGCCGACGGCTCGCGGGTCCCGATCATGGCGGTTCGGGAGGTCGATCAGGGGCGGGTGATGACGCTGGGGGTCGACTCCTCCTGGCGGTGGTCCTTCTCCGAGGCCGGCTCCGGGCGCGGCAACCAGGTCTACCTCCGGTTCTGGAAGAACGCCCTGCGCTGGCTGGTCGCGGATCCCGAAGACCGCCGGGTGGTCGTGGTGCCGTCCCGGGAGAACGTCCTGCTCGGCGACGAGGTGCGACTGACCGCCAAGGTCCGCAACTCCAGCTACGGCCCGGTCGAGGGTGCCAACATCAACGGCCTGCTCACCGCCCCCGACGGCTCAACCACCCCCATCTCTCTGGTCACCGGCCCCACCGGCGAGGCCTCCACGACCTACACCCCCACCATCCAGGGCGCACACCGGGTCCTCGTCCAGGCCGGCAGCGCTGCTGCGGATCAGGGTGAGACGGTCTTCGCGGTCAGCTCACGGGATCCCGAGCTGCTCCAGATCGTCCCAGACAGCGCCTTCCTCACCACCCTCGCCGGAGCCTATGGGGATCGCGGGCGCTTCCACGCCGACCGCCCCGGCAAGCCCCTGCTCGACGAAGGTGCTGAGCGATTGGTTCCTGATCGGGAGGAGACGGTGCTCGCCAGCGCTCCGCTGATCGCGCTGCTGTTTGGCCTCCTGGCGACCGGTGCATGGTGGATTCGCCGACGGAGCGGTGGGCGGTAGGGCGTCTTCGCCTTGTCGATTCGGGGAGGGGTTGGTGACCGCGGTCGGGTGGCTGACTGTGGACTGACCATTGAGTTGGGGCAGCAGCCGGTCGGAGACGGGCAGAGGCATCCGGAGCCGGTCAGGTGGCTGCCTTCCTCTTATTTTGTTTGTTGTATTTGTATGGATCGCCTGATCTGGAGTCTCAGTTCGCCCGGGCGCGCGCAAGGGGACACCGGAGTGGGCCGTGCTGGAGGGCCGGGGGACGCCCTCAGTCGGGGACGCCCCTAGTCCACGCCAGATTCTCTGGCGGCCCCGGAGGCAGCAAGCGACCCGAGGCTGGTGAGAGAGGGAGAGAGACTGAGAATGCTGGCCGACAGGGAGTGCAGCGCGGACCGCGGAGGGGACCCGTGGGGATCAGCGCCGGGGGCGCCCTCAGCCCAAGGACGGAGACGGGGTTGGCAGTACCGCCGCACTTCAAGGATTCGCCCATCTCTGCTTTGGATAGTGCCGACCTGTCCTGCTCGCCCTCTGGGCTTCTCAGCGTCGTGGCTTTCGATTCCGAAGGGTCCTCCCTCACCCATGAGTTGAGGTCCGCCATCCTCCGCGCCATTCTTTTTCTGGCCACTCCGCCCCAACGCTGGCCTGACGGTCGTGCCCGCTCCAGCGGCTTATGACGCTGCGTTCAAGGGGGGCTGCACTCTTTTCATCTCGCTGCGCTCGCCTCCAGTCCCCGCTCCCCCTGGACTACCCACCTTGTGGCCCCCAGCCGAGCAGCGGTTGGGCAGTGGCGTGCCCCTTATTCATGGTCCAACCGCATCCCTCTGGTGGGTCGGTTGTGGAATAGGATACCATGTAGGAGGATTTACACCCAAACCCGTACCCTCGGACTTCTCCGATACCCCCCACGGGTCTGATTGCCGGATATCTCGGGGCCACACTCTAAAATGACAAAAACGAAGTCAGAGATGATGGCTCGGAGAGGTTCAGGGGGATGTCTGTGAGCGGGAAGCTGCCCCGTCCTGACCAGCTCGCTGGTGCTGTGGGATCCGGAAAAGTCATCGCTGGTCGATACCGCATCCAGCGACTGATCGCGCACGGCGGCATGGGTGTGGTCTACCTCGCAGAGCATATTGAGCTTGGGCGGCTGGTTGCCCTGAAGATCCTCAAGCACCAGCACGATCCAGACAACGCCGGTGCTTTCCAGGAGCGGTTCACCCTCGAAGCCCGCACCCTCGGCAGCCTCGATCACCCCAACATCGTCACCCTGTACGACTACGGGCGCACCGAAGACAGCCGGTTCTTCCTGGCGCTGGAGTTCATCGACGGTCCCCGGTTCACCGACATCATCCGGGAGGGCCGCCTGGAGCCGGAGCGGGCGGTGCGGCTGATTCTGCAGGTCTGCCGTGCCTTGCGCTACTCCCACCGACGCGGCGTGATCCACCGCGACCTCAAGCCCAGCAACCTCCTCATCCACACTGATGATGAGGGTCGGGAGAACGTCAAGGTCGTGGACTTCGGGCTGGTCAAGGTCCTCGAAGACGACCAGTCCCTCACCCAGGCCGGTCTCATCCTGGGCTCACCGCACTGCATGTCGCCCGAGCAGGTCAAGGGCCTCTCCGTCGATGAGCGCACCGACATCTACGCCATCGGCGTCCTGCTCTTCCGCACGGTGACCGGCACCTGGCCGTTTCATGGTGAGAGCAGCACCGCCACGATGATCGCGCACATCAACGAGCCGATCCCCAGCTTCGCTGTCGCCGGGGATCTGATGGTCCCTCCCGGCCTGGAGGAGATCGTCTACCGTTGTCTCGCGAAGGAGCCCGAAGAGCGGTATCCGGAGGTCGGCTCGCTGATGCAGGACCTCCAGGTCTGTCTCGGCATCTCCCCCAACGAGTACCACTCGACCACCCAGATGTCCGCGGCTTCGCTCCACAGCCACCACGCGCTCCCCAACCTCGCCCCGCCGCCTCCGCAGAAGCAGAGCAACCGCTCGCTGCTGATCCTCGCGCTGCTGGTGTTGGTCATGCTGCTCGGCTCTGGAGGCTGGGTGATCAGCCAGATGGTCCTGTCACGAGACACCGAGACCACCACGGTCGTCCCCCCAGAGCCCGACCAGCCCGCTGAGATCGTTCTGGATCCTCCGGTCGAGGTTCCAGCAGAAGTCCTCCCAGAAGAAGCCCTTCCAGCGGAGGAGCCCCCCAACGAGGAGCCTCCAGTAGAGGTTGTCCCTGAGGAGATCGCGGCGCCGGCGGTTGTTCAGAATCCCCGTCCGCGCCCCCGCCCGGTCGAGACTCCAACGCCGAGCGAGACCGCATCCAATGATCAGGGTTCAGGCTCTGATTCCTCGAATATTCCAGAAGAAAAGCCCGAGGACGATGGTGGCACACCCGATGGATACATGGGTCTGCCCGACGACTTCGACTTCTGATCACGCTTCAGTCGTAATGCGGCTTCTGCCGAGTGGTACGTCATGGGCTGACACGAAGAGTCAGCGGGGGCTGCCGAAGGCCTGAGGGGGGAGCCCCCAAAAAAGGCTGGGACTGAGCGGGGGAAATCAGGGATCCCCGAAGGGGGTCATGACTTCTGCTGAGCAGTAGTAGTACCCTGGATCCATCCCTGTCTCTGACCGAGCGGTCGACCGGACAGGCGATGGAGTTGGTATGAGATTTCGCGGCGGTCGGATGCTTGTTCTCCTCGGGCTCCTTGGGCTGAGCAGCCTCGCGGATGCTGCACCGCGAGACGATGCCAAGCGGTACTTTATCGAAGGTCTCAAAGCCGCTCAGGAGCAGCGCTATGAGGAGGCACTGGAGCACTTCCTCGCCGCCCAGAATGCCTACCCCCACCCCGCCACGCTCTACAACATCGCCCGGGCCTACACCGACCTGAAGGACTACGAGCAGGCGATCTACTACTACGAGCTGTACGCCGCCTCCGCGGGGCCGGAGAAGGCCGCGGAGGTCCAGCCGGTCATTGATGTGCTCCGAGCGCGCATGGGCATGGCTGCACCAGGCACGACCGTCGTGGCCGCGCAGACCGGCGAGGTCAGCACCGTCACCAACCGGGACATCGCCGAGCTGAAGCGGCTGGCGGATCAGATCAACGCCCTCACCGAGCAGATCTCAGAGCGGGAGGTCGCTGCGGTGGCCGCTGCGGAGTCTCAGCAGCCGGATGAGACCCCGGATGGGACTTCGACCGATCCGGAGATCCCTGAGCTTGGCGGTGACTTCCTCTCGGATGCCTACGAGCGGGTCATCGTCACAGCCTCCCGATATGGTCAGTCTCCCCTCGACTCGCCCTCGACCATCTCGGTCATCTCCGGCCAGGACATCCGCATGTCCGGCGCGACCAACATCCCTGATCTCCTCCGTCGGGCGGTGGGTGTCGAGGTCATGAGCCTCTCCGCCGGTCAGCCGGACGTCTCCATCCGGGGCTTCAACCAGGAGATCTCCAACAAGGTCCTCATCCTCGTTGATGGCCGCAGCATCTACTGGGACATCCTCGCCACCCCGCTGTGGGGCACCCTGCCGGTCTCCCTGCCAGAGATCGAGCGCATCGAGATCACCCGCGGGCCCGGCTCCGCAGTCTACGGTGCCAATGCGGTGACCGGCGTGGTCAACATCATCACGAAGCGGCCCGGGGAGGGGGAGAACCTCTTCCAGATCGAGGGCGGACAGCCTGGATACAGCCAGGGCACCATCATGACCACCGGCCGCAAGGAGAAGACCTCCTATCGGATCGCCAGTGGCTGGCACCAGACCGGTCGCTGGTCCACCGCCATCGACCCAGAGGCCCACAGCTCCACCATTGTGTTCGCCGACGACGACAATGAGTCCCTCAACGTTCTCCGGGTCAACGGCCGGATCGACAGGACGGTCCTCGACAAAGGTCTCATCTCCGTCTCGGGCGGCTACCTCACCGGGATGACCGAGTTCTACCCGTTTGGTGCGCTGGGGAACTACCTCCTCAAGGACATCCAGAGCGGCTATGGCCGGGTCGATCTCGCCTATGATCGCTTCCAGTTCCGGGCGTTCTACAACAAGCTCGTCGGAAATTCCGCGGACTGGAACAGCTACTCCGAGGACAAGCAGCTCGACACCCAGCCAGACTCCGACATCATCGATCTGGAGCTGACCGGACTCAGCGAGCTGGAGACCGGAGCGGTCCAGCACAAGATCAGCTACGGACTCGGCTACCGGTTCAAGCAGGTGTACTGGAGCTACATCGGTGCTGTTGACACCCCGATCACTGAGGATCACTACAGCGTCTTCCTCCAGGAGGATGCGCGCATTGATCGCCTCAGCCTCGTCGGTGCCTTCCGAATTGACCGTCACC
>JBLHNG010000065.1:0-18815 GCA_047621685.1 Myxococcota bacterium | reverse complement strand
CGCTCCTCTCCACGAATCGACAATCAGCCCGTCTGCGACCGGCACTTGTCGAACTTGATGGTCAGTACGAGAGAAGGCAGCCACCTGACCGGCTTCGTCGGACTCACCCCGTCCCCGTTCCGGGTCACGAATCGGCAGTTTACCCAGCCTAAAGGCCGGCTACTGCCGTCACTCAACGGGAAGAGTGGAAGGCAGCCACCTGACCGGCTCCGGATGCCTCCGCCCGTCCCCGTGCCGCTCCTCGAACCGTCAGCTCGCCCGTCTTCGACCGGCTGCTGCCTCAGCTCAGCGGAAGCTCGAAACAGTCAGCCACCTGCCGGAGAGGATCATAGATGCAAAGTGCAAAGCCACGATAAACCCCCGAAGTCTACGCGCTCTCCCCCCCGGCACCCTGCCGAGAAAGAAAACTGTCTGCCACGAAGGAGACCACATGACTGGTGCCAGACCTCCCCACACGCAGCCCCTTTCTGGCGCGAGATTGCTCCTGGAGGCCCTCACCCGGGACGCCACCCGACCCGTCTTCGATGCGACAGACCGCATCCCCAACGCGATCCCGACGGCCAACAATGCCACCGCACTGGCAGCTGCGACCGGATTCGCAGCAGCCAGTGGCCGAGCCGGGGTGGCAGTCGTCTCTGCCCCCGACACACTGCCGACAGGAATTCCGGTAGTCATGGTGGTGATCGCCGAAGAAGCGGTGGCTGTCGAGGGCATGCGGTGGTCGGCGGTGGTGTCTCAAGTCGAGCAGCTTCCCCGAACCATCCAGCAGGCAGTGCGCAACACCCTCGCCTCTGCGCCCGGCCCGGTGCTCGTCCAGGTCCACCCGGAGGTCCTCGCTCAGACCGCCGTCCCGGAGTGGTCGGATCCACCACAATACCCGGCACTGGAGGGCGATCCAGAGAACATCGAAGCAGCCGCCGCAGCACTGTCGGTCTGTCAGACCCCGGTGCTCATCCTGGGACAGCAGTGGCGGTTCTCAGCACATGCAGAAGCACTCCGGGCGTTCGTGGTTCGGATGGAGCTGCCCTGCTTTGCCCTGGGGTGTGCCGCAGGATCGCTGCCCGCCGACAGCCGGTTCGCCATCCAAGCGGGCCTGCCTGCCGCACTCGCCGCCGCCGACCTCGTGCTCACGGTGGGCGTACCCGGCACCGCACCGCTCCTCACAGATGTGCCACCCCTCGCCTTCCTCGTCCAGATCGACCTCGACCCGGCCGGGCACAGTCCGTCGGCGGATGTCGCGATTCGAGCCGACGCTGGAAGAGTGATGGCGCAGCTGACCGGCTACCGCGAGGACGACGGCTGGCTGCTCCAGGTCCGGGCGTTCGAGCAGGCGGGCTGGGAGGCGCTCTCGCCGGCTGAGCAGGCGATGCGTGACGCGCTCGCTGAGGCACCGGTCGTCGTCGCGGAGACCGCCCACAGCACGCTGCCGCCGTCCGAAGCACAGGGACGACACCTCCTCGCACAGCCCGGTGTGGGCGCGGGTGTAGTGATCGGCGCAGGTCGGGCCTGGCCGGCACATCCAGTGGCGCTGATCAGCGGTGATCCGGTGGTGGTCCGTGTGTTTCCACCCGTCAAAGAAGGCGGTTTGTGATAGGCAGACTCACAACAACAGGAGCCTCATATGTCCAATGCACTCGCGGCGATTCCGCTCAGAAACGCCCCCCAGGAGGCCCGGGTCACCTACCTCAAGCGGGTGATGCTCTGGACAACTGGCGGGCTGACCATCGCCGCCATCGTCGGCTCCCTGACCGCCGTGGCCCTGTACCTCGGACTCGCCGCTGGGATGACCTTCCTGATGAGCACCCCGGTCATGCTCGTCGGCATCATGGGCAGCTTCGCCATCGCCCAGTGGGTTGCGCCGAAGCTGGTCTTTGGTGAGCAGAAGGTCTTCGGCTTCCTCCTGGCCGCCACCTTCGAGGGCATCGCGTTTGGCTGGCTGCTGCTGAGCGCGGTGATGCTCGGTCTGCAGACCGGCAACCCGTTCGGCCTCATCTTCTCCGCCCTCGGCCTCACCGGGCTCACCGGTGCCGGGCTCACCGCCTATGTCTGGAGCAACCCCAAGGAGTTCAAGCTCCTCGGCGCCGCGCTCTCTGCGCTGTTCGTGCCGATGCTCATCCTGATGGGTGTCAGCTTCATCTTCCCGGGCCTGTTCGGCGGCCCGCTCGGCATCGCGCTCTCCGCGCTGTTTGTGGTGATCTCGGCGGGTGGTCTGCTCTACCAGATCAACACCGTGCTCCATAAGCTGCGCACCGACATGCACATGGAGGGTTCCTACCTCATCACCATGGGCATCCTGGTGCTGTACTGGAACATCCTGACCCTCCTCATGCACCTGGGCCGGGACTGAGGCTGATGCTGGACCTCGAGCAGATCGCAGAGAAGCACCGCATTGTCGGGCGGCGCACAGAGCTGACCGCGATGATCGCCTGCTTCATTGCGGGTCGAAATGTGCTGCTGGAGGGTGCAGTCGGGGTCGGCAAGACCGCGCTGGCCCGGGCGGCAGCGGATGGCACTGGTCGCGGCATCGTCCGGGTCGACGGCGACTCCCGCTACACTGAGTCTCGACTGGTCGGTCACTTCGATCCGCCGGGTGTGCTGGAGAAGGGCTACCAGCCGGAGCTGTTCATTCCCGGCCCTCTCGCCTCCGCAATGCTGTCCGGCTCGGTGCTGTTCATCAACGAGCTGAACCGCATGCCAGAAGGGGTGCAGAACGTGCTCCTGCCAGCCCTGGATGAAGGAATCGTCCAGGTCCCCCACCTCGGTGAGATCCGGGCTGCGGACGGCTTCACGGTGGTCGCGACCCAGAACCCCGGCGAGTTCGTCGCCACCGGTCACCTCTCCGAGGCCCTGCTCGATCGGTTCGAGCTGGTGGTGCTTGGCTACCAGGACGAGGCCGAAGAGACGATCATCGTCACCCAGGAGGCCCGCTGTGCGCCCTCGGCGGAGATCATCGCCGCAGCGGTCGCCATGGCCCGGGCCACCCGCACCGACAAGCGCATTCGGCGGGGGGCCAGCGTCCGGGCCGCGATCGCAATCGCCGATCTTACCGTGGCATTGGGCGGGGACCTCTCCGCCGCCGCCCGCCTCGCCCTGCCGACCCGCATCGAGCTTGGCGACGAGACGAAGCCAGACGCAATGGAGAAGCTGCTCAAGGAACTGGAAGCGGACCTGGAAAAAAAAACCCTCCAGAACCTGACGCCCCGTCTGCAAAGCCCCTCGACCTCGGCGACCTGAAGTCGGAGGAAGACGACGGCCCCTCCGGTGCGATGATCTCCGGGGTCACGTTTGAGATCCAGCTGGATCAGATTCCAGAGGGCTGGGAAGCCGCCCGTCAGTTCCACCGGCTCAAGAAGCGCCTCCCCCGTGCCATCCGAGAGCTTGTTGAGGAGCGGGCCATCGTGACGATCATGGCCCGTGCCCAGGAGATGCTGCGCCACGCCCGGCAGCCGACCCGCCTCGTCGAGGTCCAGCTTCCCAGCCCCGGCGAGCTGAACCTGGAGGCCACCCTGGAGAAGCCGCGACCCTGGCAGGCCCACGACATTGTCATCGAGCAGCGCCAGCCGAGAGAGGTCGAGGTGATCGCGATCCTCGACATGTCGCTCTCCATGACCGGCGAGAAGATCGCCCTGACCGCACTGGCTGCCGCCATCTTGAGGCTCCGGCTCGGTCGGCTCGCGGTGGTCTGCTTCGACACCCGGGCGCACCGACTGGTCGCAGTGGGCGAGGACATCTCGGTCCGCGAGCTGATCCGCCGCATCCTGAGGGTGCCCGCCCAGGGCTACACCAACATTGAGGCCGGTCTGCTGATGTCGCTGACCGAGCTGCGGCGCTCAAGGCTGACCGAGCGGGTCGGGGTGATCATGACCGACGGGGTCGCCAATGTCGGCATGAGCCCGGTCCCGGTCGCCGCCCGGTTTCCCCGAATGCATGTCGTCCAGGTTGGTCTCGAAGAGCGCAACGGCACGCGGACCTGTGTGGCGATGGCTCGGGCCGGACGCGGGCGCTGTTATCGGGCCCAGACCTACGAGGAGCTGCCCGGGGTGGTCCGTCGACTGGTTCGCGAGTGCTTTCGCTGATACACAACCTTCCTGCCAAACGACCGCGAGGACACCATGCCGGATGAGAGTCGCGCCAGCCGCGCAGCTGCGGAAATCGAGCGAATCAACGCCTTCTTCCCCATCATGCCCAGGCTGGGAAACCGCTGGGCGGCGGCGAGGCCGTTTGAGGGAATGACGATCGGGGTCTCCGCACACCTCACCACCATCACCGGCGCCCTCGTCCGCGAGCTGGCGCTGGGTGGCGGGGAGTGGGTGGTCTGTGCGGCCAGCGGTGCCACCACAGACACCGCCGTCGTGCACCTCCTGCGGGACAGCGGCATCTCGGTCTACACCGCCGGCAGCCGAGAAGACGCCCACCTCCAGGTCCTCGACCACAGTCCCGTGCTGGTCGCTGATGTCGGCGCCGACCTCATCGGCACCCTCATCAAGCATCGCCCCGAGCAGGCCCAGCAGCTCCTCGGCGCGGTCGAGGTCACCAAGAGCGGCATGGACCGCATCCGTGGCCACGCCGCCCTGCCGTTTCCAGTGGTCAACATCAACGGCGGTCGCCTCAAGGGCGCCATCGAGAACCGCCGCGGTGTGGGCGAGGGGCTGTGGCACGCCTTCCAGTCCCTCACCGGGGTCCACCTCTCGGGTCGGAGGGTCGGGGTCATCGGCTACGGGCCGGTCGGGCAGGGTGTCGCGGCGTTCGCCCGGGCACTGGGCGCAAACGTGGAGGTCGTCGAGGTCGATGCGGTTCGCCGGATCGTCGCCCACTACGACGGCTACCCCACTCCCTCGCTCACCGAGTGTCTCGCCAGCATGAAGATCGTGGTGACCTGCACGGGACACGACCACATCATCACCGCCGAGATGCTGGCGAAGTCCCGAGAGGGCCTCGTTCTGATGAACGCCGGACACGGCGGCGATGAGTTCGACAAGGCCAGCATCAAGTCTGCGGCCATCTCCGTGGATCAGGTCGCCGACCACGTGGTTCGCTACAAGCTGGAGGGCGGCCCGACGGTGGTGCTGCTTGCTGACGGCCACCCGCTGAACATTGTGACCAACGCCGGCTCCCCGGAGCCCGTGCTGCTGCACTTCGCGCTCCTCGGCCTGACCCTGGAGTGGATCGCGACCCAGCGGCGCCTGCCCCCTGGCGAGATCCTGGTCCCCAACGCCATCGAGCAGCGGGCCGCGGAATTGGCACTCCAGGCACTGCAGGTCAGTCATGGCTGATGCCGACGGGCTCTCCATCGAGATCTACCGGAGGCTGTCGCGTGAGGATGCCGCAGGCACACTGGAGCTGTTCGAGGACGCCCTCGCCGCTTCAGTGGATCGTCCCGCCCTGCGCGCCCGACTCCACGGCTGGCACGCCCAGGCGCTCCTCCAGGTCCGCCGCCCCGAGGAAGCCAGCAGCGCCGCACTCCGGGGAATTCGGGCCGCACGCTCCATCGGAGACGCCGACGGAGTGGCCGCCCTGCGAGACCTCCAGACCCAGGCCATCGCACAGGCCGGCGCGCTCAGGGCCCTTCCGCCAGACGTGACCACTCCAGTCGGCATGGCGGTCGCTGCCCTGGATGCCGGGCGAGACAAGGCGGGCGAGATCTTCGCTCTTGGAGCCTTCCGACAGGCGAGGGAGGCGGGCGACAATCGAGAGGCAGTGCTGTCGCTGCTCGCCCTGGCTCGCTTGTCGCACCGAACCGAGACCGCGCTGAAGCAGGCGCATGGCATCGCCGATGCCTCTGGTGACATGAACCTGGTCACCGCCGTGGCAAAGGCCGCGAAGGCATCCGGGATCGATCTCGGGGTGAAGGTGTTCTGAGGCTGTCAGTAGAGTTCACATGAGGTGTATACCGTAAGTCTTTGATATTGAACACTTCATCAAGTGAGCCACGCGTCTGTAACCGGTGTGTTCAGGCCCGCTGAGCGCGGTCACGATATGGGCGATCTGGAGGTGTCATCATGGCGGTCAGTCGCGCTGCGATCATCGACGAGAACTTCACCCGGGCAATACAAGCCCTCCCCGTCCCGGCTCACCGGGCCGACCTGGACACCCCGATCCGTGGTGGCGCCCGGCTGACCGGTCGGATGGCCCTGGAGCTGCTGGAGTCAATGATCTCCAGTCGGCACCTGGACCTCACCGCCCGGGAGCTGAAGAGCCGGGGGCAGAGCTTCTACACCATCGGCGCCTCGGGCCATGAGTGCAACGCCACCGTCGCTGCCGCCACCCGGCACACCGATCCAGCGTTCCTCCACTACCGGGCCGGCGCCTTCTTCGTGCAGCGTGCTCGTCAGCTTCCTGGCTCCACGCCGCTGATGGACATCCTGCTCGGCATGGTCGCCTCGTCCGACGAGCCCATCGCCGGGGGACGTCACAAGGTGTTTGGCTCCGTGCCGCTGAACATCCCCCCACAGACCTCGACCATCGCCTCGCACCTGCCCAAGGCCGTCGGGGCGGCATTCACCATCGCCCGGCGACAGCGCCTCGGCAGCCAGGAGCGGGACGAGCGCATCATCGTGTGCTCGTTTGGAGACGCCTCCTCCAACCACTCCACGGCCTGCGGCGCCTTCAGCACCGCCGCACTGGCCGACTACCAGAAGCTCCCCTGCCCCATCCTGTTTGTCTGCGAGGACAACGGCCTCGGGATCAGCGTGCGCACTCCGACCGGATGGATCGAGGCGCGGTTCCAGAACAACCCGGGCATCAAGTACTTCGGCTGCGACGGGCTCGACCTCATCGAGAGCTACGAGACCGCGATGGCCGCTGCTGAGTACGCTCGGACCACCCGGCGGCCGACCTTCCTGCACCTCCGGCTCGTCCGCCTCATCGGCCACGCGGGCTCCGACGTCGAGCAGCTCTACCGCTCCGACGCCGAGATCGTTGAGGGAGAAGCCCGGGATCCCCTGCTCTCCAATGCGAAGATGCTCGTCGAAGCCGGCGTCATCACCCCCGCAGAGGTTCTCGACCTCTACGAGGAGCTTCGCGCCCGCATCACCGCGCTCGGCGAGGAAGCATCGGGTCGTCGCAAGATCCAGACCATCGCGGAGGTCATCGAGCCTCTCGCCCCGATCGTTCCCGAGAACATCGCCGCGGAGGTCCGCCGTCCGGTGGATCCAGCCGCCCGCGCCGCGTTCTTTCCACGGCTGCCCGAGGAGGAGCGCCCCAGACACATGGCGATGCTGCTCAATCGGGCGCTGGGCGACCTGCTCGTCAAGCACCCCGAGCTGCTGCTGTTTGGCGAAGACGTCGGCAAGAAGGGCGGGGTCTACCACGTCACCGCCGACCTCCAGAAGCGCGCGGGCATCGGCCGGGTGTTCAACACCCCCCTCGACGAGTCCGCGATCCTCGGCCTCGCGATGGGGGCGGGTCAGATGGGCATGCTGCCGATCCCCGAGATCCAGTACCTCGCCTACCTCCACAACGCCGTCGACCAGATCCGCGGCGAGGCCTGCTCGCTTCAGTTCTTCTCCAAGCGCCAGTACCGCAACCCAATGGTCGTGCGCATCGCCTCGCTGGCCTACCAGAAGGGGTTCGGCGGACACTTCCACAACACCAACTCCATCGCCTCGCTGCGGGACATCCCCGGCCTCATCATGGCCTGTCCCTCCAACGGTCGAGACGCGGTCGGCATGCTGCGGACCTGTGTGGCTGCCGCAAAAATTGATGGCCTCGTCAGCGCCTTCCTGGAGCCCATCGCGCTCTACATGACCAAGGACCTCCACGAAGCCCGAGACGCCCTGTGGTCGTTTGACTACCCCGAGCAGGGCTTCCATGTTCCGGTCGGCTCAGCAAAGACCTGGACGGAGGGCGAGCACCTCACCATCCTCAGCTACGCCAACGGCCTGTGGATGAGCCTGAGAGTCGCCAAGAAGCTCGAAGCAGAGGGCATCCGCTGCCGAGTGGTGGATCTGAGGTGGCTCAACCCGCTGCCAGAGGACGACATCGTGGCCGCCGCGAAGGCCACCGGGAAGGTCCTGGTCGTCGACGAGTGCCGCAAGACCGGCGGTGTGGCCGAGGGGGTGTTCACCATCCTCGCCGAGCGCTGCCCGGAAGTCGCCATGGCCCGGGTCACCGGCGTAGACACCTACATTCCCCTCGGAGCTGCCGCGAACCTGGTCCTCGTTCAAGAGCCAGACATCGAGGCCGCCGCTCGGGCGATGGTGGAGAGAGCATGAAGCGCGCGCTGATCCTGTGCCCCGGACGGGGCTCCTACACCCGCAACGACCTCGGCACCCTCACCGGGCTGACTTCTGAGAGTCTCGCTCCCTTCGACACACTCCGGGCTTCAGCAGGGCGCCCCACCGTCCGCGAGCTGGACGCCGCCGAGCGCTTCTCCGCTCGGAAGCACGTCGCCGGAGAGAACGCCTCCATCCTCACCGCCGGCATCGCCCTGGCCGACCTCGATCAGCTTGATGGCGAGCGAATCCGTCCGGTCGCGGTCTGCGGCAACTCGATGGGCTGGTACACCGCGCTGGGCTACGCCGGTGCGCTCTCCCTGCCCGACTGCGCCCGTCTCGTCGAGACCATGGGGCAGTACCAGGCTGGCAACGTCATCGGCGGGCAGATCGTCTACCCGCTGGCCAATGCCCAGTGGCGCATCGTCCCTGAGCGTCTCGCAGCAGTCGAGGCCGCAGTCGCCGCCATTGACGACCTGCACTGGTCGATCCGGCTCGGGGGTCAGGCCGTCCTCGCTGGCACCGAGGCTGCGCTGGCCGCCGCCGGGGAGCACCTCCCTGCCCTCACCGTGGGCAGCTACACCTACCCCCTCCGCCTGCCGCTGCATTCCGCGTTCCACACCCCGATGCTAGCGGGGGCCTCCCAGCAAGCGCAGGTCGACCTCGCCGACCTCGCCTGGAGCACGCCGCGGCTGCCGCTCATCGACGGCGCCGGGCAAATCTGGCGCCCCCGCATCGCCGACACCGCTGCGCTGGCCGACTACACCCTCGGCGCGCAGGTCTCTGGGGTCTACGACTTCACGACCATGCTCAAGACCGCGCTGCGGGAGTATGCGCCGGACTGCGTCATCCTCCCTGGTCCCGGCAGCAGCCTGGGCGGTGCCATCGCCCAGACCCTCATCGCAGAGGGCTGGCAGGGTCTGCACTGCAAGGACGACTTCATCGCCCGGCAGGCCGCCGATCCGATCCTCATCAGCCTGCGCTGGCCCGATCAGCGCGCGCTGGCCTGTCGGTGATTCCCAGCTCGGTCCTGCTGGAGGTCCTCCGCCTCAAGGAGCTGGATCGCGCCGGCTGGCTTCGGGTCGGCATTGCCCACCCCGAGTCGGTCGCCGGACACTCCTGGGGGCTGACGTGGTTGGTGCTGGTGCTGTGTCCCGACGACCTGGATCGGGAGCGGGCGTTGTCCATCGCGGTGGTCCACGACCTCCCGGAGATCCTCGCTGGGGACATCACCCCCCACGACGACATCTCCACCGAGGAGAAGCACCGCCTGGAGGCCGCAGCTGCGGATCGCCTGTTCGCGGACAGCCCCCGGCTTCGCGCCCTGTGGCAAGAGTACGCCGATCACGCCACGTCGGAGTCAAAGTTGGTCCACCAACTCGACAAGCTCGACATGGCGCTCCAGGCCGTCCGCTATCGACAGCGAGACGGAACAGACACCGATGAGTTCATCCGCAGCGCGATGTCACAACTGAGCGAACCTCAGCAGGCCCTGCTCCGCTCAGTCCTTGCGTCGAGCCTCGCGGACCCGAAGTGACAGCACCCCGTGGGCCTGCTCGGCCTCGTGGTCCCAGTCCGGGATCGTCCGGACCTCAGAGATGGCCACCTCAGCGGAGTCGGCATCTGGGACCAGCGCCTGCCAGCCTTCGACCTCGACCAGCCGCTCCAGGTGGGGATACCGGCGAACGGTCCCGACAGTGATGCTGCCCTGGTTGCCGAACTCGAGGCGATCTCCAGACGACATGAACCGATACTCATCGGTGGCTACCAGCGCATAGACGGTCTTGCGACGGCTCTCCATGCTCTGGAAGGCTTCTTCGTGAAATTCTGCGTCAAACGTTGCCATACCTGAATTTTTCCTGATGGATTCTGCTCGAAGTCGGTCGTGAAGGCCGGCTCACCCAGGGGGCCAGCCCATCTGACGACCGCCGAGCAGGTGCACATGGAGGTGGTAGACGCTCTGCCCGCCCTGGTCACCGATGTTGGTGACCAGTCGGTAGCCGTCAGACTCAAGCCCCAGATCCCGCGCCACCTGTGCAGCAGCGAGGAGGAGTCGTCCGAGCAGCTCAGCATCTTCAGCGCCTGCATGCGCAACGGAGATCAAGGGCTTGCGGGGGACTACCAACACATGCACTGGAGCCTGTGGGTTGATGTCCCGAAACGCCACAACATGCTCATCTTCATAGAGCTTCTCGGCTGGGATCTCGCCAGCGATGATCTTCGTGAAGATGGACATGTCCGCTCCTGATGCAGCCCCGAGATGGGGATGCTTGTCAGGAGCTAATAGCTAGCGGTCAGAGGCAGGACAAGTATCCCCTCGTTGTACTTCGGTCCGGCGACGATAAATGTGCCATTTCGATTGATCGAGAGGGTGGTGTCCAGGAGCTTGCCGCCCTTGCCTGCGAGGATCTGCACCCGCATCCGTGCGCGGTTGTCATCGCGGGACAGCAGGGTGATGGTGACCTCGCGACCGCCCTGGATGGTGAACGTCTCGCTGCCGTTGGGTCCAAGCTGGACCGAGCGGGTCTCCAGCAGCTCGTATCCGGTGAACCGCATGTGAGAGAGGTAGCGGGTCAGGCTGCCGAGTCGATCATCGACGTTGCTGTGCTGGTCGGTGGCGTGGACCACCATCATGCCGACGGTGACCTTGTTGCCCCTCGGAGCCGTCCGCGACTGTTGCAGGACGGTGCCGGGGAGGGTCACCACACCGCGAGGCGGCGGCGGACGGTACGACGGTGGAGCCGCGAATGCAGTGCTCAGGACCACGGTGCCGAGCAGGAGGACCACAGCGCGACGCATTCGTGCGGCGAGACTGGAGATGAAGTGGATCACAGCGGAACCCCCTGAGATGTCTCCGCGCCCATGTCTTCCATCTCGTCGATGAAGATGATGGTCGGCGCACCCGCTTCGGTCTGGAAGATCTGAACCATGGTGTCCGGGGAGGACTCCAGTGCTTCGATCTCGACCTCGTTGTTGTCCTGGATGTAGTACGCGTAGCCCTCTTCGTTGGGCTCGATGGGCACCTCGACCGGTGCGCCAGGGATCACGTAGAGCAGCATCGCAGCGGCGATGGCCAGGACGGTGCCCATGAGGGCAGAGCGACCGCCGAACAGCGGCACGACCTCTCCACCCTGGTGCCTCGCCGCTGGTGTGACCGCCTCAGCAGTCTCCAGGCCCAGCTCAGCCATGACGGCGTCCACGATGTCGATCTCTCCGGCATCCGAGGCCAGGGCCTCTCGCAGGAGGTCGCCGGCATCGGTGGTTCCGTCGAGCTGTGCGGAGATGTCGGTCCAGAGGTCGGGCGCCTCGCCGCCATCAAGCACTGCACGAACATCGCTGGAGAGCGTGTCGGCCATGCCGAGGGCATCGAGGATGGAGTCCGCAAGCTCCGGCGGCTCGCCAGCATCCAGCGACTCTGCGATCAGCGCGCCGAGACTTCCTTCGCCATCGATGGCGAAGAGCACATCGTCTGCGAGATCCGGAGCGGCGTCGTCTGAGAGTGCGCCGGTGATGAGCGCCCCAAGATCATCGCTGATCTGGAGGGTCTCCAACACCGCGTCGGCCAGCTCTGGCGAGTCGCCAGCATCCAGCGACTCCGCGATGAGCACGCCGAGGTCATTGACCAGATTGATGCTGCCCAGATCGAGGGCATCGAGCACCGCATCGGAGATGTCTGGTGCTGTACCCGCAGCAAGAGAGCTGGCGATCAGGTCGGAGAAGTCGACGATGACATCATCGATTCCGATGGCGCCGATGACCCCGTCGGCCAGCTCAGGCACCACACCGCCGTCGAGAGACTCGACAATCAGCGTGTGCAGGAAGCCCTGCTCCTCGATGAGGACCGACGCATCCACGCCTGCCTCAGCCAGCTCCGCCAAATCAGCAGCACCGGTGAGGCCATCAGCGGCCTGCACTTGCAGCATGTCAAGACGGTTGAGTAGCATGGAAGACTCCGAGGAAAGCCCAGACATTCAGGTCTGGTTCATGTGCCGGTTCGACGCCTGATGGTCCGGCTTATTCGAGGTTTTTGTCACTTTTAACGCTGCTCCTTGAGGGCACCCTGAAGCTTCTTGCGGGCGTAATACAGTCGGCTCATGACCGTCCCTTCCGGAATGTCCATGATCGTGGAGATCTCCTTGTAGGAGAGCCCATCGATCTCGCGGAGGACGAGCACCTGACGCTGATCGTCGGGCAGCTTCTCGATCTCTTCGATGATGCGCTCACGCATCTGCTTGCGCTCGAGGTTTCGGCGCGGATCTTCGCGGTGGTGCGAGAGGCTGATGACCCCAGCACTCTCCCGGGTGGCGATGCCCTCGTCGAATTCCTCGGTGCGGCGCAATTTCTGCCGACGGAGGTGGTCGATGGCGACATTCATCGAGATTCGGCAGAGCCAGGTGTAGAAGCTGGACTCCAAACGGAACCGGGCGAGGTTCTTGAAGGCCTTGACGAAGGCGTCCTGGGAAAGCTCCCGGGCGTCCTCGCGGTTGCGAACCATGCCGTAGATCACCGCATAGATTCGCCCCTGGTAGCGCTCGACGAGACAGCGATAGGCCATGCCGTCGCCCTCAAGTGAGGCCCGAACCAGGTCGTGGTCTTCGGGCGTTCCGCGTCCGGATGCAGACGCGGGCTTTTTGCCACCGCTGACCGCTCCCATCAACATGAGGCCGATACCCGTGAGGCCGATACCCGTGAGGCCGATACCGGAGATGGTCAGGGCTGAGGCAATGCTCGTCAACGCCAGCATGGTTTTGTCCTTGGCTGCAATCTTGAGCATAACCCGGGGGACACCGCTCCCCCTCCAACGCCACCCACCAGACGGACGGCCTCAGGGCATATTCAGGGCTGAAACAAATCTGCGGAGCTGAAACAGACCTGTGAGGCAGCGCGACCTCAGTGGGTCTCGTCCCAGCTTCGCCCGTGGCCGGTCTCCACCAGCAGCGGAACCCCCAGCGCAGCGACCCCCTGCATCTCCTCGACCAGGGCCGCAGAGATGACCTCAAGCTGTGCCTCGGGGACCTCCAGGACCAGCTCATCGTGTACCTGCAGCAGCAGCGATGCCTGGGGGAAGTCGGCCTTGAGACGATGATGGACCTTGATCATCGCCATCTTGATGAGGTCTGCGGCGGTGCCCTGAACCGGGGTGTTCATCGCGATGCGCTCAGCGGCGGCACGCTCAGAGTTGTTGCGGGAGTCCAGCCCCCTCACCACCCGGCTGCGGCCAAACAGCGTGGTGACCGCGCCGTTGTCTTTCGCCTCCTGAATGCGCTCGTCCATGTAGGTGCGAACCTGGGGATAGCGGGCGAAGTAGTTGTCGATGTAGGTCTGGGCCTCGGAGCGCGGGATCTTCAGCTCCCGCCCGAGACGGAACGCAGACATGCCGTAGATGATGCCGAAGTTGATCGCCTTGGCCGCAGAGCGCTGGCTCTTGGTCACCGCATCGGGCTTGATGTCGAAGATCTCAGAAGCAGTGCGACGGTGGATGTCCTCGCCGTTGCGGAACGAATCGACCAGCGGACCGTCGCCGCAGAAGTGCGCCAGCACCCGCAGCTCGATCTGGGAGTAGTCCGCAGCCAGGAAGGTGTAGCCAGGCTTTGCCTTGAAGCAGCCGCGAATGCGCTTGCCCGCCGGAGTGCGGATCGGGATGTTCTGGAGGTTGGGATCAAACGAGGACAGCCGACCGGTGGCCGCGACCGCCTGGTGGTAGGAGGTGTGGATCCGACCATCGGCAGCAACGAACCCGGGCAGGGCGTCGACGTAGGTGTTCTTGAGCTTGGTGGCCGACCGATAGTCCAGGATCATCTGAAGGAGCACATCGTCGGAAGACTCCATCAGCTGGTTGATGGTGGCGGAGTCCGTGGAGAATCCGCTCTTGGTCTTCTTGCCCGGAGTGTGCTTGCGCTTGTCGAACAGGATCTTGGCGAGCTGCTGGGTGGAGTTGATGTTGAAGGTCTCATCCGCAGTCTTGTAGATGGTCGTGACCATCTCATCGATCTGGACAGACAGCTTCAGAGACATCCTTCCAAGCTCCGCGACATCCACCCCGATGCCAGTCAGCTCCATGTCGGCGAGGATCGGGATGAGCGGGATCTCGACCTCGTCGTAGAGCGTCTTCATCGCGCCCTCTAGCGGCAGCTTCGCCTCGATGTGCCAGGCGACATGGGCGTCCTCAGCGGCGTACTTCGTGGCGTCTTCGATGGGCACCCGAGCAAACAGGTTGCCGTGCTGCTTGGCGACCTCCTTGTAGGAGATCATGGTGTGGCCGAGGTGACGCAGCGCGAGGGAGTCGAGGTTGTGCTTTTGATCGACATTCACGAGGTAGTCGGCGATCATGGTGTCGCCGTCGATGCCCTGCAGATCGAGGTCATTGGCGACGAGAACCTCAAGGTCGTACTTGAGGTTCTGGCCGGTCTTCTTGATGTCAGGGTCTGCCAGGAGCGGGGCGAGTGCGGCCAGGGCGCCGGGGCAATTCACCCCGACCTCATGGGCGATGGGCACATAGACCGCCATGTCGTCCGCCCAGCAGAAGCTCATGCCGACCAGCCGGGCCTTGAGCGGATCGAGCGAGGTGGTCTCGGTGTCGAACGCAAAGCGACCGGAGGCGCGCAGGGTTGCGATGAGCGCCTCAAGGGCATCGGGGGTCGAGATGGTCTTGTAGATGTCTCGATCAATCGGAGTCCCCTCCCCGGGCTCGCTGAGGTTGAGGTCCTTGAGCATGGCGAAGAAGCCGAACTTCTTGAGGGTGCCACGGAGACGCTCGGGATCCGGCTCTGCGAGAACGAGATCCTCGATCCGGGTGGGGAGGTCCATGTCGGTCTTGATGATGATGAGCTGGTTGGCCAGCTTCACGATCTCCGCTGCCGCGGCGACCTTCTCGCCGGTCTTGCCGCCGATCTTGTCGGCGTTGTCGAGGACGCCCTGCCAGGTGCCGAACTTCTTGAGGTAGGCGGCAGCCTTCTTTGCGCCGACCCCGGCAATTCCGGGCACGTTGTCGGACTTGTCGCCGATGAGGCTCATCAGGTCGATGATCTTGTCTGGCCCCACCCCCCACTTCGCCTCGATCTCAGCCGCTCCAGACAGCGCGCCGGTCCGGGGGTCGAACAGCTTGATGCGATCATTGACCAGCTGGGCGAAGTCCTTGTCGGAGCTGATGATCCGCACATCGATGCCCGCTGCGTCAGCCCGAACGGCCAGGGTGCCGATGATGTCGTCGGCCTCGAAGCCTTCCTGAGCGAGTGCTGTGATGCCAAAGGACTCACACAGGGGGATCAGCTCAGGCCACTGCTTTTTGAGATCCACCGGCTTGTCCGGACGCTGCCCCTTGTAGGCCGGGTACAGGTCGTTCCTGAAGCTCTTGCCGACATCGAAGACCACCGCAATGTAGTCCGGGCGGTGCTTCTTCACGATCGACTTGAGGATGTTCGTGAAGCCAAACAGGGCCCGGGTCGGGAAGCCATCGGGGCTGCGGAGATCCGTACGGATGGCGTGGTAGGCGCGGTAGGCCTGATTGGATCCATCGACGAGGATGAGTGTGGGCATCGGGGCTCCCCAGCTGTGGTTGCCGGGGGGCTATCCGATTTCCAGCCACCAAACACGGCCACCTTCTGACCAGAGCACCCGGAATGATCAGGTGCGCATGCCCAGGAGCCGGTTGTGGATCGGGGCGTGGGCCCGGGCGAGGGAGAGGACCTCCAGCCAGCGCTCACCGGGAACTGTCGACACCGGCTGAATGGCCTGCTGGGGCGAGAAGTGAATGTCCGCGCCGACCTTTCCCCCCTCGGTGAACACGTTGAAGATCTGGTGCATCACGTAGATCGGAGTCTCGGTGTCCTGGTCCGAGATGGTGTGGAGCACCCGCTTGTCGAGGTCAAACAGCAGGACGGACACCCGATCGGTGATCAGCACCGGCCCACGCTCCCAGCCGGTCAGCCACCAGATGATTCGCTGGCCGGGAACAATCACGCGCTCTCGGACGTGATCGGCGTTGACAATGACGGTCTGCCCCTCTTCGGGCAGGTTGGGATCTGCGAGGGTAAATGGGTCCATGCGTCCTCCGGGGGGGTCCATAACGCGGCGCGAGTGCCTTCCCCCACCATCTGACTCGTAGCTGGTTAAGCCATCGGGGCTGGGAGGCATCATGCACGACAACTCGCTGTTTACCCCCACCGATGAGCACCGCATGCTGCGGGAGATGGTCCGTCAGTTCACCACGGATCAGGTCGAACCTCAGGCTGCGGAATTCGACGAGAAGGAGCAGCTGAACGTCCCGCTGTTCCAGTCACTGGGAGAGCTGGGCCTGCTGGGCATCACAGTGCCCGTCGAACACGGCGGCTCGGGCATGGACACTGTCGCAGCAGTCATCGTTGCCCAGGAGCTGTCCCGATCCGATCCGGGTTTTGCACTGGCGTGGCTGGCCCACTCGATGCTGTTCGTGAACAACTTCTACCACTGCTCCAACGACGAGCAGAAAGCGCGCTTCCTGGAGCCGACCCTGACCGGGGCGTGGGTCGGCGGAATGGGCATGACTGAGCCGGGCCATGGAACCGACGTCGTCGGCATGACCACCACCGCCGTCCGCGACGGGGACGACTACATCCTCAACGGCACCAAGACCTACATCACCAACGGTCCTGAGGGGCACATCTTCCTGGTCTACGCCAAGACCGAGGGCCGGGTCAGCGCGTTTGTGGTCACTGCGGACTCTCCCGGGTTCTCCGCTTCCAACCACATCCCCAAGATGGGCATGCGGGCATCGTCGATGTCCGAGCTGATCTTTGAGGACTGTCGGATCCCGGCGAGCAACCTGCTCGGTCAGGAGGGCGGCGGGCTGACGCACATGATGCGCAACCTGGAGATTGAGCGGCTGGCCCTCGCTGCGATGAGTCTGGGCATTGCTGACCGCTGCCTGGAGATGATGATCCACTATGGCGAGGAGCGCATCGCGTTTGGTCAGCCGATCAACCGCTATGGGCAGATTCAGCGCTATATCGCCAACTCGTATGCCCAGACCGAGGCCGCGCGCTGCTTGATCTACCAGGTCGCCCGGAACGTTGGCCCCGATGTGCGGAACCGGATTGGCTCGGATGCTGCCAAGCTGTTTGCTGCACCGGTTGGGAAGAATGTTGCGGACAACGCGATGCAGGTCTTTGGTGGCGCAGGGTATTGCCGGGAGTACCCAATTGAGCGGCTCTGGCGGGATGCCAAGCTTCTTGAGATTGGCGGCGGCACTCTGGAGAGCCACCAGAAGAACCTCACGAAGGACCTCACCCGACTGCACTGCCGGTAAGTCGAATCGTGGGTGTCGGGGTGGGGCCACAAGGTGGGTAGCCCAGGAGAGCGGCCGCAATGCGGGCACTCAACACAAGAAGTGCAGTCCCTCGAACGGCAGCCACCTGACCCCCGGCACTCCAGTCAGCCACCCACAGAAGCCAGCGCCACAGCCACCAATGCCTCCATCGTGGGCGTTGCTGCGACAGCGTGAACCGGGAGCCCTGCGCGCCGGGCATCCTGGGCAGTCGAGGGGCCGATGACCACCACCCTCGCCCCACCGGGTCGGGCATGCTGCGCAAACGTCCGGGCCGCGGAACCGCTGGCGAAGGTGATCACGTCCACCGGAAGCGCCGCGGACAGGGCCTCGCCCACCCCGTCAGGGGGATGGTTGTCGTAGACCGACCATCGGATCGGGGTCCATGGAGCCTCATCGAGGGCGGCGGAGAGCTGCGGGGAGAGTGTGCGCGCCCCGATGACCCACACCTGCTCGATGCCCTGGGCGACCACGCGTCGGGTCACCTCCACCACCGCCGATGCTCCGCCGGCTGACCCCGTTGCAGTCACGGTGACACCGATCTGACGCAGTGATGCCGCGGTCTTGCCGCCGACGGACACCACGGGCGCGCCGCTGAGGATCTCGGCGAGGTTCGGCACTGCGGCAGCGGTCGCGGAAGAGGTGACGAGCACAAGGTCGGGCCGTCCTCCGGGCGGTGCAGCTCCCGTCGTTCGCAGTGAGAGCAGCGGCACATGAACCGGCTGCGCCCCGCCCGCAGTGAGCAGCGAGTCCATCGGTGACGCCACCGCCCGCGTGATCAGAACCCGAACCATATCGACCCTCGCAGTGGCCCGATGTTACGACACCAGCGCACACGGAGCCTGCTTGCTCGACCGGATCTCCCTCCTCACCCTCACAGGCCTGCTCATCGGCTGCACCGTCAGCCGAGAGAAGTTCCCCGCACAGCTGGCGGCATCGGAGTGCGATCTCTACGATCACTGCGATCTGCTGGCGGCGTTCTCGGACTCCTACGATCAGTGCCTGGAGACGGTGACAGCTTTAGAGGATGATCGGGTCGCCGCCACGGGCTGTGATTACTCTGGCGCCGATGCCCGGCGCTGCATCAAGGCGCTGTCCGAGGCATCCTGTGATGACCTTCGAGATGCCGCACTTGAGGAAGAGTCTCCATGTGAGATGGTGTGTGGATAATTCACGGACAGCCCCCGGAGAGAGACCGATGAAGCGACTGCTGACCCTGACGATGATGATGAGCTTCGGCTGCTACTCCAAGAGCAGCTACACCGAGGACGTCTCGACGGCCTTCTGCACCCTCTACGACG